>NZ_CP011272.1:5600688-5911837 GCF_001610875.1 Pirellula sp. SH-Sr6A | reverse complement strand
GCACGGGAACACGACGCCGCGAACAAACGATCTACACCAAGCGGATCAAACAGTACGGGGACAAAGACACCGCGAAGAACCGATGCGAAGCCGATCGATACCACCTGCTGAACCTCACGCACCTGGCTGCCGGTAAAAACCGAATCGAGTTTCGAGCCTTCGCCGGAACGCTCAACAAGACCAAGGTGGTCGGATACCTGATGATGGTTCTCGGATTGGTCGAACTCGCGATGAACACCAAGCGATGCGCGGATTGGGACTACGCGAAGAAAGACGGAACGACGAGCTGCTGGGATCGACCAGGAGCCGGCCTTGGCGAAACGGAACTCAACCGACTCTTCTACCGGCTCGGATGGACCAAAGGTTGGTACAAGGGCGAGCTTCGCGACAAGCGATTTGGTGAAATCACCGGCGAGACCCAGCGAGATTGGAAGGCCATCAAGAGCAAGCTCCTCGAGATGGCGAGGAAGTACGACCAAGCTGCGTAGTTCAACCCAGAGATCAACAGCGCCGCTCCCACTCGAGCGGCGTTGTCCATTACTGGAATGATTCAGGGGAACCGGACGCGACAGTGCCCCACAAAACGCCATTCTCGGGTATCGCTTAGTAAACCCCCAACCACGCATCTCAACGCGACACATGCGAACGTCGTTGGTTTGTTGGGGCGCGAATGAATCTTTGGAATTGCTGCTGATGGTTTCGGTAATTGACTTGCTGTGTTTCCAACGGCATGGCTCATGTGTGATGACGTTCGTTGGATATCCATTTTCGAAGACACGGGAGAAACAAACATGACGATCGATGAATTGATTGGACGGCTCGGGGAGTACCGAGATGAGATCGGTGGCGATGCCGAGGTGCGATTGATGACGCAGCAGAACTGGCCCTTTGAGAACTCGATTTACGGGCTCGCATCTGGATTGGAGATCAACGACTACGTCGATGACGACGGTGAAGCCGACGAGGGGGACGACGATGACGATGTGGCCGAGGATGCGGTCCTCTTCATCGTGGAGGGTAGGCAGCTTGGTTATGGAACCAAGCGAGCATGGGACGTCGCTCGGGGCAACTAAATGCCTAGTTGTTTTACGAAGCTCGCTCCGATTAGGGCGAGCTTTTTCGCATGTGGGGGAAACCTGAAAACATTTCTGCAAATGAATGCGAATGCTGCTTGCTGTGTTGCGAACCGCATGGCTCATGTGTGTTAACGCCAAACGATTCACCACCCCTTCCGATACGGAAACGCAAACATGACCCACAACGAGAACGACACCACGGACTTCGACCTCAAGATCACGAAGATCAGCCACCGAACCCCAGGTGCCGGCGGTTCTTGGGTTCGAGGCAAGATCAACAACGCATACCGATTCGATGCTTTGGTTTTCTCCGAACATGCAGAGTGCGAAGAGTACGAGCTCGGACGAACCAAGATCTCGAAGCTTTGGATCCAAGACCTCGAAACGAAGAAGACCCTCTTCAATTTCGACCGCGGGTTGGATGTACCCGCCGCGACCACCGAGATCCAGGTCTTGGTCGACTTCCTCGGAATGGGATTGGCCGATTTGGTCTTCGGGTAATAAGCCGAAATCTCGACGCGATCGAGATCGCCGCTCGGTAGTGCGAGCGGCCTGACGATGGCAGCTAACCACGGTTCCTACAGGGGAGACAGGCAGATGAAAAAGGCAGAGGTCAAGATCGGTGGCAAGTACTACGCAAACGTCACCGGCAAGAGAGTCGAGATCCGAATCGATAGCGAGAAAACCGGGGGCGGTTGGTTCGCCACGAACCTGGCTACCGGCAAGAAAATCATTATCCGAACCGCACAGCGGTTGCAGGGGGAAGTCGCACCCCGCAAGGGTTCGGCCAAGGTCACCACGACCGACAACCTCACCGTTGTCGAGAACGAACCCGCCGAGGTGATCGCGTTCGACGGTCCCCAACAGCCGGCGACCAAACCGAAGCGAGTTCTCAAGAAACCCGATGGCGATCAACCCAAACGGCTTAGCGCTTTGGCTGCTGCCCACAAGGTTCTTTGCGAAGCTACCGAACCGCTGAACGTTCAGCAGATGATCGAAGCGATGACCGCCAAGGGGTACTGGACCAGCCCCGGTGGCAAGACACCCCACGCGACGCTCTACAGCGCCATCCTCCGCGAGATCGGAAAGGGAGATGCTTCGCGGTTCATCAAAACCGAACGAGGGCGATTCGCTCCTGCCAACGCGAGCGCAGAGGTAACCCAATGACCAGCGACCCAAGCAACCGAGCCGTTGAGATCGAGCGTTCGAATGCCGAAGGGCTCGATACCCTTTCTCCATCCCATCGCAAACCCAACATAGATTCCTGACATGCACATCGGACAACTTCGCTTGGTTACCGACTTGGCCGACGGCGAGCGGGCTATTCCCGAACCCGATTATTCCTACGAAGTCCAATCCATCGACGATTCCTCGCTCGACACCACCATCGCGTATGTCGAGCGCCGGGGGGATCGATTGATCGCGCGAGGGTACAACGGCCGAGACTATGCGGTCTCCGGCTTTGATGGTTTCGAAATGATCAAGGTTCGAAATTGGCCTCAGCGCTGAGGATCGCCGGCTTCGCACCAACGCCCCACGTTTGCGATGTGTGGGCGTTCGGTCGTGAAATGGCGTCGTTACCCCAACATGCAACGCGACGCGACCGGGGGCAAACGGTGGCGATTGTGGGGCTTCAAAACATTCTCCGAAAAAGCATCGAATCCTTTTTTGAATTGACTTGAGGCTTTGCGCACGGCATGGCTCATTGGTGTTAACGCCCAACGAAAACAGGTTTCCGAACACGGAGCAACAACGATGAACGACGCGACCAACCCCCAACGCAAGATCGACGAAAAGATCCTCCGCGACGCATTCCGCACGATGGACCCGCACCAAGCGCAAGAGATTCGCGAAGCCTACTACAAGACGGTGGAAGGGCTCCACACCTTGATGGAGATGCTTGAGATCGCCGACGCACAGCAACCACAAACGGCCGGCCCTCTGTTGACCGAACACCTCCTCGCATGCGAAGCGATCGATGCGATGAAGAAAAGCCTCCTCGGCAAGATTCTCTAGACGAAGGAAAACCAAACAATGACAAGAATTCCCAACGTCGGTGATCGGATTCGACTGATCGCGATGCCTGATGATCCCGATCCCATACCACGAGGTTCCGTCGGCACGGTTCGGAAGGTCCACCCCCACCATGGCTGGACGCAGGTCGAAGTCGATTGGGATAGCGGCCGCTCCCTCATGCTGACCATTCCCGGTGACATCATCAAGATCATTACCCCCGAGAACTTCCAATCGTAGAGGGACCAAACCATGTCGACACGAGCAACGATCGCCTGTGCGAACAGCGACGGGGGCTACCAAGCCGCCTACCTGCACTTCGATGGCTACCCGGAACATGCTGGGGTGGTTCTCAACCAATGGTACAACTCCATCGAGAAGGCCTCGGCATTAATCGCCGGAGGTGAGCTGCGAAGTTTGAATGCGAGCGATGGGGCGCCCGAGTACTTCCCTCGGGCGCGGCTCCCAAAGCATCTTTGCGACCGAGCGTCGCTCGTCACGTTCGCACGCAACTGCGATGCGAACTATCTCTACGTCTTTGAAGACGGGCATTGGCACTGCCAGAAGATCTAGCGTTACTTGGCGTCCGCAGCCCGCATTGGGATCGGAGACTCGCCGGTTCGCTCTAGGATCGCCGGCTTGCCAGTGAACCTCTGATAGCGATCAACGATCACGTCTGCGTACAAGCAATCAAGCTCCATCAAGAAGGCGTTGCGACCGCATTGCTCAGCGGCGATCAACGTGGATCCGCTACCACCGAAGAGATCCAAAACATTCTCGCCAGGCACGGAAGAGTACTGCATCGCCCGCACCGCGAGTTCGACAGGCTTCTCGGTGAGATGGATCATCGATTGCGGATTGACCTTCTTCACTTGCCACAGGTCGGTCGCATTGTTGGGCCCGTAGTATTTGTGCCCTGCGCCTTCCTTCCAACCGTAAAACGCAAGCTCAAACGCCCCCATAAAATCTTTTCGTGTCAAAACAGGGTGTTGTTTATCCCACACGATGCTTTGGCTGAAGTACAGGGCGTGGCGACTTAGGAATGGGGGATAATTTCCAAGATTGGCGTAACCTCCCCAAATGTAAAAGCATCGACCCGGCAACAAGACGCGCGCGATGTTACCGAACCACGCATCGAGGAGTCGATCGAACTCGCCATCGCTGACAAAGTCATTCGCGAGGGGACGATCCTTCGGCCGAAGCTTCTTATGCGTTGCGGCATGCTTCGGTTTGCCTGTCTCGTGATCAACACCGAACGAAGCGGCATTGCCTTGGCCCTGCTTGAGTTTTCCTGACGCTGCATCGTTCGAGAACGAGGACAAACCTGCCGCGATCGCGTTGTTCGATCGCGGTTCCACCTTCACGTTGTAGGGCGGGTCTGTGTTGCAAAGATGGATCGCATTGCCGGCCAGCAAGCGACCCAGGTCTGCCGGCGATGACGAGTCTCCGCAGAGCAGCCGGTGGTTACCAAGGATCCAAAGATCCCCTGGCTTCGTGATCGCTTCATCGGGAGGCGCCGGAACCTCATCGGGATCGGTAAGTCCCTCGTTGACTCCGGTGTCCATCAGCTTGGCGAGCTCATCGGTATCGAATCCAAGGAGCGAGAGATCAAACCCGTTGGCTTGCAAGTCACCCAGTTCGATTGGGAGCAGATCGTAATTCCACTCGGCAAGCTCAGCGGTTTTGTTATCGGCGATGCGATACGCCTTGATCTGCTCGGGGGTAAGATCCTTCGCAACATGGACAGGGAGCTTTTCGATGCCAAGCTTCTGTGCCGCTTTAAAGCGAGTGTGACCGCAGATGATCACTCCATCTTCATCGACCACAATCGGTTGACGAAATCCGAACTCCTTGATGCTGCCGGCAACGGCATCGACCGCGTCATCGTTGATGCGGGGATTGTTCGGATAGGGTTTAATGTCCGCAATTGATCTTTGCTCGATTTTCATTTTCGATCTTTCAGAAATCTCGTGAGGTGGTCTTTCAAAACAAGAAGGCAAGTTCGCGCGAGTTGCCGAACAAGCCGAGTCGGCTATGGGGTAGGTTCAGCTGATTGCTGCTCATCGGATTCTCCTTTCTCGATAGGGTGTTGCTTGTTGCGAATGCATGGACCACCAAAGAGCACCATGAGCAAGACGCAAAACCAAGCGAGGCTCCAAAAGAATCGCTCCAATCCCTTTGCTGCTGGCACGACCATCGTGTTCCATCGATCACGTTGCTGTTCTGATTGCGTTGACATAACTTTCTTTCTTTTGTTGTTCTGACCAGAAAATAAAACTGTCTCATCAATGGCGGCTGTTCCGGCGTCCCACTCCGGTGACAGATCACGCGGAAGTACCTATTGGGTCTGCCACATTGGCAGGCGTGCCACGGGCCCACGTGTGGCCACGTGTCGCGTTCATTGCCGGCACTTAACCCAATCCCCACTCAATCGCAACGACGCGAACGTGGGCCAACCTTGGCGACGCGGTGGGGTAATGACCGGCCCTCGAATCCTTCTTTCTTCTTTCTCCACCCCTCTCATACACGCGTGTCTATACGCGCACGCGCGGGCATATACGTGGGTGTGGGTGAAGGAAGAAAGAAGGTGTGTGAATGGATATATCTGCGTGACCGGGTGAAAGAAGAAAGAAGCATTTGGTGCAGTGTTTTTCTTGGTCTCTGACTCGCTTCTTTCACTTCTTTCACTGGCGTTTGGGGTGGTTTGGGTTGGTACTTGTTTCACGGGTCTTTCTCCGATTCGAGGCTTCCTTCACCGGTCTAACTTGCCACTTACGGTGGACTTCTTTCACTTTTCACTCTTGGTTTCACCCACTGCTTTCACCCAGCAATCGGTAGTGCCGCTGTGGTCGGCCGGCTGTGGCTTGGATCACCGTCAGCAGGTCTCCTTGCTGCTCGAGCGTCGTCACCAACTCCTGAAAGGTCTTGGCATCGATCTTCATGCGTTTGAGTAGCACGCTGTGGGCAAGTTGCCGGCTGGGTTCCTCGCGAAGCTTTCGAACAAGCTTGAGGCACTCGGCATGGAACGGGTTCTCCGCGACGTGGTTGTGTGCCATGAAGAGCATGCGGCGAGTTTGGTGGAGCATGAACTCCGTAGCCCATCGCACGGCCGCAGCGTCGATTACCGGTGATTGATGGTTCGCGCTGACGGCATAGAGCAGCGCGAGCTTGCGAACTTGCTCAGGTACTCGGCCCCAGACTGTGGTCCCCACCGGATCACCACGTGATTCTGAATTGGCATACTCGGTCTCCGAGGTCCGCCGAGCCTCGGCAAGCAAACCACGAGCTTCTTCGTTCGCCACGACGGTGATGGGCTGCGGATGAAACGACTCCAGGTTTCCTGAACCAGGATTGAACTCCGACCACCACTGCGCTGTATCGATGATGGAAGCCGGGGGGTTGATGATGCCTGGATCCTGCCCGATCGCTCGAGGCCCACTTTCGACGATCAGCATGCGTGCGAAGAAGCCGTTAGTGAGCATTCGCTCCGAGAGGGAGTCGTAATAGTGCGTGGGTATTGCGGTGCCATAGACCACAAGGCACGGCTGGTCGATCACGCCAGGAACTTCCTTGCCGGCCTTACGTCGCATCGGATAAATGCTGTTGGCTGCAGAGTACATCGTGAGCAAAGTGCCCATGATGTTCTCATGCCTCGCATCGCGTGCCTTGTTGATGGACTGCAATAGTCCATCGATCTCATCCGTTTGAAACAGCATCGATGGGGTGAGGAACAGCGAATCTTGGATGCCTTCACCGGACGCGAACTTCTCCCCCAGTGCTGTCACCATCCCCACGCGATGCATAATGTGGGTGTTGATCTTGCGGGGCCAATCTTTGCCGACGGAGGAATAGGCTAGCGCGAGCAGATAGATATTGGTGCGATTGTCGGCCGGGTCACGAACCTTGCGGCCGGCCAGCACGGCCTGAAGGGACAACGCTCCGCAGAACGCCAACGCGGGATTGGGATACGGCGCAGTCTCCAGGCAATGGTCCATGACATCGGAGACGAATCCGGGAATCCGCAGCAATTCCGCCGGCAAAGGACCGGGATCGGGGTAGGCACTCGATTGTGATGCCGGAGCGGTAATTGGGCCCGGAATGAGATGGGAAAGGTCCACGCCAGACTCGTCCGATGTTTGCCCATACCCCTGCAGTCTCAATGCCGTTGCTGCCGCCGCGAAATCACCTCCATGCTCCAGCAATGCGTAGACTGAAAACGGACCGTAGGCTCGGTCCGGTTCAAATGGCGTTGCATTCGATGAGAACACGAACAGTTGGTTGTTACGAAGCGAAGCGCTCCAGCCATGCTCCTTGCCCGGACGTCGCCAATATTCGTTCTCACCACCACGGACTCGCTGCCATCCATGTCGCTCGAGCAGTTGCCGAACATCTCCTCGTTCGTTGAAATCATCTCCCGGCCGGCCTTCACCAATGAGCGATGTTGGCACTCGCGCAGGAGGAGGCGAGGTTTCTGACAAAGCACATGCGGCTTCGATCAGCACCGATCTCTCGGCGTTTGTCAGAACCGGAATCGACTCAAAGGATCCCTGTTGAATGCAATAATTCGGGGTTGGATCACATAGAAAGAGTCCTCCTTCGCCTCGCGTTTCGATGAGGGTCAGCGTAACTTCGAACCGACCGTTGTTACGGCGAGGCACATAACGCTTTCCTGCGATTGTTACTGTGTCGCCTGACTCGGCGACGATTAATCGTTGCGCCAGTTTCCTATTCCCTGGTATCGACTCTTCGCATCGATAGATCGCATGCCGGCCACCAGACTGCGATTCTTCGATCACCAGCCGGTTTACAACGTGGGGAAGTTCATCCGCGACCATGGCTCGCCAACGATCAAACAGTTCTGGCTCGCCATCGAAGTCAATCAATTCCAGGTGGCCTGAAACTACCCCCGTGAGAATACACGTGGCTGATGTCTCTGCGAACCAAGTGCGAACCTGCCGCTCAGTCGGCAGTCGCAGTTGGTATTGCTTCCACCCCGCCAGCGAGGGACGCTTCTCGGATGCAATCGCGGGAAGGACACATAGGCCGGCTCGAAGGTAGGATATTGCGGTCTCGCTCAAACGCCACACTCCTTTGAATTTGCTCGCAGAACAACGACACAGAGATCAAACGCAGACAGGGAATTCACTAGAAGGGGAGCTCGTCATCTGTGAAGACTTCCGATTCGCTCACCGGAATTCCCTCAGGCATTGGCCCCAGCTCATAATCGATGATCCGCTCGTAGGGATCGCCAGCGACACTGCGCACCTTGATTGCCAGCGTGTTTGCGAGACCGCCTCCTTCGATAATCTCGATGGCTCGCTCGATGCTGTCAGGAACTGGATCGGGAGAACGTTTACGCCACCATGCGATTGCCTTTTGACGTGCGTACCCTTCGTGTTCGAAACAAATCCATTCCGACTTGTATTCATGCCAACCAACTCGATAGTCCACTCGAAGGGTGCGAGGATCATCTTCACTCGCGCCTCGTTTGGTATGGATGCCGTAATAGACGTCCTGGACTTCGTATTTCGTTGTCGTGACTTGGCCCGAGAGAATGCCGGCTTCGCTTGCCTTTGCATCATGCTGTTGGCGATCGGGGGGCGGGAAAACGTAACCACATTGCGGGCACGTCGCAAAACCCGCGGCGATGACCGCCTGACAGTGAGGACATTCTTTTGCGGGCGCTTTGCCTTCTATGCGATCCGACGTGGTAACCTTAATTTCATCCACCGGTCCATGACGTAGCACATTGCCACCGAAGTCGAGGACCAGACAATTCTCTTTGCTTGGATGAAGGCGGAAACCACGACCGACCATTTGATAATAGAGCCCCGGCGACATCGTAGGGCGGACGAGCGCGACGCAATCGATGTGAGGCGCATCGAAACCGGTCGTCAGCACATTGACGTTGCACAAGTATTTCAGTTTGCCTGCTTTGAATCTTGCTAACGTTGCATCACGCTCGGAATTGGGTGTATCACCGCTGACAAAGCCACATTCGACACCATGTTCCTCGGCCAATACATTGACGATGTGATGGCCATGCTGGATGCCGGAGGCGAAAATCAGACACCCCTTCCGATCCACTGTATATTCCACAATTTCGGAGGCTGCCGAACGGACTAGTGACTCTTGGTCCATCAACGACTCCACTTCATCCGATACAAAATCACCGCCGCGAACATGGAGCGATGACATATCCGCCTTCACACGGCCGGCCTTGCTGATAAGCGGACAGAGAAAGCCATCTCGGATTAACTCGCGTACACTCACCTCGTAGCAGATGTGGTTTAGAAAACCTTCCGGTGTGCAGATCGGTCCGGTCTTGAGCCGGTATGGTGTGGCTGTAAAACCGACGATTCGCACCTCCGGATTGATCACCTTGGCATCAGCTAGAAACTGCCGATACATCCCATCGCCTTCCAGAGGAATCAAATGGGCTTCGTCCACCATGATTAGATTGAAGGCGTCCAGTTCGCAGGCCCGTTTGTAGATCGATTGAATACTGGCTACGATCACTGGGTTCTGTGTGTCGCGACGCTTGAGTCCGGCTGAGTAGATCCCAAATCCAATCTCAGGACAGACTACCTTCAGCTTGTCAGCTGTCTGCTCAAGCAACTCTTTGACGTGCGCGAGAATTAAGACCCGGCCTCCCCACATCCCGACGGCATCTTTACAGATACTGGCCATGATTGGGGTTTTCCCCCCCGCTGTCGGCACAACCGCACAAGGGTTGTCATCGCGGGAGCGAAGGTGGTCATAGACTGCTGCTTTTACATCTTCTTGGTAAGGTCGAAGTGTAATCATCCTACGACCTCCGCTGTGCGATTGAGAAAACGCAACCTTCATGAGGTCCAGCATGAATGCACTCGATGCTGTCGCCGTTGAGCCGCTTCGTGCCGCGTTGACGTTGGAGCTCCGATTCGGAAAGATCAATCCTTGCATTAACGCCAGAGCACGGTTTACAGATGCGATTGAATGGCCCCGTCGAGCCGAAGACGGAGTTGCATCGCAGACACGTGCGCGGTTGACAAACTTTGCTCCAACAATCGTCTGAGCAGTACCAGTTACGATTCTCGATGCTCAGCAACTGCTGTCGTGTCGGTTTGGTCTTTCTATTCCGAAAGATACGGCCGCAATGTCCGCATTGGTTTTGCGCTTGGTTCTTGGTCATGGTCACGCCTCTCGAATCTGAACGATGGTCTTTCCGCCTTCGACCGGTTGTCCCTTTTCAATCGAAAGGCGAACAATCTGGCTGTCATCGCTGTAAGCACCGCCATGCTGAAGCGCATCGAGCAATGCTTTCTGGACGTTGTCTATGTCGCGTCGTCGACGATCCGGTGGATACACGACAACATCAACGATCAAAGGGCCGCTCAACGGTTGAATCCCCTGTGACGCGAGAAGCGAGCAAACCGCCGCGCGAAATGCTCGCCCTCCGCGTGAAATGAGCGTCCGAGACCCAACATGTCGCCAGTAGTGGTTCACACTTGGCGGATAGGGAAGATGGAACTCGACCATCACGATCGCTTCCAAGGAGGAGAGCTGCTGTTGACCGGAGCCGCTTGAGCCGGCGACGCAACCGACGTTGGTTGCTCACGCTTTGCGTACCCCTTGATCTCGTTGACAATGTCGCCGGTGTCGTTCCGCTTCTTGCAGCGAACGTTGATTACCAGCGGCAAATTGTGTAGCTCGACCGAATCTTTCGGCGAGGGTACTCCAACAGCCCGACAGATGGCGGACAAGTCCGCACGTGCGATTTGCACTGCAACCGCATTCGGGTTATCGAGGTTCAGTCGAGTCCAAATCAGTCGATTCCTGTACTCCCCTTCGATGATTTGAAACGTCAGCTGGAGCAAACTGCCGGTTCCCGCTTTGTTGGGCTTCATCTCGCTGTCGGTGATGACCGCAAGGTATTTGCCCGCAGGAATCGGATCGAAGTCTCCGGTCGGTTCAACTTGGTTAGCATCGAAACCATTGAGGTCAGCCATTACTTTGAGTTCCTTGTGATTGAGAAATTGCTTGAACAAACGCCGCCCAGGAGAGCGGCAACTCTTCGACGATTCCGTACCTGTTCTTTGCGACACATGAAGGGCCGCCAACACACCGCAAGATTCGTTCACCACCACCTTTGCCGATGGCATGAGCGATGGTCCGTTTGCGATTGAAGCCGGCGTCTTCGGATTGGGTACGAATCTTCCGTGTGGCAAACAGTACGGCATCGCACCATTCGCTCATCAGTGCAGCTGCGTGTTTATGCAGCCGTGGAGAATAACGGTCATAAGGCGATGACTCGGGATCCTCGAATCGCTCAACCTTGCTATGAGCGATCAACAACACGACCATTCCTCGCTGATTCCTCAGCGCGTTGAGATGCTCGATGATCTCTCGCCAATAGGTCAGCGCGAGGGTGTAGCCTTTGCTATATCCACCCGCGACCTGTTCAATCGATGTTGCGTTGTGTTCCGCACACAATCGGTCGAAGACCAATCGCTCAAGCCAGTCCAACGAATCGATCACCACGGTTTCGTAGTCGTGCGACTCTCGCTGCAGATCAGCCAAAGCGGAGATCACCTCGTCGTACCTGGTCGCCAACGGAAACTTGTCGACATTAAGCTCATCCAATCCGTCCTCGCATTGAATGAAGACCGGTTTGGGTGCTTGTGACGCAAAGGTTGATTTGCCGACGCCCTCAATTCCGTAACAAAGAATGCGAGGTGGTTTTGCTGTTCGACCACGCTGCAATTTGGATAGCATGCTCACGCGGCCACCTCATGACTGAAAGAGTCATAGGATGGAAGGTTGGTGATTCGAAATGCCGATTCGCCAAACTCTCGCAAGAGCAGGCCTCCAAAAACCTGCGCGACCGCGACACCAACTTCGGTTTCACCGTGGACATCGATGAAATTGTCGAATGGCTGGATGTCGTAGTGAAACTCCATCGCAACGCGTGGTTTGCCGAACAGGCCCTCGGCAGCGAAGATTGCAAGATGCAGAGTCATTTCGGCCTCTTCGATTGGCACAGACTCGTCGAATGTGAACCGGAAAACACCAGCGAACATAGGTAACTCCGTTAACAGTTTTTCATTTGCTTCCCGTTGGTTACCTATGCCGCTGGTGTCTCCGATTGCGCGCCTCGTTACTCAGACGAGAAACCTGAACGGGTAAACTGCTCCCGTATCAGGCTCATTGCCGCTTGGTACTTGCGGCGAGAGAGTTGGCTGTCTCGTCGAGTATCGGTATGACCTCCAGCCAATAACTGCTTGCAGATGCTTCGCAGATCCGGCGGAAGTTGCTCAAGAACGGACGCGATGTCCATTCGAAGTTGCATCGCTTCCGAGTCCGAGAGAGGACGTGATTGATGCCGTCGATGTGCGTCTTGGTCAGAGATCGTGGTCCAGAGCGGAGCCGGTGATCCATCCGCCTTCTCGACCATCTTTTCCAAGGACTCGATCTCGACGCCTTCGCCACCATTTCGTTTGATCCTACCTCGCTCACGGATCAACATCGCTACGGACGAGTTGACAACGCGTACGAAAAAGGTGTTGATGGAACTTCGGGTTGGATCGAAGCGGTCGAGCTGAAGTAGAATTCGAAGCGTAAGCTCCTGTTCAAGGTCTTCCGCTTCGCAAACAGTGAACTCTGGCCGACGGACCAGCTGGCGGGCCTTTACTCGAATAAGAGTCCGAGCGTAATCAGAAAGTACATCCTGTGGTTGTGCCGACATGGCAACCTCCTGAGGGCGGAGGCTGCAGCCTGGCAATTCCATCAGTGCTACAAGAATCTGTGCTGCGAAAATTGCAGAAACGTCACAGGTAACTTTCTGACCGCCGGGTTATGGGCCTCGAAGCCCTCGGAGGTCAGCTGCCGTGTCGCATCTGACGCGGTTGCGCGTCAGCGTGCGACAGTCGAGATTTGCGAATCTCCTTTCATTTCGTGGGTTTTCCTGTTGCTAGATTTTTTCCTTTCCTGTCGCGGTGGTGCGACGCGACACCACGAACGATCGAATTTGAATCCTCCTCGTTGGCCAGCGAAGGAATACCTCCGTAGCGATCGATCGCTCGTTTCACCCTATCTTTAGTGACTATCGCGTTAGTTTGGTCCGAGAGGAATTCCGCTGCCAAACGAAGTGAACCTAATTGGCGATATGCCCTGACGTAAATGTCGTCCGTCAGTTCCGTCTTGTTCTCTGCTTTGATCTGCCGGCGAATCGTCAGCTTCAATTCCTCTTCTGTAACACCCAGAATCGGAGAATCGCCAACCTTCTTGGTTGCATCCGCAATGCAAGCAGCCACTTCTTCCACATCGATTTCGAATCGATCCGCGAACCAAGCGATATTCCGAAGGACCAATTGGGGCGGAGGTGTCTTCCAGTACTCTTCCGGCATCGCGTACGTGGAGCTGATTAGGATCGGCTTTCGTTGCCGAACAATTTGAGCACGAGGCAGCTCGGCATCCGGCCAGCGGAGGCCTCGGACGAACAGCACGTCGCGAGACACTTTGTTCCAGGTAAGTCGTCCCAAACGCCACAGACGTTCTGAGAATAGCTCCTGTGGCTTTCCTTTGAGATTCAGCGACGACGCAAGGAATCGCATCAGCGATGAGAGATCGGGACGCCATTGCCGTCGGTGCTGCTGGGTAACTTCGATCCGCAAGACTTCAGGGCAACGAATGAACAATTGAGTGGAATCGCCGGGGCCATCCATAGCGAAAATCTCCTCCCAATGTTCACCGCACTCAGGACAACGAATCGAGTCGGCATCTTCGGCCGAGACGAGAATCCCCAGATCCGTTAGAGTTTGGAGTACTCCAGTCGGCCACCGAGAAACTTCGTCGTTACCCACAGTCATTTGCTGCGACTCAATCATCGGCAGTAGATATTCCAATGGGTCAACCATTGATGATCCCCCAGCGAACGAAGCAGGCGCGACCAATCAGCTCCTGTTCCTCTGGTTTGAATTTGAGGTCGCAGGTATTGGGGCAACTCACATTGACCGTCATGGTTTTCCCTTTGCGGTCGCCATTACCCATGAATTGGAATTGGATACCGGCTTGAGTCACGCTGATCTGGTCGAAGCCAAGTTGCATGGAGGCTAGTTGCGCCGCAAGAAATGATCGAATGCTTGAAAGATCGGTGGCTTCACGAAACTTGAATTCGATCTGCTCGATGTTGGGTACCTTCACTCGTGGGACAATCCGTACCCGTCGTAGTTTCACATCCTGGATGCGCTCGTTGGCCTCGGTAACAAAAGCGAAACTTGGATCGAGTAACTGATCAAGCTGATACACCGGCTTGACGGGATCTTCGTCATCTACTTCGATTCCAAGCATCGACAGACAAAACGCACGGCGAAGTTCTTTCTGAACCTTCTTTCCGCCTTTCGCAATCAGCTCGATGGTGCCGAGATTTGGTTCGAACACGAAGGCGTTGCTGAAGGCGTATGCATCTTCTCGAGGTGTTAGTTGTTCTTGCTCATCAAAGCAAAGTCGCTTGTCAGGCCAATCGGGTAGGTAAGCAAAGAAGTACTGCGAACCGTCGTGGCGATCATACTGATGGACCTTGCATACTTCGCCCCGCATCTCTCGACCCCAGTAGTAGGAGCGGATTCGCTGCTCAAGGGAGCTGATTTTGTCTGGGGTGACAGCAATGGGTTCCTTTGGCAGGCTGTTCCAGATGTTTGCTTGCTGGCCGTTCCGGAGAGCTTCGGCGCGAGCAAAGATTGCTGCCGCATCGAACGCGTCGGTGGCATTCTGGTAAGCCCAAAGCGCCTTGTCCGCAGTGCCCAACTGTGCTGAAAAGATCGGCAGCTTGTCAGGGTGCCTCCACTCAAGCTCCTCGATCAGTACTTTCAGCGCTGTCGGCTCAGCTAGGTGCTGGACGTCCTGAAGGATAACTTGGTAGTGCCGTTTCCTGGCGTCGTCCATCGCTTCCCATGCAGCGATAAGTGGCGCGATGTTGTTTTTTGGCATCGCAGCCCACTCGATTGCTTGCATCGAGGGTTCATTTCCCAGAAGCTGCTGAAGCAGGCCACGGTCGTGAATCGTTAGTTGTTTCTTCAAGTCGAATGTTGCCATCTTCTGTAGCTCCTTTTGATCGAATCATCTGATTAGTAAGCAGTAAGCAATTTGGGTAAAAAAATATCAGAACAGCAATCGAGGTCGGTTCTCGACGAACAGTTTGAGTTCTTCTAGTCGAATTCGCATCGCTTCCTTCGAGACGCTGAAGCGTTCTGCAAAAGGGGCAGCATAGTGTTCCTTGATTGCGGCATCTCGCTCTTCCGCTGTGGTGGCCAAGCGACCTCGAAGCGAAAAAGACTTGTCCGCACTCGCTGGACGCAAGGTCGCCATTTCCGCAGGCTGATCATCTCCGTCGTGGTGCTCTGCCCATGCCTGGAAGACGAGGGGCTTTGGCATGAGCAGGTTGGCGGCAAACGCATCGGCCTGCCATTCCACAGGTTTCTTGCGTTCGCTGGACCGGCAGACGACATCGGGCACGCGAACACCATCTTCGAACAACATTGGCTGATTGGGATTCTCTTTGTAGAGATGCCGGTGGAGGCACCAATGCCCAAGTTCGTGGGCCAACGTGAAGTGGTATCGCCCTAGCATCAACGGGTTCTCGTCCGGATTGAGGCTTTGATCGATACCGATGATTCCCTCTTCAAACCAGATCGCCCCATGCACGTCAGCAAACGGAAATAAGGACTTCATGTCCTTAAATTCCAGCGTCAACTGCAGCTGGAATTCGGTGATCTTTTCCAACGGAATCGGTGCTGTGACCTTGCGTTCGAACTTGAGCTCGTACTCATCGAGGAGGAAACGAGCCTCGCGCTCGATTTGCTTCTCATGAAGGTAAGGGACCTGGCGATCAACGAGTGAGAATCGCTCGTTCATGACTTTCCCCCTTTCATCTTCTTGGCTTCTTCAGCGAGTCTTTTCAGTTGTTCAGCGGTAAGGCCATTCGCTTCACGCAGAAGCGCCGGCATCCCGATGGGCTCCTTCTGAATGATTCCTTCTAGGTCATCGGGCACTCGACCAGCCAGTGCGATCCATTCGTCGGCATTCTCACCCAAAATCCCAGCCATCTTGGCCGCTCGTTCGGCCGTTGGCGGATCGATATTCTCCTGCTCCAACTGCGAAATATAGGTGGAGCTCACGCCAACCATCTGGGCAAATTCTCGCAGGCCAAAGCCGCACGCGAGTCGCCGTTCACGGAGAACTTTCCCGAAGGTTTTTGCTGTGGAAGCCATGGTTTTCGCCGGGTACCAGTATGGATTGGACGCGATGGCGTTTAATGCTTAGTAAGCATGACGAGACATAACCCGGCGGTCAAGAGGCACGACCAGAAATCGTGAAAACGATCGGATCTCAATTCATTTGCTTGAACAGCAGCGGGCGAAGTGCAATTGTTGGGACCCCCAATCGGTATGTGCACACACCGCTCTAAGCTTCTTTTCGTGAATCGCCTGCTTGCCGGAGGAATGTGGCGGCAGGTGCAGGAGCTGCTCCTGAATGGACGGACTGAGCAAATTGAGATTCAGGATTTGCGTCATTCGTGGTTGAGTGACTCGACAAAGCCTTGCGAGTTCCGTGATGCCCGCCACTTCGCCACGATCAAGCATCCCCTGATACTTGATCGCCAGTGCCATCAGTCGAGAGATTCTGGGAACGCTGCTGGTTGGCTTCACCGGTTGTTCTTCAGGGCGAGGCTCCAGTCGTCTGCGGCCTCGATGGGTTTTCGTGATCGATAGTTTTTGGTGCACCGTTATCATGCGGCATCATCCTTTCTCTTGACTTTGAGGGAACGGAGTGCATCGGGATAGAACGTTACTGCAATCGATGTGTCTTTGGCGTTGAATTCGATCCGCGAGACCATCAAGCGAATCAGCCGGCTCTTTTCGCGGCTGTTGAACGCCTCCCAGATCGATTCGAAGTCGAGTACCGCTTCGGCGATCTCCCCCTTTTCCGTTGCGCGACGCTCCAATTCCGTGAGGCTCGCAATTATGCGGGAAAGGTCTGACTCGCATTTCGTGATGCGGACATGGAGGTCGGCGATTCGTGAGCTCGTTGCACCAGTAGGATCATGCATCACTGCCAGCTTTCCAATTTCGGCGTGGTCTCGTGAAAGTTGGCGTTCCAACTGACGGCGGTTCGTTTGCAGTTCATCGAGTTGCTTGGATTGGGTGGCCTTCATCTGGGCTGCAACCTGGTTCTGAATCTCCACGTCGGCTCCGACGGCTCGAATCTGCTGGATCACCGCTTGCTCGATTTCTCCTGCTGGAAGATTTGGCGATGGGCATTTACCGCGACCGTTTTTGATGACGTTCGTGCATGTATAGTACCGGTAGACCTTCTCGTCCTTCCTCGTGAAGGTATGGACCATCGCTCGATCGCAGGCGGTGCAATGCAGCAGTCCCTTGAGGATCGCTCCGTGCTTGTTAATCAAGTGGTTTCCCTGGCCACGACCGTTATGCTTCAGTTGCTTTTGAACTGCTTCGAATACTTCGGGTTCAATCAGGTTTTCGTGTTCACCTTTGTGGATCAAATCCTTGTGGCGAATCAGACCAGCGTACAACGGATTGGTCAGCAACGAGTAGATCGAGCATTTGTCGAACGCCTTCCCGCCTCGCGTTACACCCTTCTTTGTCTTCCATACTTTGTTTTGCCAGCCGCGTTTGTTGACCTCTTTGACGACGGGGAGGAGCGATCCGAGCTCTCGGTATAACGAGAAGATGCGCCTAACCTGAACCGCTTCCTCGGCGTTGACTACCAGCTTGGGGCTCGCGTTGGAACGGTCGACATCGTAACCCAAGATCGGAATACCACCGGTCCATTTCCCTTTTCGGCGTTGGGCAGCGATCTTGTCTCGTGTACGTTCTCCAATAATCTCCCGCTCGAACTGCGCAAAGGACAACAGGATGTTCAGTGTAAGGCGGCCCATCGAATGGGTCGTGTTGAACTGCTGAGTGACCGAGACGAACGAGACGCCGTGTTTATCGAAGGTCTCCATAATTCGCGAGAAGTCCAACAGGGATCGACTTAGCCGGTCAACTTTGTAGACGACCACACAATCGATGCGTCCTGTCTTGATGTCCTCAAGGAGACGGTTAAGAGCGGGGCGATCCAAGGTTCCACCCGAGAATCCGCCATCGTCGTATCGATCCGGCAAGCATTCCCAGCCTTCGTGCTGTTGGCTCGCAATAAATGCTTCGGCCGATTCTCGCTGGGCATGAAGCGAATTGAACTCTAACTCAAGTCCCTCTTCGCAAGACTTTCGTGTGTAGATGGCACAGCGGTTCTTTGGGCCTGTGCTTTTGGGTTGATTGGTCATTAGGTGCTCCTCAATCGAAAGAACTGAAATCCATTCACGTGGGATCCAGTGATCGTGTTGGCAACTGCAGTAAGAGATTTGAAGAGTTGGCCTTCGTATTCAAACCCGTCCTCGTGGACGAGCACTCGGATTGGTCTACCTTTGTAATCTCGATGAAGCATCGAGCCGGCAGGAGGTAATCGAAGATCGCGAACTGGTTTCGATTCAACGGGTGCAACGACAATTCGGGATCGTTTGTGTTCGCGAGGTGGAGTAACTCGGACTTCCGAGTCGAGTGCGAGCTCGGCCGCACGTTTCAACGCTCGCTCCGAGAGGCCACCTTCCGCGTTGGCCTGAAGACGCCAAGCGATTCGGCGGATGAGGTAACGTTTGTTTCTACTCCGGCACTTGTCGCCGACGAGCGATTCGAATCTCTCGACCAGCTTGGAAACGGTCATCGTGTCCAGCTTTGCAATCTCGGCTGCTGTTACCGAGTCCATAGGGACCTCCATTGGTTTGTAGTTTCTTTGCGAGTTCACTTGGCCTGACCGACGTCGATCATGTTTCGTCGGCGTCGTCTGGTTCCCCGACGTCGGGTTGAGACACAGAGAGCCTCAAGTCGGAGGAAACCTCAAGGCTGGAATCGCCAGAGTTGGCTGAGATGCGGGCTCTTTGATCGAGCACGCGTTGAAGGCCGATCCCGAGGAGAGCGGCAATCCGCTCACGGCGTTGGCTAACGGAGAGATCCGAGAAAGAAAGATTGGTCATGGCATAACCCACCGGGTTCGAAGAGTGTGAGCTGAAGACGTTTCAGCTCACCCGGGTTATGTATGCCGTCAGGGAGAAAATGGGCGCAGGGGCTCGAATGGGAAAACGACTCAGATGAGCGCGGACCCGCATGCCGTGGTGGTATTGTAAGGATGCCCGGAAACGGGGAGCCTTATCCAATTTATGCCGTTTTTAAGCTGAAGCAGCGATCACCGACACGCTATCGATAATTGCCGTTGCATCACAAGCATAAAGGTCAGCACCACCAAACGGGTTCAATTCTAACAGCCGTAATTGATCATTGCACTCACAGACGTCGAGTATGTATACGGTTTCAGGTTCCGAAATCGACGCTGCCACTCTCGACGCGAAGTTCGCAGCGGCTGAGTCCAATTGCGCGAGCAATAGTTTACGTTTTTTAGGATCATAGGCCGATCCTGTGATGACCGTACGATTTGCAATCACGAAACGCCATTCTTTACCAATAATTTGGATGGGTGCGACGACAACCGGAATTGTATCATCATCGTAGTAGAAACCATGATCGAGCTTAGCAAGGGTAAGATCAGCGATCTCCACGACCCGTCCACTAAACGGTTTAAGCGGGCTATCAGGGCGCACGAAAATGCGATCAGTCGCACCAAGTTGTTTTGCGATAATTGGGGCTCTTGCGACTAGTTCATTGGCAGTGCAAATGTGCCAATCTTTATGGACAAGCCATTGTCGGGCGGATTCGTACCATGAAGAGCAGCGAAAAGATTCGACCGGGCAAAACGATCCCGGCGTCCAGTGAAGGTCGCTGGCGATTCGAGCGGCATTACCAAGAGAGCCATGAAACACAATGGATGTACTGGGTACTTGGGCCGGCACGCCGTCGGACCACCAAGCGTCCGACCATTCAACGAGACGATGCCCACGATCACGGATGGCATTCCGGATCGGCACATGTGTCTCAGGGAAGATATCGGGCTCGAGGACCCATATTACGTCAGACATATACTCTTGAGGCACAACGTTTCGCATCAGCGGGTCGGCGCGATACGCGTTAATTTCAAAACCGGCCCGACCGCCGGCTCTATTGCATGCGAAGGTCACGCATTCTGGTGTTGCTTCAGAACCTTCAGGAGTTGTACCTTGCCTCGCTGCTCGGCGATCTCGGCCGTCCGATTAATTTCATGATCGAACCCACCAATTGTAAGCAAACGTACCACAACCGACGAAGCGTCTGCGTCAACAAAGTCTCTGCTGGCTGCACATGAAACAAGGACTGTCTGCATGTCATGCTCAAGGTAATGGACATCCATACCGTTATCGATCAGGAGATGGGCGATCGATGCGTCGGCAAAGGCAATTGCCCAACCCAGTGTCGTCGTGCCACCAAGAATTGCATTAACGTTCTCGCCATCATCAATGGCAGCACGCACCTTTCCGATGTCGCCTGCATGAATCGCAGGAAACAAATTACGGGTGCCTGATCCGAGCGAGACGACGCCATCGTCCTCCTGCCGGCGGTCAACTTGGTCGAGATCAAGGTAGAAGCTCATATCGTCCAATTCGAGACATTCCCCGACACCATCGGACCAAGTACCCTCGACATAGTTTTGAAGAGCGTCAAGTTCCTCGGCTGTTAACATTCGGATTGATCGAAGCGAGGACTTCGCGAGTAAGCTGTTGTTTCGTGAGTTGGCCAAGATTTGGATGTCGCCCGACCGATCCAGCAGGACTGCCACGGGCACCTCGTCGATCGACTGACCGAAGTAGCGGAGAATGTCTGAGTTCTCGAAAGATCGCCCCACAAATTGACTCAAAATCGACCAGTCGGTAATGCGACGGTCTTCAGTGTCAGTGACGATAAGAGGTGCTGTGAAGTCGATACGAGGCATAGTGCATAACCAAGAATTCCCCCGCGACTAGCGGGGCGATAATAAACGTTCTTCATTCAGGAGGTTATCATAAAGCAAAGTTCAGGTCGATTATGCCGCGCAAAATACAGCGGCAAGTAGTACTGCTCGTTGGATGTGAACGAATTTGTCGCTCCACGCTCCGCCACTCGCGGCTCGATCGAGCCGGCTATAACCCGATACTGTTAGTCAAGAACGCAATGCTTGGGGCATCAGGTCGAGAGGGCTCGATGGCTTGGTGCCATCGCGATGTGGCAACCCGATCAAATGTAACGCTAACGGCAATCGCATCACCCAAGACTCGCTGGGTTCGTTAGCTAGGTTATGAACGCGCGACAGAAAGGCAGTCCAAGTGCGCACGGGTTATGTTCCACTTTCGCGTGCTAACTATCATTTTTCAGGCCAAACTTCGAGTTTCCAAAACAGGGTTATGAAGTTAGAGCGATTTCCATAACCCCAGGGTCAAGAGACTTTGAGAGTCCGGAGAGTTCTGGGCGGAGGGAGAGAAATCAGCCCTAGCCAATGTCGCGCCGGCCGTCGGAGAGAAGTCTCGATGGGGAGAGTTCGAGAGGCGAGAATTTCGCGAATGACTGGGAAAAACAAGGCCAGAAACGCAAACAGGCCGACGTTTTAAGGCGTCGGCCTGTCGGTATAACCGGAGGGTCAAACTGAGTTCGATACCCTTAATTCAGTTGCGGGAGCCGGATTCGAACCGACGACCTCGAGGTTATGAGCCTCGCGAGCTACCGGGCTGCTCCATCCCGCGGGGCAAATAGTACTGATCCTTTCCCACACGTCTAGCCCAATTGTCTCTTTTCTTGGGAATCAGACTCCTTGTCAGCCTTGACCAGCCCCACGTGCCCCAGCCCCACGTGCCCCAGCCCCACGTGACCAGCCCCACGTGACCAGCCCTACATAACCAGGCCTACATAACCAGGCCTACATACCTTGCCACACGTAACTAAACCCACTCCACCAGTACGAATTGACAATCCCACTTCGCCGGAACTTGATCGCAGCAACAAGGGCTTGCCATTGCAGTGACAGGGCGCGACGTGACAGTGACAGAGCGTTACATTGCAGTAACAGGGCGCATACGTTGCAGTGACAGGGCGATAAGTGGCAGCGGCGGGGAGGGGCTTCGCCGTGGCAGGGCCTGCCATAGAGCAAAACTCAGCGTTCGGCGGATTAGCAGCAGGAGTAGCCGGGCGAATGAATCAACAAGGTGTTCGGAGGGAGCCAGAAGACGCGGGGGGGGAGCTGGGGGATTGGAGGACGAGAGTGGGTAGGGGCGGAGGGGTAACGGTTGGACGGAAGCGGGGGGGAATTGTGGGGACTCGCAACTTTGCGGTCTACGGGACTTGTTCGCTCTGCCGGGAGCGAAACGGCCGGCGATTTCCCGAGCTTCCCAGGGAAAAGGGTTAGGGTGGTCTCCCATCGTTCAAGGAATCGTCTAGACTAGAGCGCCTGTCCCAGATCAGTCGGGAGCTTACGGAATGTCGTTTTTTCGGTTCTTTACGAGGCAAAAGCGTGCGGCAAGCGTTGATTAGCGATATCCACGGCAATTTGGAAGCTCTCCAGGCCGTCCTTGCTGACATCGCAGCTCAAAACGTGGACGAAATCATTTGCCTTGGTGATATCGTCGGGTACGGCCCGAACCCTTGCGAGTGTTTGGATCTGGTGATGAAACGCTGCAAACTAACGATCATGGGAAACCATGACCAAGCGGCCCTTTTCGATCCAGACGGTTTCAACCCGGTTGCCTTGCGGGCCATTTACTGGACGCGCGATCGGTTGGATGCGGGGCCGACCAATGTGGTGAACCGGCGTTGGGATTTCTTGAGCGAGCTTCCCAAGCTCTACGTGCAAGAGAAGTTCATGTTCGTGCACGGTTCGCCCCGGGACCCTACGAACGAGTACGTATTCCCCGAATTTATCTACGACAAGGCGAAGATGGAGAGCATATTTGCTCGCATCACGCAGTATTGCTTCCAAGGGCACACGCACATGCCTGGGGTGTTCACTCCCGATTTGGAGTTTATCAAACCTAGCCAGTGCGATTGCGTGTTTCCGCTTGGGAAGGAAAAGCTGATGGTCAATGTGGGAAGCGTCGGTCAGCCTCGCGACGAGGACAATCGAGCTTGCTATGCCATCATCGATCACGACACCAAGAAGCTTATTTACCGGCGTGTCGAATACGATTTCGATGCGACCGCGAAGAAGATTTACGGCATCGCCGATCTCGATCGCATGCTCGGGGATCGACTGAGAACCGGTCGGTAAGGCCTTCCATTCAACATGTCAGGGATTGCAGATTAGTAAGGTCCAATCGGAAGTGCGCACGGCAATAGTTAGCGATATTCACGGTAACCTGGAAGCGTTACTGGCAGTTATGACCGACCTTCGTGCGGAAGGTTGCGAACGGATCGTGTGCCTCGGTGACATCGTCGGCTATGGCCCCAACCCCTGCGAGTGTTTGGACGTCATCTCCAACGTCGATGCGTGCGTGCTTGGTAACCATGACTACGGGGCTCTCATCGATCCCGAGGGTTTCAGCGCTGCCGCGGAGCAGGCAATTTTCTGGACGAGAAGGCAGTTAGAGAATCCAACGACTCCTGATGCCTCGAGGAAGCGGCTGGAATATTTGGCTCGTCTCCCTCGAACGATCGCGGAAGGGAATATCCTTTTCGTCCACGGATCGGTTCGCAACCCACTCAATGAATACGTCTTCCCGGAAGACGTATTCAATCGCCGCAAAATGGAGAAGCTTTTCTCCATGGTGCAGGGCTACACCTTTCAGGGGCACACGCACGCGCCAGGCATTTTTACTTCGAACATGCAGTTTCAGCGCCCGGATGAATTGGGGTATCGAACGCAGTTGCCATCGGACAAGGCGATGGTGAACGTCGGGAGTGTCGGGCAACCGCGCGACGGAGACTGGCGAAGTTGCTATGTCATCTTGGACGGAAAAGATTTGGAGTTCCGCAGGATCGAGTACGACATCGAGACGACGATTAGCAAGATCTTTGCGATCCCCGAGTTGGATAATTTCTTGGGGGAAAGGCTGCGCGAGGGCAGGTAGGACGCGCTGCGCGCGAGAGAGTAGATAGTGGTGAGTAGAGAGTAGAGTGTGGGGAGCGGCGGATACGGGGGGGCTAGAAGGATTCGTTCTCGAGGGCTTGCAGGACTGGGTCGATCTTGGACTGGTTCGGGATGACTTGCGTCACGCTGACTTTCGATTTCTTAAGCTCTTCAATCTGAGCAGCCATGCGTTGAATAAGGGTTGCGATTTCGTTACCAGCCGCTTCACCTAAGTGGACGGTCAATGCTTTCCGAGCGCTGTAGGAGAGGCCGAGATCGTCTTTTTTCATGGTCTTGAGAGAATTGGGTTAGGGGCCGAAACCGGGGGGATAACGCCCGCCGGCTTATCAAGGGTGTGTGTGGTAACCGGGGCCAGGTGCCGGCGGTTGACGGGTTTATTCTACCGTAACGCTTTTGGCTAGGTTTCGAGGTTTGTCGACATCGCAGCCTCGGAAGACGGCGATGTGGTAGGCGAGCAATTGCAGAGGGATCGATGCGACGATCGGTTGCAGAAAATCCTCGGCGTAGGGAATTTCGATGTAGTCATCGACTAGCTTTTCCAATTGCGAGTCCATCTGATCTACGATGGCGATCACGGGCCCACGTCTTGCTTTAACCTCTTGGAGATTGCTCATCACTTTATCGTAGACGGTCGAACGGGACATGATGAAGACCGAGGGCGTGTGTTCATCGACCAAGGCAATCGGACCGTGTTTCATCTCCGCAGATGGGTAGCCTTCGGCGTGGATGTAGCTGATTTCCTTGAGTTTCAAGGCACCTTCGAGGGCAGTGGGAAAATTGTAGTTGCGTCCCAGGTACAGGAAATTGTTCGCCCCTTTGTATTTCTCGGCGATCTTTCGGACAGCGGCATCGCATCCGAGGGCATGTTCCACCAGGGTGGGGAGATTCTCCAGCTGATCGATAATGCGTTGGCCTGCTTCGTAGCTCAAATGTCGGAGACGACCGAAGTAGAGGGCTAGCATGCTGAGGACGCACAGTTGCGACGTGAAGGCTTTGGTGGAGGCGACTCCAATTTCCGGGCCGGCGTGCAGGTAGATCCCTCCGTCGGCTTCTTGCGCGATACTGCTACCGATGACATTGCAAATGGCGAGGGTATGGTGACCTTTTCGTTTCATTTCTCGCAGGGCCGCGAGAGTGTCGGCGGTTTCACCGCTTTGGGTGATACCGAAGATGAGAGTGTCATGATCGACGGGAGGGTTACGGTACCGAAGCTCGCTGGCGTATTCGACTTCGACAGGAAGTCGAGCGAGTTCTTCGATGAGGTATTCCCCGACGAGAGCGGAGTGCCAACTTGTTCCGCAGGCGGTGAGAATCAGACGATTCACGCTGCGAAGTTGCGAGGGGGTGAGGTTGAGGCCACCGAACTTAGCTGTTGCGTTCTCGCGGTCGAGTCGACCACGCATGGCATTGCGGAGCGAGTTGGGTTGCTCGTAGATTTCTTTGAGCATGTAGTGGGCAAACCCGTCGGTAGTGACGTCTTGCGAGCGTTCCTCCAGAACGCGTACTTCTGGTCTCACGCGGCCTTGGTCTTTGTGGACGACTTGGATGGAATCGTGGGTCACGACGGCGAGTTGGTGATCAGCCAGGTATATGATGCGTTCGGTGTGACCGACGAGGGGAGAGGTATCGCTCGCAATGAATTGTTCCCCTTTCCCGACTCCGAGAACGAGCGGGCTGCCGCAGCGCGCTGCGACGAGGAGATCGGGACGATCGCGGAACATGACGACGAGTCCGTAGGTGCCACGGAGTTGGGCGATCGTCTCGCGGACGGCTTCTACATAGACAGCGTTCGGTCCTGTCGCGATGGTTGTGAACGACGGGTTGGTCGGGGAATCGAGAAGATCTTTCAAGCGATCGGCGACGAGGTGGGAGATGACTTCGGTATCGGTGGCCGATTGGAAGACGTAGCCTTTCTCGATGAGAGTTTCTTTGAGCTGTTGGTAGTTTTCAATCACTCCATTGTGAACAACAGCAACGATTCCTCGTCCACCTAAATGCGGATGAGCGTTTTCGGTCGTAGCGGGACCGTGGGTAGCCCAACGGGTGTGCCCGATGCCAATACTTCCGACGATGGGTGATTTGTCGATTTGCTCCGCGAGCCGATCGATGCGCCCGACAGATCGAGAGAGTTGGAACCCGTTGGCTTGGGGGGGCAAGGTTGCGATCCCTGCGCTGTCGTAGCCACGGTATTCGAGCCTGCGGAGGCCGGAGAGCAAGAAAGGGGTTGCTTCTTTTCTACCAACGTATGCGACGATACCACACATGGGACGAGACCAAGGATCAGAGTGCTGGGGGAAGAGTCAATGCGGAGGCGGCGCAGGAGCGCAGCACCCCACATCACATGAGGGAGCCTAGGTTACTGATCTATGGTAATGGATTGGCTGGCGAAGCAACTTCCTGAATTTGGGGGAGCTGGAGCGTTTTTAACCGAAATGGCGGCAAAACTGGTACAGAAGGATGCTGCATGGGATCAATAGTGGGGGGGGCGGTCGTCGGCGAGGGTGCGTGGGGAGCGATCGGATTCGAGGAGCGATTGATAGCCAACATCGAGGCGCAGGAAGTGGTTTCGGAGGGCGTCGAGTTCGGTTTGTTGGCGAAAGACCACTTTATTGAGTTCTTCGTAGAGTTTTTGCATATGGGCAATGAGGAACTCGAGGTGTTCGATGCGCTGAGTGTTGTCGATTGTCATGAAGATGGTTTCGGAAGTCGAGGAGTATGGGTGGCTGATGGTTGTAGTTGGCCTGCTGCGTAAGTACGCCCGGGACTGACTGGCAGACGAATTGGAGGTCTCTTGGAAAGCGGGTCAAGGTCGCGGGAAGTAGATCTATGGCTGCCTGTTGAACGAAATCGGCTTTTGCAGGGAGACGTGTCGAGCCGGCGCAACGCCGGCGCACAGAGTATACCGGAAAGGGGAAAGCGATAAGAGAGCTCGCAAAGATCCAGCATGGCGGAAGCGGCAAGCCTTTCGAAGGTCTTGACGATGTGTCACACTATCGGCCTGCGTTTTCCTAGCCGTTGCACGCAGGGCATTTGTGCTGCCAACACGTATCCCAATGCACTGCGGGAAGACACGACCACCCAAAGAACGAAGTCTAGAAGGAGAGAATGGGTTGACCATAGATTCGTCCCCCCCCCATTTCGATGTTTCGCAAGATGGCAATCCAGAGAATGTTGAATTGCTGAGTTCCTCGCAAGCAGGGTGGCTATTGTTTTCGGTTCTTATTGTTGCGATGTGCGGGATCGCATATGAGTTGATTATCGCGGCCGTATCGAGCTATCTCTTGGGGAATAGTGTTGCGCAATTCTCGATCACCATTGGACTGTTCATGTTCTCGATGGGTATTGGGTCTTATTTGACGAAGTTCATCCAGAAGGACTTGGTGATTCGTTTTGTTCAGATCGAGATTGCCGTCGCGTTGGTAGGAGGATTTAGCGCCACGATACTGTTTTGTATCTTTCCTACCTTCGCGTTGTATCGCCCAACGATGTTTTTATTGATTGGAATCGTCGGTGCATTGGTAGGTTTAGAGATTCCTCTTCTCACGCGAATCTTAGCGAACGAGGAGGGTTTTTCTGAGTCATTAGCACATGTTCTTTCGTTGGATTACTTGGGGGCATTGATTGGTTCGGTCAGTTTTCCATTGGTGCTCTTGCCGAGTTTGGGGCTATTTCGGTCGTCGTTTGCCATCGGGTTGCTCAACATCGCCGTCGCTGCGATTGCATTGTGGGTGCTACGGCGTAGTCATCCTCAGTTGCGACCCTATCGATGGGGGACCCTCGCGGTCACGATGGGGTTGCTCGGAGGATTGTTTGCGTCGACTTGGTTGGCAAAATTCGCGGAGGGGCAACTCTTCGCCGACGAGATGATTTACAGCGAGCAGAGTCCTTACCAACGGATTGTGTTCACCAAGCATCCGAGAAACGGAGAGCTGCGACTGTACTTGGATGGCCATTTGCAGTTTGCGGCGTCCGACGAGCATCGCTATCACGAATCGCTGGTACATCCTGCGATGAGTTTGGGGGGAGTCCCCAAACGGGTGCTGATATTGGGGGGAGGAGATGGGTTAGCGATTCGGGAGGTATTCAAATATCCCGAGGTTGCGGAAATTGACTTGGTCGATATCGATCCCCAGATGACACGATTGGCTCGAGAGTTTGGTCCGCTCCGCAAGTTGAATGGGGATTCCTTGTTTGATCCTCGAGTGCGAGTCCACCATGTCGACGCTTTCAATTATGTGATGGATATGTCTCGGGCCAGGCACGAACGGCAGCCAAACGGGGATAGCGAAGACGAATTCGTTTACGACCGCATTTTGATTGACTTACCGGATCCCCACAGCGAGGTCCTCAATAAGCTCTATTCGCGGGAGTTTTATACGATGGTGTCCAACATTTTGGCGCAAGACGGGTGTCTGGTGACCCAGAGTGGTTCCCCGATTGTGACCCGCGAGGCATTTTGGTGTATTCGAAGGACATTGGAGGCCAGCAGGCTGCGGGTCACCCCTTACCGAACTTATTTGAATTCGTTCGGAGAGTGGGGGTTTCATTTGGCGGTGAAAGAGTCTGGATCGACTGACGTTAGTATGGCGGCCCTTCGCGACGTGCCGCTTCGCTATTTGAACGACGACATTTTTCGGAGTTCGCAGGTGTTCGCGAAGGATGATGGCCCCGTGGAGACTCCGGTCAACTCGTTGTTCGAGCCCAAGCTCTATATGCTCTATGAAATGGGTTTAAGTCGATGATTTCAGAAATTGAAATTCGCGGTGCGAGGACGCACAACCTGAAGGGAATCGATTTGGATATACCTCGCGGGAAGTTCGTGGTGATTACGGGCGTGAGCGGGAGTGGCAAGAGTTCGCTGGCGATCGACACGCTCTTCGCGGAAGGCCAGCGTCAGTACTTGGAGAGTTTGTCAAGTTATGCCCGTCAGTTTGTCGACCAGATGGAGCGGCCGGATGTGGATATTATTCGAGGTCTACAACCATCCCTTTGCATCGATCAGAAGCAGGGATCTTTGAGTCCGCGAAGCACCGTAGGGACCGTCACGGAGATTTATGATTACCTTCGATTGTTGATGGCTCGCGTTGCCATTCCTGCTTGCCATCAATGCGGCCGGCCGATCGAACGGCAATCCCCAAGCGATATTCTGCAGGCGGTTTTAAGGTTTCCCAGCGAGTGCAAATTGGTGTTGTTAGCGCCCATGGTATTGGGGCGCAAGGGTTCGCATGCCGACGTTTTCGATCGAATAAGCAAAGCGGGACTGGTGCGTGTCAAGGTGGATGGGACGTTCTACGAGATGGACGACTTGCCAACATTGGCGGTTCGAAAGGAGCACACAATCTCTGCTGTGGTCGACCGGATGGTGTTGAGGCCGGAGCAGTCGGATCGCATTCAGGAGGCGATGCTTCTCGCATTGCGATTGAGCAATGGTTTGATTGAGGTTCATGCAGAGACACGAGGGGATGGGCGAGCGACGGGAGAAACCTTGGAGCAGTTCTTTTCGACTCGATTTGCGTGTACGTCGTGTGGCATCAACTTGCTAGAGGTTGAGCCGCGCACTTTCAGCTTCAATAGTTCCTATGGGGCGTGTCCGGCGTGCGAAGGATTTGGCAGTCAAGATGGCGGCGATAGCATTTGCGACGTATGCCACGGCAGTCGATTGAAGAAAGAATCCCTGGCCATAAAGCTTGAGGGGATGTCGATTGCCGATCTGTCAGAAATGTCCTTGTCGCGAGCGGCTGATTGGTTTTCCTCCCTTTCCTTGGAAGGGAATCGGGGGGTGGTAGGTTCGCCCATTCGCAAGGAGATCGTCACGCGGATGCGGTTTTTGTGCGATGTGGGGCTTGGGTATCTCACGTTGGCCAGGAGTGCGTCGACGCTTAGTGGAGGAGAGTTGCAACGTGTGCGGTTGGCGACGAGTATTGGCACCGGGATGACGGGGGTCTGTTATGTCCTAGATGAGCCGTCGGTCGGATTGCATCCTCGGGACACGAGTTCGTTGATCGAATCGCTTCGGATGTTGCAGCAAAAAGGGAACTCAGTCATTGTCGTGGAGCATGACACAGACATGATGCGGGCTTCCGACTGGATTGTCGATTTTGGACCTGGTGCGGGGCATCGTGGCGGTCGCGTGGTTGGCGAGGGGAAACCGCAGCAATTCTTTCATCCATCGTCGGTAAAGGCCTTCCCTGAGTCCATCACGTCCAGGCACTTGGCAGGCGCTTTGTCACCCCCAGCTGCCATCGGGAGGGCGATCGACAGCCAGCATCCTTGTATCGGGTTAAAGGGCATCCGATTGCATAATGTGCAAGAGTTGGATGTGCATATACCGATTAGACGACTGGTGGGGGTATCCGGGGTAAGTGGTAGTGGAAAGAGCACGATCGTCCACGACACGTTAGCACCAGCGATGAAAGCGGTTTTGCAGGGAGAGTTGGAACTCCCGAATCACCTCGGCGCAATTTCTGGTTACGAGTCCATCGATAAAGTAATCGAGGTGGATCAATCTCCTATCGGAAGGTCCCCTCGGAGCATCCCCGCGACCTACTGCGGTTTTTGGGATGAAATCCGAAAGCTCTATGCGTCGACCAAGGATGCGAAGCAGCGAGGGTTTTTACCGGCCCATTTCAGTTTTAACTCTGGTAATGGCCGATGCGAAGTGTGCAGTGGGCAAGGTAGACAGAAGTTGGAAATGAATTTTCTGGCGGACGTTTACGTCCTTTGTCCTCGATGTCGCGGAAGCCGATTTCAACGAACGACACTGGCTGTGCGTTTCAAGGAAAAGTCGATCGCACAGGTTCTCGATCTATCTATTGAGGAAGCGTGCGAATTCTTCAGCGAGATTCCCAAGATCCATGCGCCGCTCGAGGCACTGTGCCAAGTGGGATTGGGTTATATGCCTCTCGGTCAACCTGCGACGACGATCAGCGGCGGCGAAGCGCAGAGAATCAAGTTAGCGACGGAGCTATCGCGTGCTGGAACAGGAAATACGTTGTACCTGCTCGATGAACCGACCTCGGGATTGCATACGGAGGATGTGCATCGTTTGATCGGAGTGCTCCAGACATTGGTCGACAAGGGTAATTCCGTGTTGGTCATTGAACATCACATGGATGTTTTGGGTGCGTGCGATTGGGTCATTGATATGGGACCAGACGCTGGGGTCGGCGGTGGGCAGATCGTTGGCAGCGGTCCGCCAGAGGCGATCGCGGCGAAGGAGACCCCGACAGGTAGGGCGCTTCGCGCTGCGAGAGAAAACGGCCGGGATTGACCGGTGGGATTGCGACGGACGAAATAACCACCCCTTCACGGGAGCGGTCGGAGTAGAATTGGGAACCAGTAGAATTGGGAATCAAAAGACGATTCAAAGGGGCTTATTCGCGTAGGACACAGAGGTAGTGGACATGTTTCGAGATCGGAACTTTCTTTCGGTGGGTTGGGTGGTGTTTTGCGTAGGGATCGTTTTGCCGGCTGGCGAGATCGTAGCGAAAGCCCCCGAGGATACGAAAGAAGCAGCCGCATTGCAGCGATTCATCGATCAGGTCCCTGATAGCGGTGGTAGTGGTAAGGACTATCGACTTTCGTTGGAAGACTTACGTCGTTCGCCTCATGAGAACCTACCCATTGGTGTGTTCGATTCGGGGATCGGTGGATTGACTGTTTTGGAAACCATTTTGCGACTGGACGCCTATGACAACAGGAGTGCGAAACCTGGAGCAGACGGCATCCCGGATTTTCAGAACGAGACGTTTATTTACTTGGGTGACCAAGCCAATATGCCATATGGGAATTATGAGAGCAGCGGACGCGAGCTCTTTCTTCGTGAGCTTATTCTGCGCGATGCGATGTTCTTGCTAGGGAATCGCTATTGGCCTTCAAGAGATGCGAGGGAGCCGAGCTTCGACAAACCTCCGGTGAAAGCGATTGTTATTGCATGCAACACCGCGACCGCATTTGGTCTCGATGATATTCGGGATGCGTTGCGTCGATGGGATTTGGATATACCGGTGATTGGAGTCGTAGAGGCGGGGGCGAACACGTTGGTACGGGAGCTTACCAGTGTCGAGTCTCCTGGGGCGGTTGCGGTGATGGCGACCGTGGGAACTTGTAGCAGTCAGGCGTATCCCAAAGCGATCGCGAGGATGGCGGGTCAAGCGGGAAAACGGGTACCGATTGTATGGCAGCAAGGGAGTGTTGGATTGGCAGGCGCCATTGAAGGCAATCCTTCCTTCGTCGTATCTCCGTCCCAGGCCGGCAACGAAGTGGAAGCCAAGCAGGCCGTGTATCAAGGGCCTGCGCCCGAGAGTGATTCGGCCCCTCTCCTTCGTGAGCTTGCCCCCGTCTACGACTTTGAGCCGACGGGAATCTTGTTTTCGAATCGGGAGCGGGGGAGTATGCGACTCAATTCCGTGAGCAATTACGTCAAGTACGATGTGGTGACGATGGTGGAGAACTATCGACGCACGGGGAGCGCATCACCTATTCACAGCGTCATCCTCGGCTGCACCCATTTTCCGTTTGAAGCGGAAGCGATCCGTGAGAATCTTCGGCGGCTACGAGACTGGAAGGGGGAGGATGGCACGTATCCCTACCGGTCGATTCTGGCTGAAGAAATTCGTTTGATTGATCCGGCGGAGTGGACCGCGAAGGAGTTGTTCGTCACTTTGAAGAGGACCGGAAGAAATGCAAAACGAGCGGGTTCGGATCGACCTCGGGTAGAAGGGATGTATTGGTCCGTACCATCCCCTTCGGTGCAGGAGCATTGCGACGCGCAGGGCAATTTATTGAGCGATTACAAATACGGAAGGCGGGTCGATGCCGAACGAGAGGAAGACACGCGGTTTGTTCCGCTCGCGCAAGGGGATTTGCCAAGTGCGTTGGCCCAGTTGCTGCAGGAAAAATGTTCGAATGTCTGGATGGAGTTGGGGCAACTTTCTGGGAAGAGCAACGGCAGGGAGTGAAAACCGGTATCGAAAGAACTGGTGCGGCTCAACAAAGTGGATATCAGGGAGTACAATCCCCGCAGGTTTGCGGTTGGGGCCGCATGGAATTCATGAGTCGTTAAAGGAAATCGCTTCAGGATGACGAATTCGCAATCGGTTTCAATTCAACCGCAGGTAGGGGTGATCATGGGCTCCCAATCCGATTGGAGCACCATGCAGGAGGCTTGCAAGATCCTGGATCAATTCGGAATATCGTATGAGGCGAGGGTGGTTTCGGCGCACCGGATGCCCCATGCGATGATCGAGTATGCGACTCATGCGCATGAGCGGGGAATCGAGGTGATCATCGCTGGAGCGGGAGGCGCAGCCCACCTGCCGGGGATGGTCGCATCATGTACTCCGCTGCCTGTTCTCGGAGTTCCCGTTCAGAGCAAGGCACTGAATGGGATTGATTCCCTGTTGAGCATCGTGCAGATGCCGGGGGGGATACCGGTCGCGACGCTTGCGATTGGCGTGGCGGGGGCGAAGAATGCTGGTTTGCTCGCCGCCAGGATACTTGGCGTGCGAGATGCGACATTGAGAGAAAAGATGTCCACGTTCCTACGCGACCAAACCGCGAGTGTGACGGAGAATCAGGTACTACCACCGATTACGCCTTGATGTTCGCGACAGATCGGGAGTGGTGTGCCTAAATGCATGGCGACTGCTACAGAGAGAACGCCATAAATCGAATGCAAAAGAATGGATAAAGATCACGTGCAAGTCATAGAGCCAGGAGCAACGCTGGGAGTATTTGGTGGAGGTCAGCTCGGGCGCATGTTCACCCATGCAGCTCAGAAGATGGGTTATCGCGTGGTTGTTTACACCGACGAGACCGATTCACCTGCGTCGCAAATCGCCAATGAGACCATCCAGGGTGATTACTTGGATCCCGTGGCTGTTCGTGAGTTTGCCGGGAAGGTCGATGTGATCACGTTGGAGTTTGAGAACATTGCACTGGAGGCGGTCGCGAGAGCATCCGAGATCGTGACGGTCCGCCCGGGCAGACAAGTGTTGGCGGTGGCGCAGCATCGAATTCGCGAGAAGTCCGCGTTATCGCAAGCTGGTTTCCCCGTCACGCCTTATTGTGAAATTCGTTCGCTCGCGGAGGCGGAAAGTGCGGCCAAGCAATTGGGATGGCCCATGGTTTGGAAGACCACCAGCTGGGGCTATGACGGCAAAGGGCAGAAGAAGGTTGCGACCCCAACCGAGGCCAAGGAAGCTTGGGAACTGTTAGGTCCAGAACCGGTGATTGCGGAGAAGTGGATACCGTATCGCGCCGAAGTTTCTGTATTGGTAGCTCGATCTCCGCGAGGAGAGGTTGCGGTCTACCCCACCTTCACCAACGCGCACGCGAATCACATTCTAGACGTGACGACTTGCCCGACCGAGGGAGAGCTGGTTCAGATCGAAAGCGAGGCACGGCGGATTGCATGTGGGGTAGCCGAATCGCTTGAACTGGAGGGTCTATTGTGTGTGGAGTTTTTCGTATCCGAGTCCTTCGGTTTGATGATCAATGAGATCGCACCACGTCCGCACAATTCCGGGCATTTGACCATGGAGGCTTGCCGGACGAGTCAGTTTGAGCAACAGGTACGGGCCGTCTGCAATTTGCCCCTGGGTGATACGTCGCTGATTCAACCCGCCGCGATGGTCAATCTCTTAGGAGATGTTTGGGGAGAGGGTTCTCCGCGGTTTGAAGAGGCGTTTGTGGAGTCGGCGAGCTATCTTCATTTGTATGGGAAAGAACAGGCCCGGGTGGGACGCAAGATGGGGCATTTGACCGTGCTCGATCAAACTGCCGAGGCGGCCAAGTCGCGTGCTTTTGCGATACGAGAACGGATGCGATATCGAGTAAAGGGTTAAGACGGAAGGCGAAGCTGCAACGTGATTGGTAAGCGTATGGGATAGGTAGTTTAGGTTACGAACGAAGCCCAAAATGGAACAAGGTGAATGCGATGCGTACAGGAACGATCCCTGCAAAGAAATGGTTTGTGTCATTGTTGTTTGCCTTGATTGGATGTTCTGTTGTTTCGGCGGACATCCTTTCGAACATCAAGACCGCAGACCCCAAGTTGGTAGGTGATTTTCATAGCACCTTGATCCAGTCCGCCTTGGATGAGGCCAAAGGGCGGCTCGCCCAGGGGGATGTGGCGGGCTGCAAGGAGCGGATTGCGAATATCACAGAGACCTACAAAGATCTTCCCCTCGCCGACTTGTTGATTGCGGGTTGGCTATTTGAGTTGAACCAACCAGTGCCCGCGAACCAGTTGATGCAACAGATCGGGTTTGAATATCCGACGCGTCAGGACACTTGCCTACAGTTGGCACGGTTGGCGATTACACAGGGGAGATTGTACGAAGCCAGTTTGCATGCCAGGATGGCCAGCGAGGCGGTGCCTCAATCGGAGTGGAGCGACGCTTACAAAGGTCATATGAAGGAGTTGCTTCAGGAAGTGAACGCAACGATTGAAGAGCGGCGCGGGAGGTGGGATGAGGCGAGAACTCGGTACAGCGAATTGCTGCAGTCCAATTCGAAATCGGTTGCAGCGCTGCAGGGGTTAGCGCGAGCGGCATTCTATTTAAAGGACTACAACGAAGCAGAGGGCAAGTTTCGCGCGCTGGAGCAGTTGCAACCGGGGATTGCACCTCCGACAGAGTTAGCGATGGCGGCCTTGTTTGAGGCGTCCCAGATGGTCACGGAAGCGGAGGAGTGGCTGCGAAAGGGAGCGGAGCGGGAAGGAGGGGATCTCATTCGTCGCGAGTATGCTCGGTTGCTATTGAGGCAGAATCGCGCCGAGGAGGCGAAGGCCGTCTTAACTAAGACCAAACCGAGCGAGGCGTTGAAGACCGATTTTGTGTTCCATGTCGCGCAAGCCGAGCAGATGCTGGGAAATTTTGCCGCTTCTCGTCCCCTTCTTGAAAAGCTTTGGGAACAGAATTCGGGCAATTTGCCCATCGCTAATCATTACGCCTGGGCATTGCTGGAAAGCGAGGAGGGAGCCGACAAGCAGAAAGGGCTTCAGTTGGCTGAGGTCAATGCGCAAAAGTTTGCATACTCGATTGAAGCGATCGCCACCTTGGGATGGGCATACGCCAAGTCGGGAGATGCACAAAAAGGTGAAGAATCCTTTAATCGTCCCACGGCTAACCGAAACTTGTCCCGCGACGCGGCTTATTTCTTGTACCGGATCAAACAGACTCTTGGGAAATCCGCGGAAGCAGAAAACGTCCGGAAGGGGCTTGAGACATCCAAGGGGGAGTTTTATTTCGCTACCCGATTTGCAGAGCAATCCAAACAACCTTAGCGGCATGACCGAGCAACCTCGCAATCTTGACCGAATCCGCTAGCGGCCGCTATATTTCAGCACCGCATGCGAGCACGGATCATGTTGGAAACCCGTGCGGCCCGGTACCTTTCCATTACCTCCTCACCTCCCCATCGATTGGTAACCTAAGTTGGCCGAAGACAACAGGTTGGTCGGCTCGCAAGCTGCCGAGCCACCCCTTTACCCAACAGACGAACTCTTGTCCGACCTCAAAGCGGCCAGTGAGAAGCTGGAAACCGCTTCACCCGAGGAAATCTTGGAGTGGGCGTGGGAGCGGTTTGGAAGTAAATTCACGATGGCGACGGCCTTCGGTCCCGAGGGGATGGTCATTCTTGAAATGATCTCGCGCATTGCCCCATCGATGTACGTATTCAATCTCGATACCGGATATCAGTTCCAGGAGACACTCGACCTGCGGGACAAGGTCGCTGACAAGTACGGGTTGGTCGTGGATTTGCTGAAGCCCGAGTTGGCGGTTCCTGAATACGAAGCATTGCACGGAGGCCCTCTTTATCTGACGGACTCCAATCGCTGCTGCTTTGATCGCAAGATCAAGGTACTAGAAAGGGCGGCGTCGGGTCGTCACGCTTGGGCGAGCGCCATTCGCCGGGATCAAAGCCCGGATCGGGCCGCTGCCCCGATTGTGGGATGGGACAAAAAGTTTCACTTGGTTAAGGTCAGTCCTTTGGCCAACTGGACCAAGAAGCATGTTTGGAACCGGATCTTCGAAAAAGAGATCCCTTACAATCCGCTTGTGGACCAAGGGTACACGAGCATTGGCTGCTGGCCTTGCACGCGTCCTACGAGTTTCGGGGAAGACGAGCGAGCGGGGCGATGGAGCGGGACGGGGAAGACCGAGTGCGGTCTACATACGTCGGACTGATCGATTGATTGGGAAACTCCTTTCGTAATAGGACAGAATCGTGACGCAAGCGACGAATGGGAGTACTGGGCTCTCGTTGGCCAAGGTCCCCAATGTAAGGTCCGAGAATGGAGCATGGCTTTTTGAGCTCTCGTTGGACGCGTGGGGACATGTTCAGCTGGTGGATGCGGCGGGAGTCACCTATTCGAATATCAATATTATCCCGTTGTTTCCGTTGACCGCTCCGGAACGTGGCATTTCAATCCTCGACCAAGAGTTCGAGGAGTTGCTTTGTATCGACTCCTTGAGCGAACTATCGGAGCAAGCATCAGGGTTGCTCAAGCAGGAGCTCAAGCTCCGCGAGTTCATCCCTGTCATCCAGCGAGTTATCAGCGTCTCGGGCAAAACGGAGCCGTGTGAATGGCTGGTGGAAACCAATCATGGTGTCACCAGTTTCGTGCTCAACGCGGAAGAGGACGTTCATCGAGTTTCCAACCAGGCGGTGAACATACTCGATGCAAACGGAATGCGATTTCGAGTCGAAGATCTTTCGGCGTTAGATCGGCGTTCCCGCGCATTCATCGAATGGTATGTCTAGTCATCGACTTTTCAGTCGAGCGATTTTGCCTTCGAGATTCGATTTGCTAGGAGGTGTGCGATCATCATGACAGAGACTTGCGTATTTCCGCAGGGCTGGGATGGAAGGATGGATCCGTCGCACACGTAGAGCCGCGACACACCGCGAACTTGAAAATCGGGATCGCACACTGTTTCAAGGTCGGTGCCAACAGAACAGGTTCCGATGTAATGGTAGAGAGTGGTAGCGAACCGGGCCAACGACGTTGCGATTTGATCGTCACTCTGCCTTTTGTTTCCCGGCAAGATTTCATCACCGATGGAAAGTTCGCATGTCCGGTGCATCGGATGGTTTCGGATCCATTGGATCATTCTCACGAAAACATCGCGATCATTGGGCTCGGCAAGATAGTTCGGATCGATTTCAACTTGACCTGAGGAGGAAATTCGCAGCGAACCACGGCTTTGAGGATGAAGCGGCGTGACACCGATGCTGATCGCCTGGGTTGGTTGTTCCCGAATCGGGTATTCCAGGTAATGGGTGGGAGTCAGATGAAGTTGTCCTTCGAATCGCATCGCTGGGAGGTCCGTGGTTTCGTTTCTTTGCATCGTCAGTTTCCAATCTTCTGGTTGGGTTGGCGACAGGAAAGACCCCATTTCGGCGATGTTGGAGGTCATGAGACCATTTTTGTCAGACAGCCAAGCGTTCCTTTCGTCTCGTGTGAAGCGACTCGGGAGTGTTGGAAGGTTGGAGCGATAGATCACCGGATAGATCAAATGGTCTTGCAGGTTTTGCCCTACTTGCGGTGATTCGACCCGAGGCTCGATATCCGCATCGGCCAGTTCTTCGCGTCGCCCCACTCCGCTTCGAAGTAGGATTTCGGGGGAGTGAAGCGCACCGGCGCACAGGATGATTCCACGGTTGGCAAGAAGGGAGTGTTGCGAGCCAGAGACTGAGTCGGTGACTTCGATACCGATGGCTGTTTGATCTTTGAAAAGAACTCGCATCGCGTGAAGCCCCCTCAGGACCGTCAAGTTCGAACAAGGGGCTGGATGCTTGTTTGCTTGCCAAGCATTCCGTCGCCGTCCCGATCGAATGGTCCGAGGATAGGGAAAGAATATTGGTTCCCCATCGCGGTCTTTGGCATGAAGGAATGGTTTGAGCGAAGGGTGGACGAAGGGCTCCATCGGAGCAGTCGAAGGCTCCTGGAAATAGGCCTGCTCAAGACGCTTGAGTGCATCGCTTTGTTCTGCGAAACCCCAGTTCCCGCCCGTGATCGATTCCCAATCGGAAAGGTTTCGAGGGGTTGGAGGGGACCAGATCATCGCATTGACGAGGGAGGATCCACCGAGCCCTTTGCCCGCGGGAAGGGGAATGCGGCGCTGGGCCAATTGCGACTGCGGTAGGGTAGCAATCGAATGGCAGAGAGGGCTTTCGCGGAAAAGCCATGGATAGAGGATTGGGGTTCGAGAGTTCCGGTGTGTTGCGCGAGCGCCTGACTCGAGAACTGCGACCGAACCTAGTTCACGGCGTGCTATTTCCCAGGCCAATACCGAGCCCGCGGAGCCAGCTCCGACAACGATGAAGTCAAACGACTTGATGGGATCGATCAACGAATGCGCCTAGGGGTTCACGTGCACGGTGCGAATATCCGATTGAATGGTCCGTCCATCCTCTCCGGGTTGTTGGAGCTGCAATCGAATAGGCCCCGTTCCGACCTGGGGCATCGATAGAGTTAGTTTGGATTCCCCCGTCTGGATCGTGCCGATTTTTTCTCGTTCGTGCCAGACTTCGATATCGCGGGTGGTTGCAAATCCCGTGGAGGTGATTGTGAGTTCCGGAGTTTTTTGTAATTCGATGGAATCGGGGCAGCTCCAAGTAACGCGTTCCTTTTTGGAAGGGTTGGTCGATTCGTCGAAGAGATAGACCCAATGGGATTGTTCGAATCGGTGTTGTAGCGGCCCTTTTCCTTTCGCGATGACTCGTAACTCATGCCACCCCAGGGGCGCGCTCGATGTGTTGATTTGGAGTTCGGGTTCGAAGAGGACTTCATTGATGTAAGCGCCATCAATGGTACAGGTAATCGTATCGATGGGAGGAGCATCGGCATCTTGAGAAAAGCGAAGCCCTATGCTTTGGTTTCGAGCGATTTGTTCGGGAGCTTCGACGATTTGGAATCGTGGCGGCTGGGTGAAAGGTTGGCAGAGAGGATCCCCGACTATCAGCAGTTGATAGGGGCATAGCACCGTGCTATAGAAGGCCTCGGCGGAGGTCAATCCATCGGTGTAGGCATCGTGGATAAGAGGATTTGGGAATTTGTTAATGATCGAGTAGGGTTCGGTGACGGCTCCGCTACTGATTGCAGCACCGTGTCGAATGAATTCGGTAGCTTTGGTCTGGGAGGCATCAGTCATGGCTCCACCAAGGCTAGTCAAGTTGTCAGCGATCGAGCCCGGCATGAGTTCCGCGCCGCTTTGAGTCAGCTGAAAGGTGGGGGTACCGATCATGAGCCCTGCGCATTGGACTCGCTTCGTTGGCAATGCCTCCTCGATGACTTTCGCATCGAATCCCTTTTTCTTTAATCGATTGATGGCGAGATCGAAGTAGGGGAGGCGAGTCGTCGTCCGCACATCACCGGTTTTCGCGAATAAGAAAGCGCCCTCGATCGGCCGATAGTCCGATTGCGCACTGCGTTTCAGACCGTCAATCACTTCGAATCGCGTGATCCCGAAGTCTTTTGAGACACCGAGCATCGTCGATAGCAAGTAGGTGGTACCGAAGTTCGGTTGTTTGGTTGCGAGCGAGTTCGGAGCATATGTCGTTCGTGCGTCAAATCCGCGAAAGGGAGTGAAATCAAAGGTTATATCTTTGCAAAGCTTCAGAATCCGCTTCATGCGGGGATCGTTTTGGAGAGATTGGAAGAGTTCATCGTCCACCAGTGCGGATCGGTATTGCCAACCTCCGAGGGCGGCTTGTTCGAGTCTGGCTAAGGCTTCGTCGGCGTTGTCGTTTTTCATCCAAAGCTGGGCAGCGATGATTTGCATCGGTGGTCGAAGGTCTCGGGGAAGTTTTTGTATTTCTTGGTCGAAGATCTTCGCGGCATTTTCCCAATCCATCGCTTGGCTTTTCGCAACGAGATCTTTCATGATTTCGGTATCGGCAATGAGAGGACGAAGGAGGGAGGAGCCGGGGCGAGACGCGTAGCCGTTGGCTTCAAAGCCGAGGTATGCGGGGGAGCCAGCGACGACATATTTGAAGAAGTAGGTCAGGCCGTTGATAGACGCGACCGGGGTCAGGTATTGCGATTTGTCAGGAATCGAGTTGACTTCTGGTGCGACATCAATGGCAGTGGGAAAGTCGACCGAATAAGCGATTCCTTGGAGATGCCGCCCCAAGCCTCGTTGTTCGATTTGGGTCAAGACAGGGAGAAGGATCGAGTTTCGAAAGAACTCAATCGAGACTTTGTCGGTTTCTGGTATTCCGGTCAAGACGATGATGTTATTAGAGGGGATACCTCGCAGGGAGCAGAAGTGATTGGCAACGGTTCGAGAGGAGATCGAGTCGCCGTTGACGACGACGGCCCAATGGCTCGCGCTGGCGCCTGCATGGGATTTTGAGGGAGCGAGAACGATACAAGCCAGCGTGCAAACGATTCCGAGTACCGCCTGGGTGATTCGATGGCAAGGCCCGTGAAAAATCGATTTCAGCAAGCCGTCCTTCGAGATCGGAAAATCCGAAAAGGAGGACGAAAACGGAGTCTGAAAGTTTTCGGTGATCACGCAAAGCCCCTTTAAAAATCTGGCGACGTTGCTACCATGCTCCGTTACATCAGGGCCGGGAAGCCGGTAGTCGTGGAAGCCCCCCGCATGAGGGTGCTCGGTCTTGAGAAACCCAGTCTAAAGAGAGCGTAGCTCAGTCGGTAGAGCAAAGGACTTTTAATCCTTGGGTCGAGAGTTCGAGTCTCTCCGCTCTCATTAACTTCAAACCCGCGTTTTCCTTGGTTTTTCCAGGCGATCCGCGGGTTTTTTCGTTGGCGGCGGTCCTGGTGTGTCGGGTTGCCATACGCGGGGTGGCTCTGGGACTTAATCGTGTCCTCGCGACCACATCATCGTTTGCATTCCGTCCCCCCCATTATGAGATCGTGTGGCGAGTTCCCAGTTCCGGTCGGAGATGGTTGTCGCAAAGAGGAGTGGGGTCAGACACCGACTTTGCTTTTAAAAACGATGCGGAGCGTGCATCGATACACTGGCAGTCTCTAGGTTGCTGATGCCTCGTTCACCCGCCTGAGCTATCGGGTAGGATTCAAGGCTTCGCAGCCCGATTCCCGAGCCTATGGAACTTGCTTACAGGTGGAGGTTGTTCATGACCAAACGCTCCAAGTTGCCAGGAAGGACCTCTGCTTCCCAACACGAACGTACTGAAGCGAGTGAATGCGCATGTTGAACTTCGAGCGACCCAGCTGTCTGGCACTCATGATTGGGGTCCTAGGATTGCTGAATCCTGCAACTGTGGATGGGCAGGATGCTTTAGAGCGATTGACCGAAGGCAATCTGAAGAGAACGCGTGAGTTCATCGAACGGAATCGTGCAATGCGGACCGAAGTGCCGCAGCGAGGGCCGTTGAAGACGGCGCGTGCGAACCTCCACGTCCATTCCGAGCTTTCTCACGATAGTCGTGGCAAGATCGAAGCGATAGTCGCGGCGGCCAAGAGGGCGAAGTCGCAGGTCTTGATGTTCACCGAGCATCCATCCAAAGAGAAAGATTTCTACCTCGACGGTCATCAAGGGATCATCGACGAGGTTCTCTGCATTCCAGGAGCCGAAATGAAGGGGATGTTGGTCTACCCCACCCTTAGTTTGGCACCCTTTGCTGCTGCAGAACCGAAGGAGATTGCTTCCATAGTTCGCAGCCGGGGTGGGCACGTGTTTTTGTCCCATCTCGAGGAGCGTATGGATTGGCAGTTCGCGGGGATCACGGGAACGGAGATCTACAACACCCATGCGGATTTCAAAAAGCAAATGGGCTTGGTTCAAGCCATGAAGAATCCGCTGTGGTTTGTTCGGATCGCGTCGCTGCTTGAGAAGTATCCTCAGGAGGTTTATTCTGCGTTGCAATCCTACCCGGGAGATTATTTGCGCCGATACGATCAATTATGCCAAATACACCCTCACACCGGCGTGGCTGCGAATGATGCACATGAGAATGTTGGGATTCAGATTCGAATGGGCGATACCGATTCATCGATCGTCGTGACCGATGCTCTCGGAGACCAGATTGTGAAGCTGCCCCGATTGGGTATTGAGAAGCTTCTTTCCATTCCACCGAATGCGGCAACCGGGGACGTGTTGTTGAAAGTCCAACTGGACCCCTATGAGAACAGTCTTCGCCATGCTGGGACGTTTCTCTTGGTGGAGACATTGACGCAGCCTGCCGTATGGGATGCGCTCGACCGTGGGCGATCTTTCGTTGCGTTTGATTGGATTGCCGACGCACAAGGCTTTTCTCTTGCCGCCGTCCAGCAGGTTGAAACCCAATCGAAGCGGCATGAGATCGGGAGTCAATTATCTCTGACGGATGGACCGATTCGACTCGAAGGTTTGTCGCCATTGCCGGCTACTTGGAAGCTCTTTCGCAATGGCGAAACCGTGGAGACTTGGACGGGGAGCGATTGCCGGTTCGACATACGCCAGCCAGGCGTTTATCGTGTGGAGTTATGGCTGGATGGATGGGAGGATCCGCAGATTTGGATTCTCACCAGTCCCATATATATCGAGTAATGTATTTTCCTGTTTGGGTTGCTTGCATTGTTCTGAAAGGAAATTCTTTTTGGCTGTGACCAGACGTGTCCCGCCCATTTCGATGATGAAGTGGAGTCAGGGAGACGAGCCTTCCTGACACCGAAGTCATTCGGACAAAGACAGAGGGGAGCTTCGAGAGCCCCCCGTTTTTTGGGAAGGGAATGGAAACATGGCAGCAGCAACTATCGCAGGTCGAGAATCGGGAAAACTGGTTCAAACTCGATTCGACTTTGATTCGGTGCATTCGGAAACGACGCAGCAAGAGAATTCGTTCCGAGCCGAGTTGGGAGCCTTGCGCGGTCGTCCATCTGTTGGGGCGGCGTCTTTGGGGTCCGATCGCATGCGGAGAGGCGAGTGCCGGCATGTTGGGGGAGCGCTCGTGTCAGTGCTTGGGAAGTATGGATTGACCGTCGACGCATTGTTGGATGAGATTGAGCGTCAAAAGGCACTGCAAACGGCGTCAGGGGCTCTTGTCCAATAGGGCTTGGATCTGGATTGCTTTGCGGCCTTTGAAAGCACCTGCGGATGCAAGGAACTTGACCCGATTGGAGACTTCCACCTCGAGGGGTTCGCCCGTATCTTTCTCGGTGGAGATGATGTCGCCGATTTCTAGATCAAAGAGATCGGATGTTTTGATTTTGGACCGAGCGAGAGTGACGATAACTTCTGCTTCCGAGCCATCGAGTCGTTGTAGCAATTGAGTCTTCGTTTCGACGTTGCTTCGCGCGGAGGCGTATCCAATCCAGCTGTTGCTGGTCAATTTGCTGTTCACCCGTTCGATGGTGTTGTACGGGATACAGAGATTGATCATCCCTCGGACTTGCCCAATCGTCAGTTCGAAGCTGACCATCACGACGACTTCGTTGGGCGGAACGATTTGTACAAGTTGGGGATTGCTCTCCACCCGTTCGACTTCGATGTTCATCTCCACGATATTGAACCAAGCTGTTTGCAGTTCGCGGAGGAATACATTGCTAATGCGAGTAGCGAGTCTCAGTTCGATTTCGGAGAGGGGACGTTTGAGGGTAGAGTCGCCCGAGACGCCTCCCCCCAGCATGCGATCGATGATGGGAAAGAGGAGTGCGGGACTGATATCCAGCACCCAGTTTCCTTCCAAGGGGAGGGGTTTTAGAAGATTGAAGCAGGTCGGGATAGTAAGGCTGTAGACGAATTCGCTGTACGTCAACTGATCGACGCTGATCAAGCGGACTTCGACCATCGATCGCAGGACAGCAGAGAGCGATGCGCCAAGGTTGCGAGAGAAGCCATCGTGCAGAGACTGGAGTGCACGCATCTGTTCTTTGCCGACCCGCTCGGGACGTTTGAAGTCGTATGCCAGGATGCGCATTTTTGGCGCACCGGATTTCTTGGGATCGGACTTCTTGGAATCCCCAGAGGGTTTGGCTTGCGGTTCAAGAGATTGGAGCAGACTTTCCACATCGCTGCGACTCAGTACATCGTCTGACATGAAGGGTATCCTTTCCCTATCTCATTGTGGATTGTGTTCATCGTGGCGAGGGAGCTTTGAGCGTTCCCTCAGTTAGCACGAATATGACCGTTCCCGCGAACGATGAATTTGTAAGTGGTTAACTCTCGCAGGCCGCAGGGGCCTCGTGCATGAAACTTATCCGTGCTGATTCCAATTTCCGCTCCCATTCCCAATTGTCCACCGTCGTTGAAACGGGTAGAGGCATTAATCATCACGGCGGCGGAATCGATTTCCCGCACAAAACGGTCGGCGGACTGAATGCAATTCGTCACGATCGATTCCGTATGTCGCGAGCTGTATTGCTCGATGTGATCGATCGCTTCGTCGAGTGACCCCACAACTTTGACGCTCATCGTAGGGCCGAGATATTCAAGGCTCCAATCCGCGTCCGATGCAGAGATAGTCGCAGGGATCAGCCGGCGGCAGTCCGCGTCTCCTCGGTATTCGATATTGTACGCCCGGAGTCGCTGATCAAGCTGAGGCAGAAAGAGATCCGCAACATCTCGATGCACCAATAATGATTCCATGGCATTGCAAACCCCCATGCGTTGGCACTTGGAATTCTCGACGATACTGAGGGCCATTTCCAAGTCGGCGTGACGGTCGACGTAGACATGGCAGTTGCCATCGTAATGTTTCAGGACCGGCATTGTCGCTTCCGCGACAACGCGTCGAATCAATGCTTCGCCACCACGGGGAATCACCAAATCGATCGCGTCGGACATTTTAAGAAAATGACCCACTGCTTCTCTGTCGGTGGTGGCGACCATTTGCAACGCGTCGAGGGGAAGCTTGCAAACACTTGCCGATTCGCGAAGGCATTCGACGATTTTTTGGGAGCTATGGATCGCCTCCTTGCCACCTCGCAGGATGATTGCGTTTCCGCTTTTGATAGCGATAGCCGCGGCATCCGCCGTGACATTGGGCCGGGATTCGTAGATAAAAAAGAGGACGCCGAGCGGAACACGGGTCTTTTGAATTTCTAGACCGTTGGGTCGTCGAGAGCCTTCTATGACTTCTCCTACCGGGTCGGCTAGTGCTGCGACTTCTCTTAGGCCGGACGCAATTTGTGCGATCCGTTCCTTCGTCAGCTTCAATCGCTCTCGTTCGGCCGAGGTCAATCCATACTCGTCCGCTTTGGACAAATCGATTGCGTTGGCGTCGAGGAGCGCGGACTCGTTAGCGACCAAGGCATCGGCCGCGTGGAGCAACCATTGGTTTTTGATGGCGGTAGAGAGGCTCGCCATCTGTCTCGCAGCTCGCTTTGCCCGGTCCGCCACATCGCGACAGTATGAATCCAGTTGGGGGATAGTCGAGAGAATCGTCATGTCGTCGCGGCAGACTCGGTAAATTGGAAAAACAGGTCGTGGGGAGTATCGGAAAAGTTGGAGTTGGGGTCAATCGCGAAGCGAATGCTAGCGTGGTTCTTTTCGCGAGTTATCCGAGCAAGGAGCAAGGAGCAAGGAGCAGGGAGCAGGGAGCAGGGAGCAGGGAGCAGGGAGCAGGGAGCAGGGGGCAGGGAGCAGGGGGCAGGGGGCAGGGGGTTGGTTTGCGTTGGAGATTTGCGACGGTCGCTTAGATGACCGCCACAGCCGGAGCTACTGATTTCTTTTGTCCCCACAGGGCAGCGCCCATGGCCCCGGCGTCGTCGCCAAGCTTGGCCATTTTGACATCGAACATTCCGCTGTAGCAAGGAAGGATGTTTTTCTTTGCGATTCGGTTCACTTCATCGAGATAAAGTCCTTCGAGCGCTTCGACGAGACCGCCGCCGAGGATAATCACTTCGGGGCAAAGCATGTGGACGAGGTTCACGACGGCATAGCCGACGGTTTGGGCGGCTTGGCGCACGACGTTCTCGACAGCCTTATCGCCATCGCGGATGGAGGCAGCGAGGACTTTGCTGCGGATCTGCGCGATATCGGTGCCGACCGCACGCAGCAGATTGGGGGCTTCTCCGCGGTAGGCGAGCTTGGCGCATTCGGCGGCGATCGCGAGCCGGCTCGCTTCGCTTTCGAGTGTGCCGGGCATATCGACGCCGCTGGTGCGATTGGTGGAAGCGATTTTCGTGTGGCCAATTTCCATGCAGGAAGATCGGCGACCTCGGAGAATTTGGCCTTCGTAAACGAATCCGCCGCCGATACCGGTACCTGGAAAAATACCGGCGACGCTGCGAGCCCCGATTGCGGCCCCGGCGCAGTATTCGCCGTAGACTCCGGCATCGACGTCATTCAGAACGGAAACGGGGCAATCGAGGGCGTCTTCGAGCATGGCGGCGAGCGAGACGTTTTTCCAACCCAGGTTGACTGCGACGTTGACGATGCCTTGGTCCATATCCACTGGTCCGGGGCAACCGACACCGAGTGACTTTAGATCATTGATAGGCAGAGCATTTTCGGCAAACGTTTCGCGGACCAAATCGGCGATGCGCGTCACACCCGCTTGGGCCCCTTCGGTGCCCTTTGTTTTTTTTCGTTTGCGAGCCACGATTTTCTGCTTTTCGTCCATCACGACGCAAAGCATCTTGGTCCCACCTAAATCAAAGCCGCAATAGAACTGAGTCATGTAAGTAATTCGGCGAAGGTCGTTGGAAAGATGGGAAACGGTCCTCAAGACGTCTCCCTTCGATTAAAGTATAGTCTACGAATAGCGAGTGTCGTACAACCCAGGATCAACCGATCGAGAGCGATTGGCTAGTGCAATCCATTGGGAGTGCGGTAACCGCCCCACCTACGTAACCCTCCAGCGCCATTCATTGGCCTTCTACCCATTTTTCCCTCTCACCTCACAGAATCGGAATGGATCGTACAACTGCTACCTTGAAGCGCAGACAATTCGCGAGAGTGCTGTTTTCCTCTCTGATCGCCGCTTTGTTGGCCGGCACCGCATCCGCACAGCGAGAACTGACCGATATTCCCGTTCCTGATGCGAAGGAGGAGTTGGCAACCTTTCAGATGGGGGATGGCTGGACCGCGGAATTGTTTGCCGGCGATGAGTCGCGATTGGCGAAGCCGATTCACATGAATTGGGACAATCGCGGTCGGTTGTGGGTCGCGAGCAGCGAAACGTATCCGCAGATAGTTCCGGGCAAACCCGCCAATGACAAAATCCTTGTTTTGGAAGACACAGATGGCGATGGCCGGGCCGACAAAACGACGGTATTCGCCGAAGGCTTGCTGATTCCGACCGGCGTGTTGCCAGGCAATGATGGTTCGATGGCCAGCGCCTATGTCGTCAATAGCGACAAGCTCGAGTACATGGTCGATCGAGATGGGGATCTGGTCGCCGACGAGAAGCAAGTCATCTTGTCCGGATTCGGAACCGAGGACACGCACCATCTGCTGCACTCCCTTCGTTGGGGGCACGATGGATGGCTCTATATGAACCAATCCATCTATATCCACTCGCACATCGAAACACCTTGGGGAGTGGAGCGACTCAATGGTGGCGGCATTTGGCGCTATCACCCCTCGACCAAGCAATTGGAGGTCGTCGCGCGCGGTTTCGTCAATCCATGGGGTGTGCACTTCGATCGGTATGGTCAGATGTTTGCGACCGATGGTGCCTATGGAGAGGGGATCAATTACGTCTTTCCAGGCAGTGTATTTGTAACGGCGGTAGGGGGAACGCGATTTTTGGGAGGTTTGAATCCCGGCAGTCCGAAGCATTGTGGACTGGAGATCCTCAGCGGCGATCACTGGCCCGAAAACATTCGTGGTTCCATGGTCACCAACGACTTCCGAGCGCACCGGGTTTGTCGTTTTGTTGTCACCGACGATCGATCCGGTTACGAGTCGGTTCAGCAACAAGAGGTCATCAAGACCACCCACGTCGCCTTTCGACCGATCGACGCGAAGCAAGGGCTCGATGGCCACCTCTACATCGCGGACTGGTACAACCCGATCATCCAGCATGGCGAGGTCGATTTCCGCGATCCACGCCGCGACAGGACGCATGGCCGCATCTGGCGATTGACACACAAGGATCAGAAAAAATCGAACTGGAAGCCAATCGATGCCAAACTGTCCTTCGATGAGCTGGCAAGTTTGATGACCGACGAAGCCGATTTGCCTCGTCTATTTGCGACGCAAGCGATGCGACTCAAGGCCCCTACGATGGAGCAAGTGCGTGGAGCTTGGGCCGGAGCGGCCCGAGAAGTGGATCGATTGCAGTGGTTGTGGATGCTGGAAGGGCAAGAGGCATTTCCGAAGGAGATGCAGGAGCAGCTTTTGCGAAGCGAGGATGGTCGAATCCGCGCGGCTGCCTACCATTCCTGCCTCAATCAGTTGAGTCGTGAAATTCGATTGGCTCGCGCGTCGGGGCAACCCCTTGCTCCTGCCCAGTGGGACGCTTGGCTGCAGCGTGCGAAACCGGGACTTGCCGATGCGCACCCGCGTGTTCGGTTGGAGACGTTGCGCATTCTCGCTGAAATCCCAACCGCGGAATCCGCTGCATTAGCGTGTCAGGTTCTCGACCAACCGATGGATCGGTTTTTAGACTTCGCGCTGTGGCAAACGCTCCGCGACCTTAAGGATGCTTGGCTGCCCGACTTCAACACGAATCCGAAGGGTCTTAACGGAAAGCCCAACCACATTGCCTTTGCCATGCGAGCGGTGCAGGACCCATCGAGCGTCGATGCGTTGCTTCAGTTGATCGCGACAGGGAGCGTCACATCCAATACCAACGCGTCGGAATTGCTTCAGTTAGCAGCCGAGCTAGGGACTTCTTCGCAACAGTCGCGTTTGTTGGACGTGCTTCTTCGTCCCGATGCGAAACCAGCGTTGGAACCCGCTGCTAAAGCTTCGATCTTTGCCGCGATTCTCGATGGAAGCAAGGCAAGGAAACAAGTCGTTGCACCATCCGCCGAAGCCAAAACTGTCCTCGCGACCCTCTCCCAATCGAATGCGGCTGGCGATCAAGCGATGAGGAAGTTGGCATTGCGGGCGATCGGGCAATGGAAAATAGGTGACCTGCGAGGGCGCATCGCTAGCGCTTTACAAGACTCGAACTCCGGTGTTCGGGCGGCAGCCATTGTGGGACTTGCGGCGATAGGAGACGTCGATGCAAAGAAACAAGTGATTCAGTTAACCCAAGATCCGGACGCGGTGGTTTCGGTGGCTGCGATCGAGCAAACCCTCGAGTTTGACTTGGGAGGGGCCTGCGAAGCGATCGCATCCAAGATGTCGGCAGGCGGTGTCTCCGATGAAGCATGGAATCAAATCGTTCGACTGATCTTAGGGAAAAAAGGGGGAGCGGATGCTCTCGCCAGCGCCGTGTCAAAAGCCAAAGTTGCTGTCGCACCAGAAACGGGTAGGCAAGTTCGGGCGGCGATTCGCAGCAGTGGCGCGGAAGCGACAAAACTGTTGGAGACGATTGAATCGGCCGCCAAGCTCAAGGAGAATCGATGGGTGTGGTCCGAGTCCCTTCGCGACCAGTGGATTGCCAAAGCGCAGTCGTCTGGCGACCCACATCGAGGCGAGATGATTTACAGGCGGGCCGAATTGCAGTGCGTTCAGTGTCACCGAATCGCCGGAGTTGGGGGGCTCGTAGGTCCTGATCTGTCTTCGATCGGAGCCCAGGCACCTGCGGACTATTTGTTAGAGGCGCTCCTCAATCCAGCTGCGAAAGTGAAGGAGGGCTATAACGCCAAATTGATTCGAACCGTGGACGACGAGATCGTTACAGGGATTCCGATTGGAGAGACCGACACGACGGTCACATTGCGTGGAGCTGATGGGAAAGAGATTCGGATTCTGAAGGAATCGATCGATGAAAGCAAAGACTCGCGGTCCCTGATGCCCGATGGATTGCTCGATTCGCTAAGTGAAGCGGAAGCGATTGATCTGCTTCGGTTCATGATCGAGATGGGGCGCATTGATGGTCCGATGCGTGTGCAAGAGGACGGCTCGCTTCGAGATTGGAAATCGCTCGTCTGGACGCAAAAAGCGCATCAGTTGTTCAATCGAACGAGCCTTGATTCCGTTGCGGGGGATCAATCGGTGTTCACGTGGCAGCCTTCCGCTGCATTGGTGTCTGGGCAAGTTCCTTTGAACGGGACAGCAACGTTTCAGCCCCATGCCGGAATGGAGCCAGTCACTTTCTTGATGACGGAACTCCAAGTCGATCGAGAAGGAACCCTAAGGCTTCTCCTCGGTGAAAACGCGAAGAAGGGGATGCTGTTGTGGGTCCAAGGAGTTCCGACCGCGATCGAAGGGGATTCCGTGCAGTTCGATGTGAAGACCGGAGCATTGAGGCTTCAAGTGGGGATCAAGCGACCTGTGATGGGAGATCGCGTTCAGATCCGTGTCGACCGAGATAAATCCACTGCCCGAGTTGCCCCCTAGAGCTGGTTTGCAATCCAGGATTCGAGGAGTCGAAGTAGCTCGTCCGAGATTGGGGTGTTCTCTTCCGATTCTCGGGTGGAATCGTTCGGTGCGGGCTGAAGCCAGTGGTTGAGACCGCGAAGTTGTTCCAATCGAATCGACTTCGCGGACCCTCGTGCAATCGATTCCTCAATTTTGGGGCGATTCACCTCGGGAACGATTTGCAAGTCTCGTTCCCCCCAAACAGCCAAGACTGGGCAGCGCAACAGCATCCAAGATGGGGCGGGTTCGTTGAACAAGAATTCTTTGCTCCAGGGAGATCGCAGATTCTCGTAGTCCGAAAGAAGTTGCGACTCCAAGTCCTTTCGTAATTGAGCCCACTCGGCGGCCGTCTTGTTTCCTTCGACGGATAGCTTTAGATCTTCCCAGTGCTCGATTACCAATTGCTGCACCTCAGCGATCGCAGCCTCTTCGCTCAAGCTGGCTCGAGCGAGCGAATGGATCCTGCGTTGGATCGATTCCATCAGTGATTGATTTTTAGGGGCCATACCATCGAGAACGGCGAGCTTTCTCGATTGAGAAAGGAGTAGTTCGCTGCCTGCTACGCCGGGAGGCGCGAGCAAAACCAGGAAGGAGATCGCGGGATTGGTGGATGACGCTAGAACCGCTGTGCCGGCACCTTCACCATGTCCCAGCAAACCGATTTTCTTGGCATCAATGCGAGGATTCTTCGCGAGGTAGGCCAAGACGGCTTGCAGATCCTCGATCGATTTTGACGGGGTGAACTGGTTATCCGGGGGCGCGCTCGCTCCGACACCTCGGTCATCGAATCGAAGGGACGCTACACCTTGGTTCGCCAGCCATCGAGCAAGATCGCGATAGGGTTTGAAGGTTCCTCGTGTCCCGTCTCGATCTTGTGGACCATACGTGGAGAGCAAGACCACCGCAGGAACAGGGGCGGACGATTTGGTCTCGGGAAGTGTGAGTGTGCACGCCAGAAAAGCTGGTGGTTCGTCGGATTTTCGGGTGGAGCGAATGCCCCGACCACGGATATCGAGAAGAAAGGCGGATTCGTTGGGAGCGAGGTCGCGAGTGGACGTGTCGGCTCGGGTGGAGTCCATCGTAATACGCACCGAGTCCTGCTCAGCCTTCTTCGTGTTCGCAGGCGCAGAGGATTCCGCCGTTGATGGGGAATTTGGCATGGGCTCTGGAGTCTTCTCCTTTTTGGGAGAGGGAACCGTTTTCCCCTCCGGCTTCCAGAGCTTCATTTCCAATGGATTTGCGAGTTCCTTGCGTCGAAACGTCCCTGCCATCATGTCTTCCGAGGCGAGGATGGCCCGATACTCGGCTTGCAGGGAGGGAATCGAAAACTCCAACGTACCATCCTCGTCTCTTCGAAAGTCGACCGGTTTACCGATTAGGTTTTTAGCTAGGGAATCGAAAAGGATGCGCGGCTTCTGTTCGGTGTAGGGGGGCTTAGTGTAGAACCGAAACCGAAAATCGAATGGATTCGCCGAAGAGCTAGCGCCGAGGGAGGGTAGCGAGTCGGTCCATACGATGTCTGCTCCTAGCGTCTCTTTGGATTCGGCAGGTAGTTGTTCGGCGCGGACGAGAGGAACGGCGATGGTTTGAGGGCCGATCACGAGCAAGCCGGTTACTTTATTCGCGGACTCTTGATTACCGACGTAAGTCCAGACTTGTTTGGTGACCGGATCGGTCCATTCCAGTTTCCAAGCATCCTTGGTGACCTCCAGTTTCGAGAAGGGGGTTGGCTTTGTTTGGACTTCGGGAGTGGAGCTACTCCCCTGCAGAACCCCTTTCGAATCTTTTTGAAACTGGACGAACCAGCGCAGGTGGGTCTCGGGTGCCTCAATCCATCCGACCCAGGTTTCGAGGGGCTGCCTCAATGGATCTGGAGCGTTGGCAGAGCTGTTGGATTCCACAACCGGTGATGCTGGAGGTTGGAATAAGGGGTTCTCCCCCATGGCGACATGGCACAATGGGATCCCTAGGAGATAGCCAGTCATTCCGAACCAAAGCGATCGTGCGACCCATATGCGTCCTCGCGCTTTGCGAATGGAATTGGGTGTCGTGGAGGGGGGGCGTCGAAGATGGTGTGAGTTCATAACGTTTTCAATGCGTTGAGAGTTCTGAGTCCGCTCCCTTACCGATTCAATTGTACCGAATGTAGGGGTTATCCTAGCGGATCAAAGAGAGAGGCGAGTCGATCCGCATTGCGGTCTCAAAAAGATTTGCAATTTTCACCCGTTGCCTTGCGTGCAACCTACTTTTGGAAAACCACTCTGCAAGTTCCGAGCCCCCCGGCTACTTACCTCGCGAAAGGATCCCTCGCCATGACCGTGATCAGTCCCGCAAGCTTTACTGCTTCGGCCCCCCATGGGATCGCCATCCCCATTCCCTCCGCGATTCCGCGTGGTATCGAACGTCCCACCGACGGATCGTCGACCAAGCAATGCGATGCCGTGGGACCATTGCAAATCGATGTGCTGAGCACGACAGCGGAGTGGGAAGAGATTCGATCAAGCTGGGAGCGACTTCATGGCAATCGACTGAACCGAAGTTATCCGTGGTTGCGATCGTGGTGGGATGCTTATCAAGACGAATACAAACTTCATATCCTTCGCGCGCGTTATCAGGGGGAGACGATTGCGATCATGCCTCTGGTTCGAACCAAGAGATGGCTTCTCGGTGAAACGTTGTGTCTATTAGGAAACGGCAAAGCCTGCTCCGATGACTTGGGGATATTGGTCCAACCTGAAAATGCCGCCGCGGCTGCTCATGCGTTCGCAGACTACTTGCTCGAAAACAGCGCGCGGAGCGGGAAGTGGGATCATCTGGACTTCGACGGCATACGAAAAGGGGATCCTGCGATGGAAGCGTTCTACGAGCGACTTCAATCGATCCGTTCTATAGAAATCGAGCGAAGAGCCGGGCTCAGTTGCTGGGAGGCATCCATCGAGCAGGGTTGGGACCCTTACATCAAGTCCCTTTCGCGGCGCGTTCGAAAAATGCTGGAGCAGACGCAGGGTTGGCAGGAGACAGTCAGTACCTTTCGCGTCGCCCAAACCTTGGAAGAGGCCAAAGAGATGGCCCAGGTCATCGCCGATCTTCATCAAGGCCGATGGGCGGAGAGGGGAATCAACGGTTGCTTCGGTACAACGAGTTTTGAGTCCTTTCTACTCAAGGCGATGGAATCGCTTTGGGATGACGAGGATTCAACCCATCGACCGTTGGTAAGCCTGGTAACCGTGCATGGCGAGCCCGCAGGAGGCATGATTGGATTTCGTTATGGGGGGACCCTCTACATCTACCTCACGGGTATGAACACGAAGTACCTCGAATATAGGCCAGGGTGGCAGACCAGTTTCTGTTCCATACGCGAAGCGGCGTTGCACGGGTGTCGCAGTGTCGATTTCATGCGAGGGGATGAGGATTACAAACCGCGGCTGGGGGGATTGCCGAGCGCGCAGGAGAGATGGATTATCGGCGGACCGCGATGGACATCGAGGCTTCGGAATTGGGGCTATTACCAAGCGATTGAAGTGCGAAATCGCATTCGCGATTATCGATCCAAGAGATCGGACGCGAATGCTGCTACGACTCCCAAAGCGAATGCAGCGGATGGGGAGTGATCCAACGATGCGATTGGGTTACAATCTGCTCGCCCGTAAGGATTGATCCCCACCGTATCGATGGAAAACATGAGTCGACGACCAGACCTAGACCTAAAGAGTTTTATCCGCGACATCCCCGATTTTCCGAAACCAGGAATTCTGTTTCGAGATATCACCCCCCTGTTGGCCAACCCAGAGGCGTTTCGCGAAACGATCGAGAGGATGGCGGATCCATTCCGAGGGGAACGTATCGACACGCTCGTCGCAGCGGAGGCTAGGGGTTTTATCTTTGCGGCACCGTTGGCTTTGGAATTGGGCGCTGCGTTTGTTCCGGTGAGGAAGCCTGGAAAACTGCCATACGACAGGCACACGTTCAGCTACGAATTGGAATATGGGAGCGATACCTTGGAAATGCACAAGGACGCCGTCAAGCCAGGGCAGCGTGTTTTGGTTGTGGATGACCTACTCGCAACGGGTGGAACGGTAGGCGCGTGCTGCAAGCTGTTATCTCACAACGACGTCGAGATTGCAGGATGCCTTTTTTGCATTGAACTGAAGGCGTTGGGAGGTCGAGACAAATTGCAACCGTACCAAGTCATTAGCCTGTTGAGTTACTAGGTGAATACTCCGAGCCTATCCTCGAAAGAGTTCGAAAAGACACTCGACATATTTCGGGACGATTCCTCAACGGGGGAGCTTCGCTCTGAGGCTCTTCCCTCGAACGAAGTTCGTCGAAGACGGCCGGCGTGGGTAGTTCCAACGTTTCTATTGGTCACGACTTTGCTATCGATGACATGGGCGGGCATCGTAGCCTGGTCGCCCACGTCGATCCTTCTCCAAGCATCGGAAGAGGGTTCGCTCTTTGTCGTTCGGCAACACTTCTTAGCGAATTGGTATGGCGGACTGGTGTTCGCGCTGTCCCTTACGGCGATCCTTGGCGCACACGAGCTTGGACATTACTTCGCGACGCGATGGTACAAGATTCCCTCGACCCTGCCTCTGTTTATTCCCTTTCCCGTTAGTCCGACCGGCACATGTGGCGCGGTGATCATGATGGATGGGGGGCAAGCGGATCGAAAGCAAATCTTTGACATCGGAATTGCGGGGCCTTTGGCGGGACTCGTTTTCGCCATACCGATCGCCATTGCAGGACTGCTAACCGGAACACCCCCTACAACGACAAGCAATTCGATTCAGTTCGGGCAGCCGCTGATCGTGCAGGTGCTCAATGCGGCCGTGCATGGGGAGGGGAGTGTTCGATTCGATTGGATTGCGAATTCCGCAATGAATCCGATGCTGATGGCGGCTTGGGTTGGATTCTTGGTGACTGGATTGAACATGGTCCCGGTGAGCCAACTCGATGGGGGGCATGTGATTTTTGGCTTGCTCGGCAAGCGTTCCCTTTTCGTTGCTTGGTTGGCGTACGCCGGGGCTGCAGGTTTTGTGATTTATTCCGGGTATCGGTATGGGCAACCTGACTTCGTCATCATGCTCTTACTGATACCTCTGATGGGGATTGGACACCCGCCCAGTAAGAACGACAACGTTTCGTTGGGACTGGGGCGGTCGTTACTGGGATGGGTATCTCTCAGCATTCCCTTTTTATGTATCCCCCTTCGTCCCATCATGTTGCTCGGGTAACTTGTTTGCAGGGGGTGCGGATGTTTTTTTCTCCGCGACCGGCAGCCATTTGCCAGGTTTTCCTTTTTCGCTGTCTTGAACGAGGATGTCCCCGGATTGAATTCCCTTTTGGATTTCAACCCACCCATCGCGGGCTGAGCCGACCAAGACGACTTGTTCCTTGACTTTTCCGTCGACGACTTTCCATACCTTGTCTACACCTGCAAATCGTTGGAGAGTGTTTGTGGGAATCGCTAGGCTCTTCGCTTCAGGGGCAATCTCGATGGTTGCTTCGCCGAAGAGGCCGCTCCGCAGGGATTGGTCTGCGTTGTCGAGGTCGACTTCAAAACCGAGAGATCTATTCATCGGATCGAGGTTTGGACTGATTCGGGAGACAGTCCCTTCGCGAACTTGATTGCTCAGGTCGAATCGGACATCGACACGTTGTCCTACTTTCAATTGATGAGCATATCGTTCGGGAACGCTGGCGCGGAATCGGAGTTTTTGATTTCGCACCAAGGTAAGGAGGGGTTGTCCTGCTTGCACGAATGCTCCGATGGCAACGTTTTTCGACTGTATATAGCCTTCGAATGGGGAGGGAACGCGTGTGTCGTTCAGTCGTTGATGCGCCAGTCCTCGCTGCGCCATTTGGACTCGGATCAAGGCGATTTTTTCTCGGACTGCGTTTTGAGCTGAAGCGAGTCGCGCGGCCGCCACACGTTCCGCTGCGATGGCTAGTTCGAGATCATTTTCTGTGACAACATCGCTTCCGGCGAGTGAATTGATCCGAGCCAAAGCCTTGGTCGCCTCGTCCAAGACCGCCTTTGCCTCCCGAACGGGTGGAGCATTGTCAGGGTTCAATCCATCGAGGGGATCATCGGGTTTCAAGCCGACGGCGGCTCGAGCTTGGGAAAGCTGTGCATCGGCTTGTTCGGCTTGGAGTTGGTATTCTTCGGAGTCGATTTCGACCAGAATTTGTCCCGCCGAGGCGAGGTCTCCAATTTCAAACAGGACCGCCGAGACACGGCCTCCTACCTTCGCGCTGACGGTCGTTGTTTCGTCGGCCATCAAGCTCCCTTGGCATCGGACGGTAGTCGGCCAGTTGACTGGTTCGACGACCATCACGTCTGCTTCGACGATCTGTTCGATCACGGCAGTTTTTTTTGTTTCCTCGTGCGTTTCGTTGCATCCGCTCAGGGGCGCCCAAACGGTCGCGCCGAGGAGGGCATAGCGGAACTTGGCGAAAGGATGGTGAGGATGCGTGTTTTTCATTCGATCGGAGGTGGGGTTGAGGGAGGGATCGATCAAGCTTTTATTTTGATCGAAAGACTACTCGAGGCAATCGATAAAGAGGGAAATGGCGGTTACCCAATGGGGTGTCACCCCTTGAGGCTAGCGAGATCGGCTGACCAGGCCTCCACGAGTGCTGCAGGGGCGACGATCCTATCCACGTGTTCTTTCGCATCCATGCAGCGGCGTATCAGAGAAACTCCTGTCTCGATACCGGTGGCGTTCCCCTGGCGAACCGCATCCATCAGTTTCGCTTGGTAGTTCTGCTGAACAAAGTCAATCAATAATTTTAAACGCTCCCGTTTCGCTTGGGAATCGGCACCAACACTATCCATGTTGGTCAACATCGCCTTGGTAAAGCGTGGGAAATCAAAAGGATGGCCCTCGAGCTGCTGCAGCAATTGCGATTTGAATTCTCGGAGTTCATCGTCCATAAGCACGGAAAACGAAGCGAGCGATCCCTGGGCCTCGGAAGCGATCCGTTTGGCTTCTTCCGGACCATTTGCAATCCCCTGTCGAATTGCGAGCTGAGCGAGATCTTCTACCGAAAGGCCTTGAAACCGAACAACTTGGCAACGCGACCGAATAGTCGGCAGTTGCCGCTGCAGGCTGGTGCTGATGAGGAAGATGACAGAACCCGGAGGTGGCTCTTCCAGTGTCTTGAGCAGGCTGTTCGCACCTTCCACACCAATGGTGTCCGCATCGTCGATGACGGCGATCTTTCTACGCCCCGAATACGGTTTCATTCGAATTTCGTAGCAAAGTCCCGCTCGCATCCGATTGTCTTCTGGGCCGATAAACTGATCGATGGAGAGGGCTGTCCTCCCTTTTTCCCGTTCGATCTGCAGCCAATCGGGATGGGTTCCAGCTTCCACTTGCACGCACGCTTCGCAGAGGCCGCAGGGAGAGAAGTCCTTCGGGTCGTTTCTCAGGCAGAGCAGGGTCTTGGCAATCAATCTCGCAAACGTTCGCTTGCCGATGGCATCCTGACCGACGAGGAGAAAGGTACTAGCAAGCCTATTCGTGCGGATGGCATTGGCAAACCATCCGCGTTGTCGGTGATGTCCCAGAAATGAATTCCAATCCATAGTCGCTTCACCACTGCCATTCGCGAAATGAACTACTGCCTTGGACGATTGGGGGTCTGAAGATCGAAAATGGGAGGTAGCTTCAGACGCAGGCCGTACACGGTAGCACGTCCGACGAAGTCATTTTGCAAGAGTTCGCGTTCTCGATCGAGGCGCATGACATCCAACACGGACTCTGGGAATTCGTCGCTGGAGACAACGTCTTGGGGATGACCGCTATCCCGAACCAACTGCTCCAAGCGATAGAACTTGGGGCTCTGCTGATCGAACTGGGTGACCTTCTTGGCGTCATCGATTTCTCGGCGCAGTGCATCGCGTTGGGATTCTGTCCAAGCTGGGTTGGAATTTATCAACAACTCGTATCGCTCGAACAGCGAAACACTAGCGGCCGGCCAAGCACCTCGGGTTCGTTCCAGTTGCTTCATGATCGTCTGAAACCGAACGGCCATCGAAAAAACGAGCCAGAGCAAAAATAGTACAACAACCGCAAAGGGGATCGCGAAGAGCTTGCCCGGAATGGTTCTCGGCGGGCGAGTGGTGGCAACTTCGCTCATGGTCTTTGGGTGGCGACTTTCGAATGCAGAGAGCTTGAGCTCTAGGGCTGGGTTTCGCAAACCGTGCGAAAGCCGCTCGGTGCCGATCCGGATCAATAGCTCGACGGGCTACTACCTAGCAGCCCGTCGAGCGATGTGGCCGTGTTAAGTTCTACAGGGTCTTTAAGCGGATTGAGTTCCGCCATCGATCTTGTAGTTTCTCATCGCATCCATCTCTTGCGAGACGTTGCTTCCGTCCGGAGTATCGTCCGACTTGACATCGAACCAAGACTCTTCGAACTTGACAAAGCCCGCTTCACCTCGCGCTCCTTTTCGCATCGCCACGTTGGTGGTGAGTGCAATGACCGCGTCGGCCATAGCGACTTCGGGGTAGCACTTAGGACGGTTTGCAGGATCTGGGTTTCGGATGCAGTAAGCCCAGTGTTCGATTTCTTCGGTGTAGCCACGGCTAACGGGCCCGGAGTTGGAGGCCGCTTTGGCGATCGGTGCGGAGGATCCACCACTGGCTTGAGTATCCAGGGCGTACCCACCCTTGGCCGCTTTGACACCTACAGCGGCACCGGTATCGGAGCCTGCATACAGCATGACTTCTTGCTCTTTGTCGATGATCATGGTTCCCTTGGTCCCCATGACGACTTCACCGTACCCGCCATATCCATTACCGTTGATCGACGAGTAGGTAACGACGATCTTCTTGTTGGGGTCGGTATCGTAGCCCGGAATTCCCTTGACGCCTGGAATGGTGTAGCCCGCGTCAAATTTTTCGCTGTACTCGGGTCCGGGGAACTCGAACGAGCAGTACACGTGGTCATCGCATTCGCGATCGAACGGGAAGATGTGCCGTCCGCCTAATGCGTGGACCGTAAGTGGGTGTGCTTTTTTGCCGTCGGAGCGGAGGGCGCTGCAGAAGATGGTAGCCGCATCAAGTTGGTGGCTACCCAGCTCTGCCATCAGTCCGCCACCGGTTCGTTCGAAGATCCGCCAACGGACCAATTCTTCGATCGCGGGTCGATCACGATCGCCCAATTTTTTGTTGATGTAACCGAACTTTTCCGCATCGACGTCGATGTCCTTCATCCAAGCTTCCCATTGGGCGACTTTCTTGGTGAGCAGATCGATTTCGGCGGGCGATTTCGCTTTTTCCAATTCGTTTTTAAACTTGGTGAGTTCTGCCAGAACGCGGCTTTGCTTTGGGTCTAGGCCGATTTCACCACCGGGCAACCAGGGCTGCCAAGAGTCCTTGCCGGGCAAGTTACCTCGGTGCCATTGGGCTCGAATGTGGTGAAGTTGGCCGATCATTCCCCATTTGAGAAGGTGTACTGCATTGTCATAGAGAACGCTGTAGTGCCGTTGGTGACCGGTGGCCAAATGGATGGGGTGACCGTTTTGGTCGGTGCTTTCCTCGGAGATACGCGCCATGACTTTGCACTGCGCGACGTTGTGCGCCATCAGTTTTTCGGTCAAAACGTGCTTTTTGGCCTGCATGGCCTTTACGGCGATGGGAGCGTGCAGGTGAAGAGGCAACGCGATGATGACAGCTTCAATTTCCTCGTCCTTTAGCAAAGCATCGATGCCACCGTTGGTCGCGTCGTAAACCTTTACGTTTTTGCGGGCTTCATCTTCGCTGGAGTACTTGTACTGTTTGATCAATCCAGGTCGAGCGGAATTCGCTGCTGGGGAAGCCCAGTCTCCATGGAATGCTCGATGGATGCCAAAGGGACGAATATCGGCAATCGCCTTCACCGTGACGTAGTCGGGATTGCATCCCCCGATCAACACGTTTCCCTCATCTCCCACACCGATCACACCGACGCGAACGGGGTCGTTCACCTTGTTGTATCCAAAGTACATCGCGCCCAATCCGGCGCCCGAAACGGCACCCGCAGCAACGACACCTTGCATGAACTCTCGTCGAGTGAAGCCAACAGCTTCGTGGAAATTGTTTTGTCCGATATTCTTTTCGTCTGGAGTCAACTGATTCATGGAAGGGATCCCCGTATAGCAAGGGTTGATGGGTGGTGTGGGTTGGGTCGTTTGGTCTTTGTAATTCTACGTAGGTCGAAGCCGAACTGGATTACTCCGCGTCTGCCTTTTTCGTGCCGCGGTTCCAGAAACTCCAAGGAATGAAATCGAGTCCTGCATACCGACCGGCGTCGGTGAATGCGAGGAGAAAGCAAGCCAACATTTCGATACCTTGATAATAGGTCGGTTGTGCGCCGGGGTAACCCGGAAACTGGGTGAGGACCACCGATGCGAGGAAGAGGCCTGCGGCCAGAGCAGCTAACGGCGTCAGGAGGCCAATCATCAGCAGGATGCCAACGGTCATATCGAAAATAGGGATGATCCGGTCCACCATTTTGACATCGATCGGCCCTGCATCGGGCAGTCGTAATTCCGCATAGCGTTGCTTGTTCTTTTCTCCCTTTTGTTCCCCTTTGGCGATTGCGTTGACTTTGGTTTCCAAGTCCGCCAAGATCGAGTCCACATCCGCGAGAGGGGCTTTCACCAATGCGCGCCACTTGCTCTCGATTTCGTCTTTCTGTTTTCGCAACCCTGCAACGTTGTTTCGCATTTCGTCGCGTTGGTTGATGGCGACTCGCTCGAATCCTACGAGGTACTCACTAATTTGAGGGCCCCAATCGTCAGCGACAGCGATCAGTTTTTCTTTCGCTCCGGTTACCTCCTTCGAGCCGTTAACCAATTCGTCTACCTTGTTGCTCTGCTCCTCGGTAAATCCGTAGAGTTCTTTGGCGTTGGCAGCGTACGCATCCAGGTGTTCGAAAAGCTTCTTGTAGGAAAGCAGTTTGTTCGAATCCTCTTTGGTCGGTTTCTGATCCTTTTCCGGCATTTGTTCTCGAAGCTCCGGCAATCGAAAACGGCCGTCGTAGTCGGGAATCAACTGATGAAACTTATCCGCCAAAGGTCCTTTTGCCCCGGCGAGAAATCCGGTCGACGAAAAGTTCCCCTCCTTCACCTTGGTCGCACCCTCCATGTAGAAGTGGAACCCAACAACGAATCGAAGGGCTACAAGGAACAGGATGGCAAGGAGGCTTAAACGTGCTTTTCGGAGAAGCATGGAAAGGGTCTAGCTGTGTGGGGGATTTTGGCGGGTTAGATCGGTACCCCGGGAGAATACCGCAATAACTGATCAGAACTAAACAAAGTATGGTCTAAACTGCCCCGCAAGCCAAGCCACAAGGCCCTGAAGTCGCCTCTATGCTCGGGAGATCGGGAAGAATCCTCCTGCCGGCCCCTCCGATTTCAACGATTCTTTGGAGCCGAAACGGGCTGCCCGCCCCCTCCTGAGGGTATCTTGAAGGGTACCGCTCGTTCTTCCTGAACTGGATTGTGGACGGGATGCCTGTTTTTCCACCTTCGGTTATTCCTAAATGAGTCAGACTTCTTCGAACCCGGACGATCTCGCGGGCTCTTTGAACGGCAGTCATCCGCTGGACGTAACCTGGGATGGCCCCGTTTCAAGAGAAGCCGTTCCGGGGGAGTCTGCCCCACCGGAGGCACAGCTCCCGGAAGTAGAGTCGGCCGAAGCAGATGCCGCGGAAACAACTCCTGCTTGGGTGGTGACCTCGGCTCCTGCTACGCGTACCCAACGAGCTGAGACCTCCCTCCTCGGGAGAATTGTTCCGCCGGTGCTGGGGGGATTGGCGGCGATCCCGATCGCCATCGCGATCCTCTGGTATGGTTTTGGAAGGGACTTAGGGAATGCCGGACCAACTGTCGCGCGGTACATCCCGGCCATTGTACCGAGGCATCTGCGAGGGAACTCTTTCCGCGACGATGGCACCTTTGGCGGAGGAGACGGTCGGTCTCTGCGCGATTCGAACCGGGCCGACCGTCTAGATTGGTCATCCCCATCCGTCGCATCGGGGCCAACAAGCCAGTTACCAAGCCTGAAAAGCTCGTCGTCCTCGGACTCGGACTCAGAAGCCTTCCCACACCCCACCGAAAGATCCGAACAAACCGCTGCCCCCGAGACATCTTTATCCGATGCACCCCCAGCATCGGAAGCGTTTTCCGATGCCACGCCCCTTTCTGACGAACCACGGGGCCTCAACCGCGAGGTCACCGATCCCTCCTCATTGACGCCAGAGAGCCTGCGGGAAATCATCGCAAAATGCGAAGCATGGCAGCTGGAGTTGAAGGAGAACTGGCCCAACGCCGACAACGAGCAGCGACAGGCGATGGCACGCGAGTTTTATAGCTCATGTCTCCGTGTGGCTGAGGGTGTCGTTTCGCAAAAAAGTGTTTCGCTTCAAGCATGGAAGCGAGAGTTAGACACCTGGAGTCGTGCGTTCTTGGCAGAACCGGCCTATCCACGATTGCTGACTCTTTGCTTGGAGGGGAAAATCGAAGGGATCCCTCCTCATCAAAGCGGTGGGGCCGTGGTGCTGGTCGATTCGATTTCGGTTCCTGAGAATACCGAGGGTGAGTGGAAACTGCCGACGCACCTGACCGTGAATGACGACAAGGTCATGGTAGTCGTACCGGAAGAGGTCCACCGGCGGTTTCTCGCCCAGACATCCGACGAGACGAGGCCGGTACTATTCATCGGCGTTTGGCGAAAAATGGGAACCGAGACACCTTGGATCGAAACCGTCTACGCATCGTGGTAGTTGGTGGGGCCCAAAATCGATATACTTCCCGAGCGGTGCGTCCCACCTTTGAGTTTCGAATCCATCCCCTCCCCCAGAGCACGGTTCAACATGGCAAGCGTATTTATCGAAGAGCAAAATCGAACCATCAGCGATCCGGCTGAGATCTCGGCATTTTTAAAGCCATTCGGGATTTGGTACGAGCATTGGCAGGTCGCGGGGCGGCTCAAATCCGATGCGAGCGACACCGATATCTTGACCGAATACCAGCCCGAAATCGATGCAGTCAAAGCGAAAGGAGGTTACGTGACGGCGGATGTCATCAATGTCCACCCGCAAACCCCCAACTTGGATGCGATGCTTCAGAAGTTCAACAAAGAGCATACGCACAGCGAGGACGAGGTGCGTTTCACCGTTTCGGGCAAGGGAGTTTTTCACTTGCATCCGGAAGGTGGTCCCGTTTTCGGAGTAACGGTCGAAAGCGGGGACATGATCAATGTCCCGCGCGGCATGAAGCACTGGTTCAACTTGTGTGACGACCACCATATCCGATGCATTCGTTTCTTCGAAGACGCGACCGGCTGGGCCCCTCACTACGTTGACAATCCGATCCACGAACAGTTCAGCCCCATGTGTTTTGGCGGCAGCTATCTGAGTTCAGAGAACGCGGATGAGTCGAAAGGTGGGATTCCCTCCAAGTTCGAAATGCGATCGGCCCCGAGCAACTAGCTATTCGGCGCCCCGGCTATTTGTTTACCCCGGCCACTTGCAATAGAACATTCGAGAAGCTCTGCGTCGCGGAACGCGGAGCTTTGGATTCGCAAATCCCTGCCAGCCGATCGACTTCGATCGGATCCGTGATTTCAGACAGGGTTTCTGTTTGGCCTGGTTGCTGACTCACCAGGAGAAGCTTGCTCCCGAATCGCACGACCATCATCGACTGCCTCGGTGCAATATTCGTTCGGCCGAGAATTTGGACGATCTCCGAAGGGAGTTTTGCAGCACTCTGGGGTTGCGATTTGCGATAGAGCCACGCGAGCCCGAGGAACATGCTCAGAACAATTCCAAGTGAAAACAGGACAGAAAAGAAGGTTCCTAGCGAACTGGTTGGACGTTCTACTTCCCCTTCTTTCGGCGACTTGGGCGCCTTCAGCGCAATGCCATTGGATTTGGCGCTTGCAGTCGATGACGAAGATTGGGATAGGGCAGGGAGCGAGACGGGTGCGTTGTACGAGGCAGCTTGAACGCTCTGGTCGGGCTGGGGCAGAGAGTTCGGTAGCGAGGTAGGCTGTGAGACCGGCTGGGGGGGAGATTGCCTAGCCGAACTCGCGGGTGGCAGTCCCGTGGCATTGTAGGGTGCAGCCGCTGGTTCGGAGGCAGATCTCGATGGCTGGATACTCAGTCCGCGCGGCTGAACGATCGAAGGATCGCCATAAGAGCGGGGTTCCGTTTGAGCTTGAACGTTAGCTGCGAAGCAGGAGAAGACCAAGACGACAGAGCCTAACCACGTTCGCGCAGAAATCTCGCGCGAGGATCCAACTTGGGGGCTTGGAAAAAAGGGAAACGTCGACAACGGTAGACTAAATAGCATCGCTGCCCACCAATTCCGCCACCCGAACGCAAAAGTTATCATTGAGAACGAGAACTTCGCCGCGAGCGACCAATCTGCCGTTCACAAAGATATCGACGGGATCCCCTGCTAGTTTATCGAGGGTGATGACCGATCCCTTTCGAAGCCTCAGGATTTCATCGAGGCTCATCCGAGTCCGCCCGAGTTCGATTTTCAGTTCGAGTTGAACATCGCGCAGCAGATCGATTGATACTTTTTCTGGCGGGCCATCCGATCCGACGAGTTCTTCTAAGTCGTAACGTTTGACGTTCGGAGCTCGAAGCGATTCTTCGACATCGCGCAGGGCGGCCTCCGCTCGTTCCAGAATATTTTCTGCCTGGGTTGTGGAACGATCGGCGTTGGTCGACGAAGCAGTGGTATCGGACATGGAATCATCCTTGATTCGCGGAATGCCATCAAAGGGAGGGTTACAACGGCCGCTCGTCGCTAATCTTCGATGACTTGGTAGTCATGAAATCCGACGCTGAGCAGGATCGCTTCTCCGAATAACTCTGTACTTGTCGCTAATAGCCGGCGTCGAATCAACCCCAATTGGTTTTCTTCCAATTCTTGAAGCGAGGCATTGCGGATTTCGAGGAGCATGCGATTTCGAAATCGGCCTTGCCGTTCATCGAAGATTGCTTGCAAATGCTCGACATCCTTGGCGTGCAGTTCGCCGTAAAGCCGAAACTCCACGCGGTAGTTCATATCTGCACCGGGAGGAATGAAGGAAATACTGAAGGTACCGAGGTCGAATTCGATGATGTGGTCCTCTTCAGCTTCATGCTCTTTCTCCTTCGCGTCGATTTCTTGCGCGATGGTGATCAAGCGATGCTCGGCCAGCGCGGCGACTTCCTCACCCGATGGAACGAGGAAGAAGAAGACGAATGTCTCCGTGATGACGACGGCGCTGACGAATGCCGCGAGGAGCAGCTTCCCGACGAGTCCGCCACCCTTGGCAGGGCCAGCATCCTTGGATTTATCGCCGTGAGCCTCTTTGACTTGTTTTGCGTTCTCCGCTTTGTCTTTCTTGATTGCCATAATGGATCTTGTCGCTAGGGGAACAAATCACCAGTAAACGGTAGGTTGTTCCCAAAAGAGGAAGGGGCTTTTCGAGATCTTTCCGGAGTGGGAACTTTCCTACGTACCGCGAGATTGTCGGTTGTAGCGGTTATGCTGCCGATCAACGCGAACGGGGGAGTGTCGTTGCGAAAAGGACTTCGAAGCATTCAAATGGGCGTTTTTCGGATCGCAAGCCTTAGGACCGCGCCGTGCGAGTCGACGAACCACCGATTCTTCCTCCCGTCATTTCGCCCGATCTCGATTCGGACTGGGAGCGGGCGCGGCCTGATACCGAGCTTCCCTGTCCCGCGTGTGGATCTCCCCGGCAGCTGGGAGCTCGTTTTTGCACGGCATGTGGTGTTCCCTTTGCACCTCCGTCGTCCGATGGCAAACCCAGTATCCTCGAAGCACCGGTTTTGGATCGAACAGACGGTGAAGCTGCGACGCCTGTGGATTCCAGTGGTACCAGTTTCCATTGCGACAACTGCGGGGCAGATGTGGATGTCCCCACTGGTGGCAACAGCTTGCGATGTCCGTTTTGCGATTCGACATATGTCATCGAATTGGCGGCCGAAAAACGCCGTACGCTCCGCCCCGAGTTCGTCATCGGATTTGCGATCAGCAGGGAGCGTGCCCTCGAGCTCTTCTTCGAATGGCTCGGGAAAAACAGTTGGTTTCGCCCTGGGGATTTGAAAGCCCGTTCGTTCACTGATAAACAGCAAGGGATTTACCTACCCTTTTGGCATTTCTCGATGATCGCGGAAAGCCGTTGGCGAGCTCAGATAGGCGAGTACTGGTATCGTACCGAAACGTACCGAGTTAAGAATTCGAAGGGGCAATGGGAGACGCGTACACGCCAAGTGCGCGAGACAGAGTGGTGGCCCCTCTCGGGCGAGTACCGCAAGTACTATTCAGGGTACATGGTTTCGGCGTCCAAGGGGCTTCCCCATTCGGAATCGCTCAAGATCCAGCCTTATCAGCTGACGCATATGATGCGATACCGCCCGGATTACCTCGCGGGTTGGTTGGTGGAGGAGTACTCCGTCACCAAGGACGAAGCGTTGACGACGACCAGTCAAGAGTTTCGGGATCGCGAGAAGCGAGGCATTGCGAGTTTCCTGCCGGGAGATACGTATCAGAGTTTAGAAGTCACGACCGACTTGGATGTGGGAGGAACGGATCTTGTCCTCCTTCCTGTCCACATTTTGACTTATCGGTATCGCGATCGAGTCTTTCGCTTCCTGGTGAATGGGCAAACGGGCAAGATATACGGCGAAAAGCCGTGGTCGAAGACGCGGGTCACAGTTGCGATCGTTGCAGGTGCTCTTTTGATTTTGCTCCTAATCGTGATCGTGGTCCTTTTGACCCATCCGAGAATAGGTGCGTGATGCTCGAATCGCGATGCGGGGTTTGTCGAAGTTTTCTGGACGAAGAGGATTTATTCTGCTGCAACTGCGGCACCGAGAATCCCTCTGGGTTGGATGGAGTAGGGGTAGGGATTGCCCCGAAAACGGCTCCATCGCAGGAAGGGGTCCTACGCTTTCAATGCTCCCAGTGCGGTGCATCGATGAGTTACGATCCATCGGCTCGCCAGCTGCGATGTCCATTCTGCGGCAGTGAATCCATGCAATCTCGACCGAGTGCGCGCACACTGGAACCGCATGTCGTAGTCCCTTTTCAGATCGACGCGTCGCAGGTCGAAGGGATGATACGCGAATGGTTGGGGCGAGGATTTTGGCGTCCGAATGATGCCGCCCAGGCAGCGGTGATCAGCAAGGTCACGGCCGTCTACGTACCGTTTTGGGTCTTTTCCGCAGAGGTCGAAACCGCTTGGACAGCCGACACGTCCCAGGTTCCCGCTGGGGCGAGGGGGAATTGGCGACCCGTCGCCGGGACATCACAGCGTCGCTACGATTCCATCCTCGTCGGTGCGAGTGGAATCCTCACACCGCAAGAGGTCCAAGAAATTGCGCCCTTCGATTTATCGGCAGGGGTTCGGCCCGATGAAATCGATTTGGTCCATGCGATCGTTGAGGAATTCCGAGTGACCAAACGCGATGCGCGAGCGATGGCACGCGCCGCGATCGATCGCATTGTCGCCGAGGAGGTGCGAGGACGGATCTCAGGATCCACTCGAAATATTCATGTCAACAATCGAGTGCAGGCGATGTCGAGCGTGCCTGCATTGCTTCCGGTCTGGATCATGGCTTATCAGTACAAAGAAAAGCCGTATCGCGTATTGGTCAATGGTCAGACACGGGAAGTGTACGGAATTGCTCCATTCTCCAATGCAAAGCTCGCGTTGGTGATTGTCTTGATCTTCGCGGCCATCCTATTGCTGATTGCTGTCGTCGCTTTAGGCTCGATCGCATCCCATCATTTGTAATAGCGGCCCGACATTCTTCCGTGGTCCGGCAGTACTGCGACCGTCCTCCCTTTCACTAACCCCCAAGTTAACGCGTCTAGAATGGCTAAAAAAGGAACCCAGAACCAACCGATGCTCCTTGGATTCGATGCGATCGAGTCTCGGGCACCGACGTCCTCCCAACCCACGTCGCCAATCCTTTCTGGAACGCCGACTCCTCACGTGGATTCGAGTTCTGGGGTAGTTGCCGAATCGACTTCCCCATCCGCTCCACCGCCGCACGATTCCCCTCGTGAAGGGGACATTGTCGTCTTGATCGACTCGCACTCCTTGATCTACCAAGTCTTTCATGCGCTTCCATCGATGACCAACCCACACGGCCAAGAAGTGGGGGCAGTCCAAGGATTCCTTCGCGATGTGGCAAATTTGCGGCAACAGTGGAAGCCGGAGTTTCTCGTTTGTGCCTTTGATGCTTCGGAGCTCACCTTTCGCAATGAGCTTTACGATCAATACAAAGCCCACCGAGAAGCGATGCCCGACGCGCTGCGAGACCAGATCGGCATGATCCACCGGTGCCTCGAAACGCTTGCCATACCCATGATTTCTCTGCCGGGCTATGAGGCGGACGATATTATCGCGACCCTCGCCAAGCAAGCATCGGATCGGGGGGCTCGCGTGTTGCTGGTCACCAGCGATAAAGATTGCAGGCAGTTGATCAACGATCGGGTGCAGATGCTCAACGTGAGAAAGAACGAACTGTTCGGTGCACCCGAGCTGATGGCGACATGGGGCGTTCGTCCCGAACAAGTTGTGGATTTTCAATCGCTGGTCGGAGATTCGGTGGACAATGTGCCCGGTGTTCCGATGATTGGCCCGAAAGCCGCCCAACAGTTGCTCGAGCAATTCGGTGACTTGGACACCATTCTCGCGAATATTGACCAAGTCGCAGGGGAGAAGAAGAAAGAAAATCTCAGGACGCATCGGGACAAGGCTTTGTTGAGTCGCGAGCTCGTGCGGCTCAAAGTCGATTGCGAACTGCCTCTCGAATGGTCTCAGATGAGGCCAGGCAACTTTGACCGCGATACGGCGGCGCAGCTCTTCCAAGACCTAGGGATGAGGAGGATCGCCGAAGTTTATCTTGCACTTTCCACCGAGTCGCATGCGCCCTCCGAACCAACGGCCACCTTGTCATGCGAAGGGTATCGCACCGTCGACACCGTCGATGCCTTGGCGGAGCTATTAAAGCAGATTGGAAATACCCCAATTGTTTCGGTGGATACAGAGACAACTTCCACGCGAGCGCGCGACGCGGAATTGGTGGGAATCAGTTTGTGCTGGGGGGCAGGGCAGGCCGCGTACATTCCGATCCTCGGCCCTGCAGGGGAGACCATCGTTTGCCTGGAAGACGCGCAAACCCTTTTGGCTCCCTGGTTCGCCGATCCTTCCAGAGCGTTCTTGGGGCAGAACATTAAATACGATGCGGTGGTCCTTCGTTCGCACGGTATGCCGCTCTTCAACATCGTATTCGACACGATGGTCGCGGACTATCTGCTCGACGCAGGGGGGAGAAATCACGACTTGGACGAGCTCGCCAAGCGGTGGCTGGGGCACATCAATATCCCTATCAGCGACTTGATCGGCACCGGCAAGAATCAGATCACGATGGATCAGGTGCCGGTGGAGAAGGTGTCTCGCTACGCATGCGAAGATGTCGATGTTCCCTTTCAACTCTACGAACCGATGAAAGGACGATTGAAGAACGAGAACTTGATCTCGGTGATGGAGGATCTGGAGCTCCCCCTTATTCAAGTCCTCGCGGGGATGGAATACGAGGGGATTCGAATCTCGACGGAACGACTGGGTGCATTGAGCTCTCAGTTCGAATCGCGGCTGTTGCAACTGTTCGACGAGATCATGCAGCTCGCCGGGGAGTCCTTCAATCCGGATAGCCCCAAGCAACTCGCGGGAATCCTTTTCGAACGGCTTCAACTGCGTGTGGTCAAGAGGACGAAAACAGGTCCCAGCACCGATGCAGAGGTGCTCGAGGAGTTAGCGGCCGAACATCCTTTGCCAGCGAAGATCTTGGAATACCGTCAGTTCACGAAACTAAAAAACACGTATGTCGATGCGTTGCCCAAGCTGGTTTCGGCGCGAACCGGGCGGCTTCATACTTCCTTTCGCCAGGACATCGCGGCCACCGGGCGTCTTAGCAGTGTCGAGCCCAATCTGCAGAATATCCCTGTGCGAACCGCCGAGGGACGATCGATTCGCTCCGCGTTCTTGGCGAGAGAGGAGGGCTGGTCCTTGGTAGCGGCGGACTATTCGCAGATCGAATTGCGAGTGCTCGCCCATTTCTCGCAAGACGCGAGCATGACCAAAGCGTTTGTGGAAGATGAGGACATCCACGCGCGCGTGGCCTCCGAAGTCCACGGCATTCCCATCGATCAAGTCACCTCGGACATGCGACGTGCGGCCAAGGCAGTGAATTTCGGAATCCTGTACGGGCAGAGTCCATTCGGTTTGGCGAAAGCCTTGGGGATCGCTCGCGGGGACGCTAGTGATTTCATCGATCGATATTTCGATCGCTACCCGTCTGTGCGAGGATTCATCAGCGACACGCTCGTTCAATGCCGACACGATGGCTACGTCACAACCATGTCCGGGCGCAAACGATATTTGAAAGGATTGAGAGACTTCCCAAGCTTGCCCGACGTGAAGAAGAAACAGCTGCTTGAACCCGAACGGATGGCGATCAACACCGTTATCCAAGGAAGCGCGGCCGACATGATCAAGATGGCGATGATCGAACTCCACCGTGAACTTCAGCATCGCGACTGGCCGGCGAAGATGATCCTGCAGATCCACGACGAGCTGATATTCGATTGCCGAGATGACTATCGGGAGGAGTTAGCTCGATTGGTCCAGAAGACCATGACCACAGTCATGCCGCTTCGAGTACCCCTTAAAATCGACGTCAAGGTGGGGCGCAACTGGGCGGATTGCGAACCGTTCTGAGCGACGTCGATTTGAGGGGGGCACGCACGCCCCCGGCTCAACTCTGTGCATCTTTAGGTCGTCAAAACGCGCGACTGGTCCTTTCTGACGCGCTCAGCGCCACCCTGCTGACGCATGGAGTGCGCCATTTCGGGGCGTGAACTTGAATCTTCCACTCTGGTACGGCTTTCGCTCTTGGTAGCAAGGGAAGTGTGGGAATGAGCGGCGGGAGCGCGCGTCTTATTCCTCGAAGTGTCAGAACACCATCGATGAAGGAAAGAGCATGATACGAGAAGTAAGCGGCGATATTCTCTTGAGCAAAGCACAAGCCATCGCACACGGGGTTGCACCGAACGACCATTTCGATTCCGGCTTGGCGTTGGCGCTGCGAGAGAAATGGCCCTCGATGGCGAAGGACTTTCGGCACTATGCGCACCAAACCCACCCGAAGCCTGGGGAAATTTGGATGTGGGGGGGAGTGGGTGGCGTGCGTATATTCAATCTGCTTACCCAAGAGGGTGAGATCAATCACGGGTCGCGACCGGGGAAGGCGACGTTGGCCAACGTGAATCACGCGCTCAAGAGATTGAAGCATGCAGTCGAGAAAGAAGGGATCGAAAGTTTGGCGCTCCCTGCGATTGCGACGGGGGTGGGAGGCCTGAGATGGGATGATGTTCGCCCGCTCGTTTACGACACACTCGGTGAGCTAGGTATCCCCATCACCATCTATTCCACGTTCCACTCGGGCGTCGAGGCGAATGAAGGCTAAGTTGAATCACTACGCCATTATGTCGTAGCGTGCAACTAATCATCACAAAATGCATTTAATGGCGCCATAACTATCACTACTGTTGACATGGTTGCAAGACACTCCTAGGATGAAGCATGCGCGGAAGCCGCGCATGAGCCTGACTGAAGCACGGGCGTGGGCGATAGATCGCCCATCCTGAGAGCAGCGGGCAGTCATTCATTCATTGAGAGGGAGACTTGCATGAGACGGATTCATTCCAGGGTTGGCTTCACGTTGGTGGAGCTTTTGGTAGTGATCGCCATCATTGGCATTCTGGTGGGCCTGCTGTTGCCGGCAGTGCAAGCCGCGCGCGAGGCAGCCCGGCGGATGCAGTGTTCAAACAACATGAAGCAGCTTGGGCTGTCCATGTTCAATTACGAGTCCGCGTATAAAAAATTCCCCGCACGCATGTACGGGACAACGGGGACAACCGGGACATCGGTCACGACGAATACCGGAAACATTCTCCATAATTCCGGCCGGGTTTGCGGGTTTGTGGCCCTTCTCCCCTTCTTCGAGCAGGGGAACATGGCCAATCAAATCGATGCGGGAGACTTGGCCAACGGGGTGCAACCAGGGGGCCCGCGAGGCGATTTGAGCTGGGCGCCTTGGAATCGAGTTCCTCCGACCTTACGGTGCCCGTCGGATGGTGGGATTAATCCAACCGCCAAGCACATGAGCTATGCGCTGTCGGTTGGAGATCAGGTGACGGGTTTGAATAACAATGGGGCCAATCGGGGAATGTTCGGCCGAATGTTCTGGCGGACGATTGGGCAAATTACGGATGGCACCAGCAACACGGTCGGCATCAGCGAGCTCCTTTGCCAGGGGCCTACAGGCAATGGCGGCCAGAATGGATTTGCAGCCGCTGCAAATAACGTTCGCGTCACGTTGGCTTATGCGAACAATGTATCGGGTCTCGGGGCATCGCCTATCCTTTGCCGAAGCGTCCATAACGGCCGCTTCTTTAACGCTGGGACGATCGTTTATGGACGCCGTGGGATCAATTGGACGGATGGGCCTGCATCGTACTGCGCCTTCAATACCGTTGGTGCTCCTAATTCAGCAGGATGCGCGGAGGCCGGCACATGGGGCGATCAAGCCAACATGGTGCTACCGGCTTCCAGCAATCACACGGGTGGCGTGAACGCGGCTATGTGCGATGGTTCAGTGCGCTTCTTTAGCAATTCCATCGACACCGGGAATCTGGCTTTGGCACAGCCCTCCGGTGGTGCGTCCGTTTATGGCGTCTGGGGTGCGTTGGGATCGGCCACCGGTGGTGATATCTCGGTTCTCGAGAACTAATCCAAACGCCATTGCGAAAGCGAGTTTTTAGTGGCTGGCTTCATCGATTAGGGGGAGCCAGCTCTTCGCTTGCACCGCAGCAACAATTCGGCGAAGGACACCGCGGCAAAAGACACTGCAGAAGCACTGTCATAGTGCCTCTTTATGGATTCGAAAGGAAACCAGGCAACTGAGTTCCTGGCTTGGCTGATTCGTATCACCGTGATCAACGGAAGGATTATTTTGTAATGATCGAATATCTTCGATTTCGCTTATGGGCGACGCTCTTCATCGCGACGCTTCTTTTGTGCGGTTGCACACCTGCCAGTTCCAACCCCAAAACCTATCCTATTACGGGTACAGTAACTAAAGGGGGAAAGGCTGTTTCTGGTGCGCAAATCGTGTTCGTCTCGGTGGAACAGGGTGGTCAAAGCGCTTTTGCGACAACCGACAACGACGGCAAGTACCAGCTCATGACCTTCGAGCCCAACGATGGTGCAATGCCTGGGACCTATGTAATCAAAGTTTCCAAGTACGAAGGGGGGGCTGCACCTTCCGGTGGCGAAACGCGAAACCTTACCCCTGAGGAAGAGGAAAAGCTTTACAATCCGGACGAGAAAGCCCCTCCTCCACCCAAAAACGGGCTCCCAGAAAAGTACGCCAGCGAAGTGACTTCAGGGCTGAAGCACACGGTACCTACGGCGGCATCGACGTTCGACATCGAACTCAAATAGCCTTTCGCTCGACGAAGCGACGAATCCCGATTTGCCAAAGAGCCTTCGTAAAATTCACGGCGAGGGCCTAAGCTGTTGTAACATCGACAATCAGAGCAGTTGTTTTTTTCAACCATTCGCCAAAACGCACCTCCCTCTGCATCAATGAGCCTAATCCAAGGCCCCGCAGAGGCTTCTTGAGGAAAATGCGCTTCCTTCTATTGGCATCGTAACGGCCCTTACAGGATTTTTCCTAAGGTTCTGTGCCCCTCCTCTCCCATGTCTTTGCGTGACATTTGAGGATCAACCCTAAAGGTTGAATATCTCCCCTAGAGATTGACTCTAAGGTACAGAACGCCTAATATATGTAATCAGGCCGGTGCGCGCGAGCAATGAGATCCTCTCAGGATCAGCTGGGGTCCTTCGGTATGGGCATCGCATTCGGTCAGTTGCACTTCATTCTTTTCGGGGAACGCATATGAAACGGATTCACGTCAAGCAGGGTTTCACCCTGGTCGAGCTTTTGGTGGTGATCGCCATCATCGGCATTTTGGTAGGGCTGTTGTTGCCTGCGGTACAGGCAGCTCGCGAAGCAGCTCGGCGCATGCAATGCTCCAACTCGGTGAAGCAGCTCTCGCTGGCTCTTCACAATTACGAAAGCGCCTTCAAGAAGTTCCCGCCTCGCAAGGGCGGAACGAGCGCTCCGTTTGTCGGTTCGAACCGTAACAACAGCAACGGAAACCGTCTTTCCGCATTCATCGCGTTGTTGCCGTACGTCGAACAAACTGCCATGTACGACCAAATTCAGGCTGGCGATCCATCGGGTGCTCTCGGCTTCACCGGAGCAGGTGGTCCGACGGTGGCACCAGGCGGCCCTGCTGCTTGGGCAGGTTGGGCCCCTTGGAACCGTTCCCCAGGATTTATGGTTTGCCCGTCTGACGGGACTACTTTCAATGCGCCGACGGCGACCAACGTTAACAATTATGCGTTGTCGGTTGGCGACAGCGTTGCCAGTACGCGAGACTCGAACAACTTGCGAGGGATGTTCTCAGCATACATCGGAACCACCATCGGTGGAATTTCCGACGGTACCAGCAACACCATCGCTTTCAGTGAGAGGTTAAAGGCCAATTTCGGGGTGACAACCGTAACAGCAAATCAAATTGAGAATGCTCATGGTACCGCGATCAATGCTGGAGACGTGGTTAACTTGCCGCGGATCTGTATGACTTTGAGCAACGGCAGGCACTTTGTTGCAGGAACTCAGGTGAAGGGTCGATTTGGTTCATTGTGGACCGATGGTCAGTCCGAGCGTGTCGCGTTCAACACTGTCTTGGCACCTAACTCTCCTAGCTGCACAAGCGATGCAGACGTAAACGCAGACTCGGTTAACTTGGTGATTTCGCCAAGTAGCCGTCACACCGGTGGCGTGAACGCGGGATTGGCGGACGGATCGGTTCGCTTCATCAGCGCACAAATCGATACTGGCAACACCAACGTGGCACAACCTGCGGGTGGTCCGAGCAACTACGGAGCTTGGGGCGCATTGGGTTCAAAGGCTGGCGGTGACATCACGACAGCGAACGAATAAGATCCGGTCGTAAAATCGTTTACATCCCCTGGCGTGAGTAGCACTCACGCCATTTTCGTTAAAGAAACGAGTAATATTTATGAAGCTACCTAATGTGTTGTTTGCGGCCCTATGTGTAACCCTTTCATTCGCGACCGGATGCGGGGGCGATTCTGGACGACCCAAAACCTATAAGACCAGTGGTTCTGTCAAAGTGAATGGGAAGCCGATCGAGGGCGCCGTCGTCACGTTTCAACTCAGCGGCGGAAAAGAAAACGCGATCGGATCGACGGACGCCAACGGCGAATTTACCCTTTCGATGTTTGTTCCAGGCGATGGCGCTGTCGAAGGGCAGTACAACGTAGCGATTTCGAAGCATACGACGCCACCGCCCCCCCAGAACTCGGCGGGTGCTCCTGGCGTCATTGCTAGTGGTGAGCTTAGTGAAGACTATGCCCCACCTGCGGCCACCGCCTCGGGCGGAGCTGACAAAGGCCCTAAGAGCCCGATTCCGGAGAAGTACTCGAATGATCAAACCTCTGGACTGAGAGCTTCCGTCACACCAGCAGGTCCGAACCGGTTCGATTTCGACTTGAAGTAAACGCTTCCATGGGAATCGTTCGCACTGCTGCCCTGATACTCTCAGGGCAGCATTTGGTAGATGGCGTCACAAAATAAAATTGCCCCAGCTTGTGGACAAGCGGGTTGAATTACCCGAGCGTTCCCTTGGAACTGGGAATTCCTGTCTGTCGGGGGTCGGTTTCGATCGCGGCTCGAATCGCACGCGCTGTGCCCTTGAAAATTGCCTCGGCGATGTGGTGGGTGTTGCGGCCATAGTGAAGCATCACATGGAGATTGCAGCCTGCATTGGCAGCAAACGATTGCCAAAAGTCCTCCACCAGTTCGCTGTCAAAGTCTCCGATCTTGGGAGAAGGCATCGCGGCTTGGAATACCACAAAGGACCTGCCACTAAAGTCCACCGCGGTGGTGACGAGCGTCTCCTCCATGGGCAGCGTCATATGGCCATAGCGGCGGATACCAGACTTGTCTCCGAGGGCCTGCCGAAAGGCCATACCTAAACAAATGCCGATATCTTCGGTGGTATGGTGTGCGTCGATGTGCAAATCGCCCACAGCTTTCACCTTCAGATCGACCAGCGAATGCTTGGCAAACAGGACGAGCATATGGTCCAGAAAGCCAACCCCTGTTTCGATCGTGTTTTTACCCACTCCATCCAAATGAACCTCTAGCTGGATCGCGGTTTCAGCTGTCTTGCGATCGATGGTGGCTACGCGTTGTGACATATCTGCACTTCGAATGAGGACGGAGAAAACGGGAGCGATTTGTGAAGCTGGAGCGAGGGCGGCGGGGAGTGATAACCGGACGCTGACGCGTCTCGGTGAATATTCCATCAAGGATTGGCGTCTAAACGTCGAGATTCCGAACTTCCAGCGCGTGCTTCTCGATGAATTCTCGTCGCGGTTCGACTTTATCACCCATCAGCACCCGGAACATCTCGTCCGCCGCAGCAGCATCCGACAATTGCACCTTAACCATGGTTCGGCAAGAAGGATTGAGCGTCGTATCTCGAAGCTCCTCGGCGTTCATTTCACCCAGTCCCTTAAAGCGAGTGATCGTCAATCCTCGCCGGCCTGATTCGCGAATAGCAGGCAGCAGTTCTCGCAGATCTTCTAGGCCGATGTTGTTCTCTTCCCGAACCAATTTGAACCTCGAATCGGTGGAACCGGTTCGATCTTTCGGGATAAGGTCCTCGATGGAAAACCCGTAGTCCGACAGTTCTTTCAAGCCTGTGTTGATCGTTCGAACCTCGAATAGTTCCGCGATGTGGGCCACAGGGCCGGTTGGGGCATCGGTCGGAGTCTCTGGGAGAATCGCCGGGGCTTCTGGCGCAACCGATTCGTCGACCAAGATCTTCCTGGAGGCCAAAAACTCGTCCAGTTTGTCGCGTGTGACGAACCAGTGATCTTCCACTCCCATGTCGAGATGAAAAACGGGAAGCCGCCCGGTCTCGACCTCCATCCGTTCCGCGTGCATTCGTAGCGAAATTCCGCGTTTTTCCAAGTTCAGTAATGCGTCTTCCATCGCCGAGAGGGTCGCGCAAAGTTTTCGCATGCGGTCCCCTTCAAACACATTGCCGCGATCGTCGATGAACTGGCTGTCGGTGAGCCCACGCTCCTGCAACTGCTGCTTCATTTCATCTTCGGACTGCACGTAGTACTTTTCTTTTTTGCCGCGAACGACCCGATAAAGCGGGGGTTGTGCCAAATAGACGTGACCTCCGGCCACCAATTGGTACATCTGTCGGTAAAAGAAGCAAAGGAGCAGAGTCCGGATGTGGGAACCATCGATGTCGGCGTCAGTCATGATGATGATGCGATTGTACCGGCGTTTGCCGATATCCTGATCCGCCCCGATCCCGCTCCCGATCGCCTGGATCATGCTCATGACTTCTTCGTTCGCCAAGACCTTGTCTTCGCGGCTCTTGTAGGCATTGATGATTTTTCCTCGCAACGGAAGGATCGCTTGGGTATCGCGGAATCGTCCACCTTCCGCGCTTCCACCTGCCGAGTCTCCTTCCACGAGGTACAACTCACATTCTTCCATCTTGTTGCTGATGCAGTCCCGAAGTTTGCCGGGCAGCCCGCCTCCGCCTAACACATCTTTTCGTTTCCGAAGAGCATCTTTTGCTTTGCGGGCGGCTTCTCTCGCTTCGGCAGCAAGCTGCCCTTTTCGAACCAAAAGCTTCGCGTTTTTGGGGTTCTCTTCAAGATACTTGGTGAGCGCTTCACCCACCACCGAATTGACGATCCCTTCGACTTCACTGTTTCCCAGTTTCGTCTTGGTTTGCCCCTCAAATTGCGGATGGCTGACTCGAACGCTGATCACGCAGGTGAGTCCCTCGCGAAGGTCATCTCCGGTGGGAACGAGATCTTTGAAGAGATTCTCTTTCTTCCCGTAGGCGTTCAAGGATCGGGTTAGAGCTGCTCGGAAACCAGAGACGTGGGTTCCACCTTCCCGCGTGCTGATATTGTTGCAGTAGGAATGAAGATTTTCGGTGTACTCCTCGGAGTATTGAAAAGCGATGGAGTAAGAAAAGTCGTCCTTGCTCCCTTGGATGAGGATCACGTCTTTGTGGACCACGTCGCTCGCGCGATTGAGGTGCTCGACGAACTCGATGATCCCTCGTTCGTAATAATACTCGTCGGCTTGGGTCGATCTGTCATCCTTGACCTTGATGCGGACCCCGCTGTTCAGGAACGCGAGCTCCTGGAGTCGTTTGACCAACGTATCGTAGGAATACTTCGTGTTGGGAAAAATCTGGCCATCCGGCTTGAACGTGGTCTTCGTTCCTCGCTTGGTCGTCGTTCCCGCTTCACGAACCGGTCCGGTCGCGACACCTCGCTCGTAGGATTGGGTGTAGATCTTTCCATTGCGACAGACTTCCACTTCGCACCACTGCGAGAGGAAGTTCACGACGGTTACCCCGACGCCGTGCAGCCCCCCTGACGTTTGATAGGCCTTTTTCTCGAACTTACCGCCGAACTTTAAGACGGTCATAACCCCTTCCAACGTCGACATTTCGCGCTGCATCATTTCCGATAGCTGCGCGTGCCGGTCGGTCGGAATCCCACGGCCATCGTCCTCGACCGTTACCGATCCGTCTGAATTGATGGTGACCGAAACGCTCTTCGCATGACCGGCCATCGCCTCGTCGATCGAGTTGTCCACTACTTCGTAGACCAAATGGTGGAGTCCGTTTAGGGTGGTGTCCCCGATATACATCCCGGGACGCTCCCGGACGTGCTCCAAATCGCTCAAATGCTTTAGATCGTCCCCTGTGTACCCCCCCTCGGTGCCAATTCCCGCCAAACCGATGTTTTCTGTCGTTTCCAAGTCGAAGTTTTGGTCGCCGGATGCGTTCATGGGGTATCCAAATCAAACGAGGTAGATCGACCTCTGAACCTCGAAATGGAGGCCTGTCGTCGACCGTTGCAAGAGGGCTGGATTCTACACGAAATTCCAGTTCTTGTCGCTCCCAACTCGAGCTTATCGAAGGGACTTGCACAGGGCCAAACTGCGGTTGAGCAACTCGCGAACCTTGGCCGCTTTGAGCTTCTTTTCTCCGTGCTCTACCAAGTAGGTATTGCCTGCAGCCGAGAACGACTTGATCCCCTCCCCCTGAATCGCCAGGCGTCGAGGGGGCGTGAGGAAGCTGCGAACCTGATCCTCCGGATCGCCAAGAATGCGATAGCGATCGGAAAAGGCAGGATCGTCGGGAAGCTCAATCGATTTCCTGCCGAACCACTTCCCCAGCTTAAGCCCCCAAGTCTTGGGAACGATTTCAAGGTAAGGAGCCTGCACCCCTCGGTCGGTGATCAAGGAAAGGACATAGTTGTGAGTCGATTTGTTCTTTCCACTGCCGCTAACGGTCTGGAAATCGAATAAGACGACTCGGGTTTGCCCGTCGTCAATCGTGATCGTCCATCCTGGCGACTGCCGATCCCCCCTGCGAGACAAGGGAAAGACGCCAAACAATCGTCGATCGTCAACCGGGAGCTCGCTATACAACTCTAGCCCAAGCTCGTCTGCGAAAGCCTGAAGCTTCTCACGGCGCTGCTTCTCGACCCAATATTGAATGAGCCAAACCGCGCCAATCGCAGACAAAACCAGAATGGGAGCAATCCACTGCTGCATACATCCTCATCACTTCCAAGAGCTCATCCACCCCTATCAACCCGGCGGCCAGGACAACGAACGCCCCCCTAGCACATGATAATGAATGTGGTCGACTGACTGACCACCATCCCTCCCAATATTCGTAACGACACGATAACCCGTCTCGTCGATTTGAAGCTGCCTGGCGACCTGCTGGATTACCCGTTGCAGATGCCCGAGCAGCGCGACGTCCGCCTCGGATACATGGGCTAAAGACTGTATAGGCTGCTTGGGTATAACAAGAACATGCACCGGAGCTTGGGGGTGAACATCGTGAAATGCCAAGGCAAGATCGTCCTCGTAGACGATCTTCGCTGGGATTTCCTTGCGGATAATTTTGCTAAACACCGTTTCTGGCATCTTCAATCCCTCGTCTCTGGTTCATGAAGTCGTGAATGGAGTTGGTCCAATCGGAGCGATAAGGGGCCTATATCCCCTCGATAACTCCCGTGCTGTCACCGAATTGCTCGGCATCCAATCCCATCTTTCGAAGCATAGTGAGATACAAATTACAAAGCGGCACCATTCCATCCACCGCGATGTGCTGGCCGCTCTGGAGCGAGCCCCCACCCATGCCACCGAGCAAGATTGGGAGATTGTCGGGATCGTGCCGATTTCCGTCGGACATGCTGGACCCGAAAACGATCATACTATTATCGAGCAACGTCGACTCTCCTTCTCGGATGTCTCGCATCTTCTTGAGCATCCGAGCGAATTGCTCGGTGTGCCAACGATTGATCCGCTGATACTGCCCGATTTTCTCGTCGTTGTTTTCGTGGTGGGACAATTCGTGATGCCCACCCTTGACACCATCGAGGAACGAGAAATTTCTCCCCGACACGTCGTTCGCGAACATCAGCGAGCAGACTCGAGTGGAGTCGGATTGAAACGCAAGGACGATCAAATCCATCATGATGGCGATATGCTCGCGAAAATCGACAGGCACTCCCGGCTTGGCCTGCTGAATGGTCGACTCATCCAAGTGGGGAGCCCAATCCGTTTTCCCTTTTTGCATTGTGAATTCGATCCGCTTTTCGACTCCACGCACCGAATCGAGGAACTCATCCATTTTGAACTGGTCATCTCGGCCCAGTTTCTTCCGAACCGACTTCGCATCCTCCAGTACATAATCCAACAAATGGTTGTACGACTCGGCGCGCTCGCTGTCCGCTGTAATCGATTTGCCAAACAACCGCTCGTAGACAAGCCGGGGATTGATCTCCTTGGCGACCGGTCGCGTCGCCGATTGCCACGAGATGTGGGATCCATACAACCGGGTGTAACCAACGTTGCTATCGATACCGCTGATGACGGGTTCGGTTCCAAGCTCCAACGACGGAAGCGGTGTGTAAGCACTGGTATGTTGAGCGATGAGCTGGTCGATGGATATGCCGCCAGAGCTGATGTCCTTACCAGTCGTTTTCGCGACCGGGAGTCCGGTCAAAAAGTTTGCCGTCTTGGCGTAATGGCCGTCCCCTCCATGGCTGTTTTTCTTGTCCAAGCCACTCAGTACCACCACGCTGTCCTTCACATCCGCAAGCGGCTCCAGGGATGGGCTCAGCGTGTAGTCTTTACCCTTTGTCTCCGGGACCCATGCCTTCTCCCAGACCCCGTTGGGGAAGTAAATGAATGCGGTGCGTATGGGGGGAACGACCGTCGATGCTGCCCGCGCTCGCGATGACACAGAGGACTCCATCCAAGGGAGTGCAAGCGCGACGGAACAACCACGCAGGAATCGACGTCGGGTAGGCATTGGTAGGTTCATGGTGATCTTGTGTGGCTATTTGTTCGAGTTGCTGTAATAACGGTGTTGGAACGCGTAGGACAAGAAAATTTCTTCAAGGATTACCGAGGCCCGAGCCTCCTTGTGAAGTCTTTCGACACTCTTGTCGATCACGCATTGATCGAATTTGCTCAATTCTCTTCCTAACGCAAAACCAACCATCTTTCGGGATACGTGGCGATAGAACTCATCTTTTCGGTTTAGTAGTACCTTCTTCAATCCCGCAGAACCTTGGAACGACTCCCCCGAAGGTAGCTTCCCCTCCGAATCGACTTTCTGACCGTTGTCCTCGGTTCGCCACCGTCCAATGGCGTCAAAGTTCTCCAGCCCAAATCCGAGTGGATCCATGCGATCATGGCACGAGGCGCATTCGGGATTCTCGCGATGCTTTTCCAATCGTTGTCGCAATGTCAAGTTATTGGGTCCATGGTCATTCTCCTCGAGCGCCGGGACGTTGGGAGGAGGGGGCGGCACCTTCGCTCCCAAAACATCTTCGAGTATCCAACGTCCGCGCAGTACAGGGCTAGTGCGCCTCGGGTAGCTCGTCTTGATCAACACCCCAGCCATGGTCGTCACGCCTCCTCGATGCTTGGCCTCGGAAGGCAATTCAACGCGAGCCCAATCTTTTCCGCCCGACCAAGGCAGTCCGTAGTGATTTGCAAGCCGCTCGTTGAGGACAAGGTAATCCGAATCTAGAAGATCCGTGAGCGGTCTTCCTTCACGAAACACACCACTTACAAACCGAATCACCTCTTCTCTGGCTGCCTGGGAAAGCTCCTCATCAAACTGAGGATACACGTCAGAATCAGGCCTGACCTGCGACAAGTCTCGCAGTCCTAACCACTGCATCCCAAAGTTTTCACCCAGAGACCGAGCTTTGTCATCGGAAAGCATTCGGTTCAATTGACTTCGGATAACCTCGGGGTCGAACAAGCGATTTTCATCTGCGAGTTGCAGTAGCGTCGCATCCGGGATCGACGACCAAACCACGAGCCCCATGCGCATCGCGAACTGATGCGGCGTCAGCCTCTGCACACCGGACTCTTCCGGTTCGGGTTCGTTTACGAACAGGAATTGAGGCGATAGCAGGATCGCTTTGAACGCTTGCTGGATGCCTCGAAGATGTTGGCCGGAATCTCCGCCCGAGGTTCCGTACAATCCCATTAGCTTCTCCATGTCCGAATTGGCGATCGGACGCCTCCAAGCGAGCCTGGCGAACTGCCGAAGCGTCTTATCGGCAGCAACACGTTGTGCTTCTGGGGAATCGTCTTGGGGAAGGGAGAGAATCGGAGTGCCCGTCGCCATCTGGAAATGCGACGCGACCTCGCCTATCGGCTTAGAGGAAAAAATCCGATCGATTGAAAATTCGGTGGCTCGAAGATACGCCTCCAGATGGATCGGAGACGTGAAGAGTGAGTCTCCGACCGTGTCAAAGCCCTCGCCTCCGCCCCCGTCTTCAGGTGGAAGCAATTCTTCCGGAAGAGGTTGACCCGTCAGGTCGCGAATGGCATTGGCGTACTCGGTGCGTGTCAATCGCCGACTCATCACATGCCCGCGATACCAAGCCTGCGTCTCATCCGACGCCAGTTTATTGCACAAGTCCTGATCTGGTCGGGTGTCCACCCAACGATGGAAGGCACCTTTTTCCGGATCTGTCAGACCAGGGCTCTTCGGAGGAGGCATTTCATTTAACCGAACACGAACCGCGACCCGCTCCCAGATGTCCCCTCCCTCTACGGCCGCTTGCCCATTCGTGAACTTGGAGAGATCGAATTCGCCGTCCGGATCCTCCCCTTGATGGCACTTCAAACACTTGCTCTGGATGATAGGAAGGATCTTCTCATCAAACGACTCTCGCCACTTTTGCCACTCTTTTTCCTTTTCCATACCAAATGAACTTGGCGAAAGATTCGCAGAGAGAGCTAGCGCGAGCAGCCAAAACGTCGATTGCCTCGAAATCGATTGCAACGAATATTTGTCCATGGCGCGATTGGTATCGCTCATTCGTGTTCCGGTGGGTGAGGGGTGGGGAGGGACGGTTGCATCGAATAACCGCGAACCCAATTGTACACACGACCGCTTCGAATCGGCAAAGCTAGATTTTCTCCGCGACCTCCTTCTTTTATTGGCCGAACTGATACAACATGGGGACCCGCGCCCCTGTTTCATGCCCCTTTTTTGCCGCTCGTCCACCAACACCTACGTATTCCAATCGCATGCCTCCTCATCCCAAGGCCAGTTCGACCGAGCCTCGCAGCGGAGAGACGCCATCGCAGGATCCATCTGTCTTGTTCTTTCGATGGGGAATGCTCGTCGTCGGAGCATTGCTCATCGTGGTGTCGTTCGTTCTCAAACTCGAGCCCTCGATTCTGCCAAAGGGCTCGGCGGCAGCGTCGGAATTGCTTGCCAAGGTGGGGCTCGTGTTCGTCTCGGCTTGGGTGGCATGGCCCGCAATCGCGGCCGTTAAACAAGCGCCAGGGGGGATGCTCGTCTTGGTAGGTGGATTCGCGACGGTGATGCTTTTTGTTATGCGTCCTCGTACGATTTATCTCACGGGCCCATTCATTGTCATCGCGGCGATCCTAGCGATCATCGTCGGATGGATACGCCGGATGCGTCACTGAAATCGATCATTCGTCGTCGAAAATGGGGGCTTGATCGGGAAGTCGCTTGATATAGAGTCCCCATGCAAAAAACAAAGCGGCGACGAGCCCGTAACCTATCGCCATGATCCAAACGCGTTGCAGCAGTTCCGTTGGGATTGTCCAAGCGGATGCATGGGAATCTCCCCAAGGTAGGAAGATTGAGTTGCTCGCAACCGGGGAATGAATAAATCCAAAAAGCGTCCCCACCATGGCTAACATCGTGAACGCGCAAGCAGCGACCATTCGGCGGTCGATTGCCATGGCGAGGATCGAAGCCCAAAGGAGACTGGTGAGAACGAACCCATTCTTCAGCATCAGTACCACCATCAAATTCTCTTGCAAATCAGGGCGGAGAGTTAGTCGCTTCTCCACATTGGCAATGGATTCTTGGAGTACGGTGTTATCACCAACTCCTTCGGTCAGCGTTTGAAGCGATGCCTGTAGATCGCTGGCGCGCGAAGGGCCAGAAAGTTGCAGTCCCACGCCGCCGAGGATTTGGTCGGCAAAAAGGAACGCGAGGAATGCCAAAGATGGAACGCAGGCTAGCACCAAAGCAGGATAGTGACGCTTCGGGGTGGCTAGGAAACTCTGCGATGAGATTTCCAAACCGACGAAAATCAAAATGGGGAAGACGGCCGCTTTGGGCACTAGCATATAAAAATATTCAAATCCGCCCACGATGCCGAGGAGACCGACAGTCAACGCTGTGCCCAGCGTATAAGCGGCTTTGCCCCCCATCGCCTTGTAAGCTGGATGTCCGATGTAAGGGGTTGTTTGAATGACGCCGCCACACAATCCCGCGACCAAAGTCGCAATGGCCTCCACCCCCAAGACTTGAGAAGTGGAGTAATGATCCCCAGCCGCAGCGGCCGACTCGGTGCAATCCAATCCTCCGACTACTGTCGCCAAGGCAAAGGGAATAACGATCGGCAGATAATTCAATGCGGCTCCGAGTTGATGAACCCATTCGAATTGAAATACTTGTAGCCACCCTGCAGGCATCCAGCCCACATCCAGCGACTCCCCAACCAGAAGAGGACGTCCCATGACCGCAGCCGAAAGGAAATGGATGGCGCAGCCGACCACAAGAGCGACCACCGTACCGGGGATCTTACCCGGAAACGGCACGTTACCGATCAGGCTGGTCAAAACAATCGCCAGCGCGACCAATCCAACCAAGGGTTCATGAAGAATGTCGATCAATGGGACGAAGCTGATAATGACCAATGCGATGGAGGTCAGGGAGCCAAACAGCCCAGCCCTCGGAATGATCCGGCGGATACTCGGCCCGAGAATGGAACACGCAAGTTTGAAGATGCCGGAGTAGATCATCGAAGCGATTCCAATTCCCCAAGCCACCCGCGCTGCATCCATCTGGGAAGCACCGCTGGATTGGGCAGCCAGAAAAGCAGGGCCGATCACGAAGATCGTTATCCCGAAGATACTCGGAGTATCCAAGCCGAGCGGCATCGCGGTCACATCGCTTCGCCCCGTTTTTTTGGCGAGCCGAAAGGCCAACCACGTGTAGAGCAGATCCCCAACCATGACCCCAATGGCGGTCCCCGGGACCATGGAGCCGACCACAAAATCGGCGGGCATGCCAAAAACCCCGACCAGTAGCCCCACCGTAAGCAATAGCCCGGCAAGGTTGTCCAAAAGCAAACCGAAGTAAGCGTTGACGTCTCCGGATGCTCGCCAGGGGTACCGGTGGTGCGATTCCATGAATTTTTCCGAAAGGGTTTGATAGCAATCGAAGCCCGGTAGAAGCTACCCATCCAAGGCGTTCTGTCAATCATTTTCCGCTCGGCCCCGTTCGGGCTTTTTTCGTCTCAAAAGTTTGGCGCAACAATTCTTTGACGTCACGGGCCCGCGCGGGCTAGAATAGAGGTCAGCGGTAAGCCAAAGGTTTGCCGCTGGAATTTCCGCTATACCGATTTCCGAAGTGCCCATAAGGGTTTGCAAGAATGAATCGACCATGCAAATACTTGGACAAGGATGGAATGAGAGGGCCTACGCCGGTCTCGGTTCCCGAACAGGATTTGCTCGAACCAACCCATGAGCTTGCCGCTCCGCCGCAAATTGCCGATGAGGACTTGGTCCAGGAGTATCTTCAGAGCCGATCCAGATCGGTCTTCGAACAATTGGTTCGACGTTACGAGCGAGAACTTTACACGTATCTTCGGCGGTTCATCGGCGATGCCCAAGCTGCGGAAGATGTTTTTCAAGCGACATTTTTAAGCGTTCATCTTCGCATCGAACAGTTCGAACCGGGACGCCGTTTTCGTCCTTGGCTATACGCGATCGCGAGCAACAAGGCGATCGATTACATGCGCCGCAACAAGCGCCACCAAATTGGTAGCTTGAACGCGCCTGCTCCATCCTCGGATCGCGATGAGACGTTGATGCACAAATTGGCGAGCCCGGCCCCCCTTCCCGAATCGCGTGCAATTGCGAGGGAAACCGAGGGGCGTGTTCGGGAGGCTCTCCAGCAACTGAGCGAACCCACCCAGCAATTGATCCAACTCGCCTTCTACCAAGGCATGAAGTACTCCGATATTTCCGAGACGCTCCAAATCCCTGTCGGTACCGTAAAGAGTCGAGTTTTTACTGCAATTCGCAAACTCAACGCGATCTGGATGCGTATGAACCAGGAAGATTCACCGAGTGAGTCGAATTCCCCCCAATCCTAATGGATTGGCGGCTTAGGGTGGTCGTTCGTCCACCGCCCCCTGCGATCTTATTGTTTGCAATCCGCTATTCTGATCGTCGCAATGACCCAACCTCAGCGTCAACCGATTTCAGACGAGACACTGTTCGGGTATCTCCTGTCGGCTCTTCCTAAGGAGGAGAGCGACGAAATCGATTCGCGTTTACTCTGGGATCAGGAACTCCAGCAGCGAAGCATCGACCTTCGCGCATTGCTAGCCCCTCTCGCCGAGACTTCTGCGGAAGTCTACGAGCCATCGGGGGACTTGGTGTCCCGGACCATTTCCCAGCTTGATTCTTCCCCTGCCCGGGACGCGGCCCCCTTGCGACAGCCGCATAACGACGTAGCTTGTCCTACGGGGTTCACGTCGGTCATGGAATCGGCGAGTCGACAGATACGGTGGGCTTGGATCGATAGTCTCGCCATGGTGGCCGCAGGGGTCACGCTCCTTTGTGTCTTGCTGCCGAGCGTGTGGTATTCGCGTGAAGAATCGAGACGGTTGGCTTGCTCGCAAAACCTCAGGAAGTTCGGGAATGCGATTCACGAATTCGCGAGCTTCAATGCGAGGGGAGAATTACCGAGTATCGATATTGAAGGACCACTCGCATTTGCTGGATCATATGTATTGAAGCTCAACGAATCCCAATTGCTCGAATCAAACGAATTGGTTTGGTGTCCCTCCCAACAGTCCGCACCAAAACATTTAGGTATTCCCAGCATGCAACAATACCTTGCATCCTCCCTGGAGCAGCAGCGATCCTGGATCAAAACCATCGGTGGCAGCTACGCATACCATCTTGGAAATATCGTCGACGGCCGATACGAAACCCCGCGGATCGCGTCGAATCTTCGAGTCGAGCAGCCCACACATGACTTTGTCCCCATCATCGGTGACCTCGTGGATATTTCGAGGCTGGAGGATGAATCCCAGCCCCTTTCGCACGGCCCCCAGATCAGCAACCTGCTCTACAAAGACGGACGTGTTCATTCAGTCCGCCTTCGGAGTTTGGAAGCCAGTGCAGGATTGGATCATCCCTATCTGAATCGCCATCAAGCGAGGGCGGTGGGAATTGGACAAGACGATACGTGCCTTGCCCCAAGCTTTGTTCCTCCAGTCAGCGTGAACGAAAACTGGATGATCACCACTCCGCTCAAGTAGCCGTTAGGAAACGAGCCGCCCCTTCTTATCGTTGCAACCCTCGCCAGTGCGGAGCGATCTTTGCCAACGCGACTTGGTGCAGCGACTTGTTCGTAGCACAAATACTGCTTGGCCCATCCAGCGGTAACGCTTTTCCGTCGCAATCGGTGCACACACCTCCTGCTTCTTGAACAAAAAGTTGCCCCGCAGCGAAATCCCATGGGTGGAGTTGGTATTCAAAGAAGACTCCGTACTGCCCAGACCCGAGATTGCATAAGTCGAGTGCGGCGGCCCCGAATCGACGCATCCCGTGGATGTCGCATTCAAAAAAAGCGGCAATCGTGTCCAGCGTCGCTCGCATCATCGCTCCTCGGTCATAATAGAATCCGCAAGCGATGAGGACTTCATTCAATCGAGTTGCGTCGCACACCCGCTGGCGACCTTGGGTGGTCCAAGCCCCTTGACCACGAGCAGCGACATACCAATCCTGAGTCACGGGGTTGTGAACGATCGCGAGCTCAGGTTCCCTGTTCCGGTAGTAGGCGATGGAGATCGCGAAGTGCGGAATACCATGTAGGTAATTGCTGGTCCCGTCCAATGGATCGATAATCCAAAGGTGCTCCGATGTGGAAACGATCGAGGTCTGCGATTCCTCCGCTAGGTAACCGTGATCTGGGTAAGAACGGCGCAGAGTCTTCAGAATCGCGTACTCCGCCGCTTTATCCGCTTCGGAAACGAAGTTCGCCGTCCCCTTGGATTCGACATCCATCGATTTGCCAAACCGCTCCATCAATTCGCCTGCAGCGCGCACAGTCGCCTCGAGTGCAGGTTCTAAGCAGGGGTGCTGCGCAGGCATGCGACGAACCGCATCAGGAATATGCATAAAGAAACTTTCGATCGGAGTTAGCTATCCATCGCACTGCGTGTTCGCGTCCACGCAATGGGTGCGAAGATGAGAAGCGGTGTCCAAGCCGCAGCAGCGGGAGTGAGCAAAGTACCGTTGGCTCCTAGCGTCCGAATGCCAATACTGAGGCCGAAAAAAATGGCGTAGCTCACCACGCAAGATGCAATCATACTCACCAGGTTTCGGTTCCGCGTCGACAAGATCAGGGGAATGCCGATCAGCAACTGGGTGAAGTCGAGAAACGGCTGCAGAAATCTCGAATGAACCATCACCTGCATATCGGCGCCAAAAAATGCCGATTGGTTTTTTACTCGCCAAACCAACTCGGCCGTCGATGCGAATTGCTTGGCCCCACCTCCCAAAAGCAGATCGAATTCCAGGTCGCTGGGTACAAAGCATTCCGTCGGAGCCAACCAAGGGGTATCGGATGGCAAGTACAAATAAACGCGGTCGTCTTTGCGAACCGATGGAAGTCCTGAGATTGGTTCGGCCGATTGAAAATTACGAATCAGATAGCCCGATGGATGTTTGTCATTGGAAGCGACGTACTCCGCTTGCTCTCCAAGGATCTGCCTTGTTACCGCGGACGGGGGACCGGTGAATTTAAAAGCGGGATTGATAATCAATCGCTTCGCGGGAATGGTATGCCGTCCCACGACCAAGATACCTCGATCGTGATCCTCCGCGGGTTTCAACGGTTCGATTGTCTCGCCCGTCAATTCCGGTGGTGTCTTGCTCAAGATCTCACTGAATCGCGGGATCGCAGTCTCTCGCAAGATCGCAGCGAATCCGATCATGAGCAGCGAAGCCAGTATAAGCGGCGTTGCGATACGTCCCTTGCTAACTCCTGCCGCGAGAATAGCGGTGAGTTCATTGGTACGGCTAAGCCAGGCGAAAACGAACATCGTGGCCAACAAAGTAATCAAGCCACAGAGCCGGTCAAAAAGACTGATCATTTGGGGCCCAAAGTACGCGAGAAGTCCGCGTGCAAATCCCCCTTGAGCTTTTCCGAACATGACAAATTCGTCCACGTTCGTGAAAAGTTGGACCACGATCAAAAGACCGGAGAGTGTTAGAAAACATACGACGAAGACACGACCGTACAGAAACAAGACGTAACGATCAATCTGAGTCATAAAACGAAAACACTCCCCAAGATGCAATCCGATCGATTCGAGAAAGAATCACTTTCCGAGGGCATAGTCGCTGTAGATCGCTGTCGCTTGAACCTTGGGGATCATGCGAGGGATCGGGACCAAATCAAACGCCACTGTCAGCTTGGAGAAATTCAGAATACGCAGCTTCTTGTCCGCGACCTGAAGCTCTGGAACGATCTTCGAATCGACAATGTCATCCAACAAAATCCTCGGAGTCTGCGAGGTACCAAACTGGGAATGGGTGACTCCCGCAGTACCAGCAAATCGGTTGACGACCGCTAGGATCGCGGGATCGTACGTGAAATTGTTCTGCTTGTCCGTGGTACCAAGGTTTTCGAATCCACCTACGCAGACGATGCTTTGGTTTCGATCGTGAAACTGGTAGGCTTCGTAGCCGGCCAATCGAAGAGTCTTGGTCACCAAATATGCCTTTTCGGCAGCTTGCTCCAATTGAGACGCCTGGGTAACGGGCTCCTCTTTGTCGGCGCTTCGCCCCCACGAGACATAAGAATCGGTTCCCCGAAGTGTCAGGATTTGCACCGTGAACTTTTTATCGCAATGGAGCAAATTGTATTCGTCGAACGGCTTCTCCTGATTCATCTTGCGAACAAACCGGTCTACCTCAGGAGATCGGTAATACTCCGCTGGTAGAAGTGGATTGCGTGTTTTGAAGGCAAACCGCATCGGCCCTGTTCCGACGGTTTTTTCGGCACTCGCCTTGGGCTTCAACAAACCCTGCAGGTAGCTTCGATACTCATTGGTAGAGACCGAGTCATTTCCCTTCGATTTCGCATCAGGGGACATAAAGAATCTAGGTTGGACGTTTTTGATTTTTGTCAAAGTGTCATCGATGGAAACGCCATCCATGGTGTCGAAGTCACCGACCAGCACCGCGCATGTTTCGAGAACACGATCATCACGGTATCGCATCTTGCGTTCTTTTCCGTCTTCGGTGATCCCCGCGCCGGTGACCGACTGCGAGTAATCGAAAGACTTCGGTAGGCAATATGCGTTGAGACCGAAATCTTTGCGAAGCTCGGCAGCCAATTGAACCGCCTTTTTCTTCGCTCCGTCACCTTCGAAGGTGTAGGCCAAAATGAGCCAAGGTCCGTGTTCATTCTTGAGTTCCAAATCCGCTGCGCTAAATGGCTTGGACTGCCCGAGCGCAACCTGGGGGTGCACCAGTGCACAACTCCCCAAGAACACCAACACCAATGCTCGTAACGTCCAGGCTAGCCGACTGCATGATGTCCGACTGCATGCCATGGGAGATCTGCAATCTCGATTCAACATGATTCCATCCTCATCTTGTCAGGTTCTCGGTGGAAACGCCGGAGCTTTGTGGGACCGATCCTACCGACGCTTACCTGCGTCATAGCAATTCTCGTATCGTGTCGGCTAGACCATTTTCTCGGGCTCCCTATAAATCCTGTACCCAAATTCGGTTTCTCGTCAGAATGCCGAGGCCTGTCCCGCAGTGGAAGCTAAGCTCTCCACGAACGCTACCTTTCGCTAGCAATGCCATGATCCGACTTATCTGCCTAACTCTTTTAACCGTTGCATTCCTCACCGCTCTTACAGCGCGCGGAGGAGAAAACGTATTGCTATTACCCGACGCAAAGGATGCGGCAAACCCACCCAAGCTGATACTGCATGGAGGAGGGAAAATCACGGACGATGTGTTCGAGAAATTTATCGAGCTCGCGGGCGGTAAGAACGCGCGGATCGTTTTCGTTCCCAACGCGGGATACAGGCAGGTAGAGTTCGATTCCGAGGAAGAGTTCCTAGAGACCCTGCACGAACGCTTCAACGCCTGGCCGCATCTTGAATCATCCGGGCAGATTGAAAGCTTTCGGTTTCTGTACACCGACGAACCGGATGACGCGGACGAGGAAGATTTTATCCGCCCTCTCCAAGAGGCCACCGGCGTCTGGTTCTCAGGCGGTGCGCAAGGCCGATTGAATTATCGTTACGTCGGCGAGTTTCCAGCCCGAACGAAATTTCAATTCGCCCTATCAGAGCTGCTCGAGCGGGGCGGTGTCGTCGGAGGAACATCCGCGGGGATGGCGGCGCTGCCAGAAATCATGACGCTTTGGCAAGAGGACCACGAGGACGGTAGCCCTGCCTCCGCTGTTGCCGTGCACGGGCTCGGATTGATGCGAGGCGCGATCGTCGAGCAACACTTCGACACCGTCGGGGGACGACTCGAACGCTTTACCGGATTGCTGCGCGACGCAGCGCGGCTGAATCGACTTTCCGGTCGCCCCAATGCCGGTCAGACCATGGTCGGCTTGGCGGTCGAAGAAAGCACGGCGCTGATCGTCGAAGGGAATGTGCTCACCACCCTCGGAATTGGAAATTCTCACATCTTCCTCAGGGAGCCGACTCTCCGCGCCTTGGAATGGTACGAGCTTCCTAGCGGCGAATCGGCTCAATTGGAGCGATCTCCCAACCAAGGCACCGCGTTGATGCGTCTGGAGTTACCCAAAGAAACTCGCAATCCCAACCCTCTCGACGACGGACGTTAGGCGCACCATCGCCCCCTCCCTCGGAGGAATGTGAATGGCGTTTTCACCTCCGGATGCGTATGTGATAGACTGAAGGCTCTCCGGGGCTGTACCACAGCCGGAGATACCCGCCTGATTACCTTCCAGCTATCCCGTTCGTTTCGTCCTTCGCATATGCCATCCACGCGATCCCCCGGGAGTCTTGAATTGTTTCGTATCGCGATCGAACACCGAACGCTCGTGTGCTTCGTTGCAGGGCTCATCGTGTCCTGGATTCCATCCGCACAGGCTCAGCAGCAGTCAGCCCAACAGCAGTCAGGCCAACAGCAGTCAGGCCCGCAGCAGCCTGCCCAACTGCAGCCTGCCCAACTGCAGACGGTGGAATTCAATCGAGATATTCGCCCCATCCTTTCGGACAACTGCTTCTTTTGCCATGGTCCCGATGCGAATCGGCGAGAAGCGGACCTTCGGTTGGATCGGGCCGAAGACGCTTACCTCAGTTCCATCGTTCCGGGTGACGCAAAAGCAAGTGAACTGGTTTCGCGGATCTTCAGCGAGGACGCAGACGAGAAAATGCCTCCGCCCGAGTCCCACAAGACGCTTACCGAGGCGCAAAAAGATTTGCTCAAGCGATGGGTCGAACAAGGAGCCGTCTATCAAAAGCACTGGGCCTACGAGCCCCCGAAAAAATCGGCAATTCCGCCCGGTGTCCATCCGATCGATCACTTGGTGAACCTAAAACTTACCGAACAAGACATTGCACCGACGAAGGCCGCGGATCGCAGGATTCTGATTCGGCGCCTTTACTTTGATTTGCTCGGATATCCCCCTTCGCCCGAGCAAGTCAAGGCGTTCGTGGAAGCCGAAGCACCGAATGCCTACGAACAACTTGTCGACTCGATCCTCAACAGTCCTCACTATGGCGAGCGCATGGCGATCGGTTGGCTCGATGTCGTCCGTTTCGCCGATACAATCGGATACCACAGCGACAATCCCCGCAACATCTGGCCCTACCGTGATTACGTGATCCAGAGCTTCAATTCCAACAAGCCCTTTGATCGATTCACGATCGAACAGATTGCAGGGGATCTCCTTCCTGATGCAAACCAGGAGACCAAGGTTGCTTCGGCATTCAACCGTCTCCTCCTTTCGACCGAAGAAGGGGGCTCGCAACCCAAAGACTACGAACAACGCATGCTGACGGACCGCGTCCGCGCTATCGGGGCGGTATGGCTAGGACAAACAACGGGATGCGCTCAATGCCACGACCACAAATTCGATCCGATCACCATGCGAGATTTCTATTCGCTCGGTGCGTTCTTCGCCGACATCCAAGAGCCTATCATCGGGGCGAGAGAACCAGGGATGATGGTCATGACGGACGAACAAAGTCGTCAGTGGGAGGAAGCCCAACGAGAACTCGATCGCCTCCAACGTGAGCTCGACGCCCCCCACCCCGAACTGGATGCCGAGATGCACCGCTGGGAAGGCGATCAAGTGGCGCGTCTCCAGCGAGACGAGACGTGGTCGACCGTTCGCCCGACAAAAGTTCAGTCGGTCAAAAAGAACATAAACCTTCGGTTGGATAAGGATGGTAACGTTCTTGCGAAAGTAGACGAAAAAAGAGTGACCCGTTCGCAGAGCGACGGGACCGATACTTATATCCTTGAACTTCCTGGCTCGAGCGAACCGACGACTGGACTTAGGCTCGATGTGATCCCAGAGGGTCCCAAAGGAATCGGCCTTGCCCCCAACGGAAACTTTGTTCTGAGCGAAATCACAGCAGAGGTCGATGGAAAGTCTCTGGACATCGAGAAGGCGACTGCCACATACGAACAACCCAACTTCCCAGCAGCCCACGCAGTCGATGGGATCTCCGATCGACGCGACAATGGTTGGGCGGTTCTCGGTGGCGAAAAAGCAGTGCAATCGCTCTATCTCCAATGGAAGTCGCCGCAGGTCGCGAAGACAGGAAATTGGACGATCAAGCTCGTTTTTGGTTGGGGTGGGGAGCACGCGATCGCAAAACTGAGAATCCAATCGACTTCCCAACCTCCACCGATCGAAAGCCCAAACTCCTCGTCTGTCTCTCCGGCCTTGGCCAAGATTCTGCTAACACCGGCAGCAGATCGCACAGAGGGACAGAAGAAAGAGCTGGTGCAAGGGTTCAAAGAGTCGACTGAATCGCTTCGAGAACTCCGGACGAAACTGTCGGAAGCGAAAAAGAGAAAATCGGATCTCGAGAACACGTTCCCCAAATGCCTTGTTTCGATTAGTTCACCCTCTAAACGGACCGTTCGAATCCTTCCTCGCGGGAATTGGATGGACGAGTCAGGGGAAGTGGTTCAGCCTGCATTCCCAGCATACTTGCCTCAACCTCCAGCGGTTGAGGGTGGGTACAACCGATTGGATTTAGCAAAGTGGTTGGTGAGCTCGGAGAACCCACTGACGGCTAGGACGGTTATGAACCGGCTTTGGAAACAGCTTTTCGGAGCAGGTCTCAGCAAGGTTCTGGATGATTTGGGAGCCCAAGGTGAAACTCCTCCCAATCTTCCGCTCTTGGATCAGCTGGCTTGCGAATTCGTGGAACGCGGCTGGGATATGAAACATATGGTGCGATTCATCGTCACCAGCGAAACCTACCGACGATCGTCCAATGCCACTCCAGTCCAACTCGAAAGGGACCCTGACAATCGCTTTTGGGGAAGGCAGACACCGTTTCGAATCGATGCCGAATTGGTCCGCGATACGGCCCTTCGGATATCCGGTCTGCTCGTACAAAAGGTGGGGGGGCCCAGCGTAAAACCTTATCAACCTGAAGGATATTGGGAGAACCTCAATTTCCCGGTCCGTAAATACCAACCGGACTCAGGGAACAATCAATATCGCCGGGGGCTCTACACGTGGTGGCAACGCAGTTTCGTCCATCCGAGTATGCTCGCGTTCGACGCCCCGACCCGAGAGGAATGCGCGGCCGATCGGAACCGCTCGAATATACCGCAGCAGGCATTAGTGCTCCTCAACGACCCGAGCTACGTCGAAGCTGCATGCGCGTTTGCGGAAAAGATCCTGCGAGCGGATTCTTCAGGATTGGAGGATCGTATCCGCCTAGCTTGGCAACTGACCCTTCAACGCGACCCCACTCACTCTGAGTACGATGCTCTCCGAGCGGTTATTAACGATCGGGTGAAGTCGTACTCCGAACGCGACAACGATGCCAAGACGCTCATAACTTCGGGGCATCGCGATGTTCCAGAAGATCTCGATCGAATTCAATTGGCGGCTTGGACACACGTGTGTCGCATACTTTTGAATTTGCACGAGACAATCACTCGTCCTTAATGGCCTCCCGCACGAACCTCAGATCATGTCGGAACGAGATTTGACAATGCACTTGGAAAATACAGAAATGCGACGGCGGCTTTTCCTCGGCCGCACCTCGCAGGGTTTAGGGGGACTCGCGCTGGCGACTTGTTTGTCCCCAGATCTTTTTGCCGAAGGGACCGGCTCCTATACCGAGTCGAAAGGGGTGATTCCCAAGCTCGCCTATCCCCAAAAAGCGAAGCGAGTTATTTGGCTCACTATGGCCGGTGGCCCCTCTCAATTGGAGACATTCGATCCCAAACCCAAGTTGGGGGAGATGGATGGGAAACCCATGCCGGAATCGATGACCAAAGGGCAGCAGCTTGCTCAGCTTCAAGGTCAACCGCTGAAGTGTTTCGCTCCTCAGCACCCTTTCAGCACATTCGGATCGAATGGAACTGAAATCTGCTCGCTCTTCCCGCATATCGGTTCGGTTCTCGATGACATCTGCTTGATCCGCTCGATGACAACAGAAGCGATCAACCATGACCCCGCGCACATGTTTATGAATACCGGTTCCCAAATCGCGGGACGGCCGAGCATGGGGGCATGGGTCACGTACGGATTGGGGTGCGAATCGGAAAACTTGCCTGGGTTCGTCGTGTTGACATCTCTTGGAAAAGGGGGCCAAAACCAACCCATCGCCGCCCGCCAATGGAGCAGCGGCTTTTTGCCAACCAAGTTTCAAGGGGTGCAGTTGCGTTCCCAAGGGGATGCGGTGCTATACCTCAATAGCCCACACGGCATGCGGTTGGAGGACCAAGCACGCGATATCGAGTCCATCAATCAATTGAACAAACAATATGCCCTGACGGTTGATGATCCGGAAATTGCGACGCGCATCGCCCAATACGAGATGGCTTTCAAGATGCAAACGAGTATTCCCGAGTTGATGCAGACCGATCGCGAGTCTGCGGCCACTCTTGAACTCTACGGGTGCCAACCGGGAGATGGCTCTTTCGCATCCAATTGCTTGCTCGCTCGTCGCTTGGCAGAAAGGGGCGTTCGGTTTATCCAGCTCTATCACAAGGACTGGGATCACCACGGCGGGGTCAAAGAGGGAATCGAGTTCAAGGCAAAGGAAATCGATCGAGCCTGCATGGCCCTTATCACGGATCTCAAGCAACGAGGTATGTTCGAGGACACCTTGATCGTTTGGGCCGGGGAATTTGGGCGGACTCCTATGTCACAAGGAGGAAATGGACGAGATCATCACAACAAGGCCATGTCGGTTTGGCTCGCTGGAGCGGGCGTCCGAGGCGGCATCGTGCATGGGGCAACGGACGAACTTGGGTACGCCGCTGTCGAGGATATTGCCAATGTTCACGATCTGCACGCTACGATGCTCTACCTCATGGGAATTGAGCACTCTTCTTTTTCGGTCAAGTTCCAAGGACTCGATGCCAAACTAACGGGTGTCGAAGGTGCGACGGTCATGAAGAAAATACTGGCTACAACCTAAATCGATTGCTTCCCAAACGTCACGGTAGCCTTCATGATCTCGGGCTTGTAGTCCAGATCGGTAGGCAAGCGAAAGGGGCCAGGGTCGAGCGGATCTCGAAGCCTGGGCTCCGAAGGCACGAGCCGCTTGAACTCGATCTCAGCTGACTCTCCCGGTGCGAATTTGCGCAGCTCCCGCCTGAGATCGTCAAAGCTCTTGAGCTCCACGTCGTTGACCTTCATGATCTGATCGCGATATCGAAGGCCTGCGCGGGCCGCCGCTGAATTTTCAATGACTCGATCGATAACGAGCGAATTCGCCTGGCTCAGGACCCCCAAGTAGGCCCCGCGCGAGACGAACAATTCGATATCACTGAGCTGATCCAACGCTTGACGGCCCCCATCGAGGGACATATTCGTTCCGAAGATCCACAGCGTTTGCGTTACAGGAAACTCGCGCAGATGCGGGATCAATTCGTCGCCAACTGGCACGTAAGAAAGCTCCAGAATGTTGAGCTCGGGCCCATCCTTAATGGCGAGTAAATCCTCCGCAGTCAACTTTGCGTCGACAATTTGAAGATGGTTCAAATTAGGTAGCCTCAACACCGCCTTGAGGATTTCCGGCGTAATCTTGGAGCCCTCCAGCCTCGCGAATCGAATCCAGTCGACATGGTCCAAGTCTTGGAGATCCTCCGCGGTTCCCTGGAAACTTTCATTGATATCGAGCGGATCGTTGACTTGAAGCAATTGGGATCGGCTGGGAAAGCTCAACCGCATCTCGGGAGACAATCTCTGAACGCGCGCCCACGCGCTTTGTCCCACCTGCAAGCGAACCGCTTCATGCACTCGAGCTGCCTGCAACCCTCGGCTCCCCGTCGTTTCGTTTGCAAGACGTTTGATCAGCGCGGTAGCTTGCGATTTACGTGGGGGGTGGCTGGAACGAATCAAATCGCAGACGATCTCCAGCATCCGAGTAAAAGCCTCTCCGTCTGCTTTTTTGAGCGATTTCTCGATCATGGGGAACGCGGCATCCGCGTGCCGATAAAGTTGGTCGCTGGCCCATTCTCTCTTGCCGTAACTTTTGTCGCTCAAATTCTCGATCCAACCCAAGATCTCCGTTTCAGAGGGCCCCTCGGACGATTCCCCCTCAATAGCCGAAACCGATGCAGGTGGATCAGACGGGGATTGCGCCCAGCAGGAAACCGGTGCGGTCAGAAAGCAACCTGCCGCGAGGTGGAACACCCCCCATTGCAAGAGTCGGTGCCTCCCACCGTCCGAACAAAAAGCTGCAGTCAGGCAGGTACGAAAACGTCTAGTGCTTCGGTTCATAGGTCGATAGGCTTTGGCAATGGGCGGGCGCATGTCCCGCTGTTTCGATCGATCGCAACATCCTGACGGTTCAACCATGGAACATAGCTTTATCGCCTGGGCAAAACAACGTTCGTCGAAGCTCCCGCAGGTCAAACTGGGGATTGGCGATGACTGCGCGCTTCTGGCCGGTTCAGCCGACGATTGCGTCGTCACCACGGACTCGCTTTGCGACGGTACGCATTTTATCCTATCGGAGTGCGGCGGTCGAAGGGCTGGACGCAAGCTCCTCGGGGTTAGTCTGAGCGACCTTGCCAGTATGGGGGCCACCCCAGTGGCCGCATTTTTGTCCCTTTGCTTACCGCGGGCTTCTGCTGGAGATATCGCCGCCGAAGTTTTCGAAGGGGTTCTCGAAATGGCCAGAGAATACGCCGTCGCCATTGCGGGCGGGGATACCAACGTCTGGGACGGGCCCTTGGCTCTCCACTTGACTGCCATTGGAAGCGTCGCGCCCGATCGGGCATGGAAGCGTTCAGGGGCGAAGACAGGCGATGCCATTGTCGTCACCGGCACGCTCGGAGGAAGCATTCTCGGGAAACACCTCGATTTTGAACCCCGCCTCCGCTTGGCGAACCAACTGGCACAACTCGATATTGTTTCGGCTGCGACCGATATCAGCGATGGCTTGGGGATCGACCTTCTCAATATGACCGTGGCGAGCCGATGCGGTGCCGAAGTGGACTTAAGCAGGATCCCGATCAGCGATGCGGCGCGGCGATTGGCAGAATCCACGGGTCGCTCCCCCCTCGACCACGCGTTAGGGGACGGGGAAGATTTCGAGCTCTTGCTCGCGATTCCCAAGGAAAAAGTCGATCGGTTGCCGGCCGTAATCGGCGGAGTGCCTCTCACACGCATCGGGGAAATTGTGGGCAGGACCGGACTGTGGTCGAAAGAGAAAGGTGGAGTCAAACAGCTTCCTCCGCGCGGCTATGTCCACGGATGACCCACAAAATCTTCAAAAATCACCCCTAATTCCCCCATTCCGTCAGGGGAAAGACGGCTTGCTAGCGACTCTTTTCGCATCATGAGCGCGCTGGCAATGAGATTACCCATGGAAGAAAAATCGGAGCAGATCGATTGGGGCAATGCGATCGATAGACATCGTCGCTGGTTGTCCACCGTCATCCATTCCCGGTTAGCGGACCACCAGGCGGCAGAAGACGTTTTGCAGGAAGTCGCACTTGCGGCCATCACACAACGCAGCCGACCTGAGGATCCCGCAAAGATTGCACCTTGGCTCTATCGCATTGCCTTGCGAAAAGTCATCAATCATCACCGATCCAACGGCAGGCGAAAAAAACTGCTGGTGGGTGCGGCCGACGCGGGAAAAGGTTCCGAATTATCGGACTCTCCCTGCCCGGGAGAGTGGCTGATGAAGTTGGAAAGTGATTCGGTCGTCGCCAGCGCTATCCAAAAGCTATCCTCTCCAGACCGCCAAATCCTACTCCTCAAATACACCGAAGGTTGGGGGTACCAGGATCTGGCTGATCACCTTGGAATTTCAATTAAGACAGTTGAATATCGCTTGCTCAAAGCCCGAAAGGCCTTGAGGGCAAAGCTGTCCACTTATTATTCGTAGTCACTTCGCAATACCGATAAGCACCAGACTCAATAGGTTTCCTTCCTATGATCGACCCCTTGCAACTTCAAGCGTTAGTGGACGGTGAGTGCTCTCCCGGCCAGCGGCGAGAACTGCTCGAGCATTGCGATTCCAATCCTGAAAATTGGAGAGAGATCGCCCTGGCGATGCTCGAAGAGCAACAGTTCTCGAAGCAGCTTCACAACGTGCCCCCTGCGAACCCGATTGCTGCCGTCTCTTCCGAACCTGCTTCGCCCAAGATTTTCAACTCGAATTCACTTGCGAACCTGCCGATCCAAAACCTTTCGACCGCAATCGATCGCCCCGTTCTCCACGATCGCCCCGTTCTCCACGAGCGCCCCGTTCTCCACGAGCGACCCGTTCTCCACGAGCGACCCGTTCTCCACGAGCGACCCGTTCTCCACGAGCGACCCGTTCTCCACGAGCGACCCGTTCTCCACGAGCGACCCGAGGAGCGAGAACATTCCTGGCGACCTTTCCTCGCCGCCGGACTGATCGGTCTCGCCGCCTTTTGGGGCGGCCGCATGGTGCCCTCCTCCAATTCACAGGATTCGCCCTCCAAAGACGCATTGGCCACCAACCAATCCACGTTGTTCAAACCGAGCATCCAATCGCACACCCCTGGCACTAGCGGGCTCGCTGCTACCAATCAACTCGTATCGGATCCAGGCAATCCCTATGAGGGGTTACCTGAAACTGACCTGAGAGTCCAAATTGGCAATCAAGATATCCCTATCTTCGATCCGAACGACATCGATCCTCAATTGGTACTTGCATTGCAGGCCTACGAAGTCCAAAAGGCCAATCAACGACTGCGGCAGCAAGGCTTCGAGATCGACTTAAGACCTGAGTACATGACAGGTCAACTGAACGATGGGCGTCAAGTGGTGGTTCCAATCCACCAAGTTGGATTGAGGCCCTACGGACAATAAATCAGCAGAGTTCATTAAGGATTTTTATTTTTTGCTTAAGGATTGAATGATGAGATCTGTATTTAAACATTTGGTTGCACCTGTGATCGCCGTTTCCGGTACGAGCAGTATTCTGATGCCTCTCGCCTACGCTCAGGAGGAGACGAAAGAGGAAAAGAAGACGACGGCTTTCATCGTGCGAGCGGAAGGTAACCAGCAAGCCGATATCCAAAAGAAGGTGGCGGAAGCGCTTGAAAAAGCAGGTGTAGCCGATGAGATGAAGGCCAAGATTCTCAAAGAGGTCGCCGTCGCCGAAGAGAAAGCTCGGCAAGCTGCCAAGAAGGGAGAATTGTCAGCGAAGAAAGCTGAGGCAGCAGAAAAGATGGCCAAAGATGCCGAAGTTCAAATCATCGAACTTCATGGCGGTGAACCCGGCGATGTCGTCGAACTGAATGTAACAGGAGAAGGCGGTGTTCAACAGAGACTTAAACAACTCCGAGCGCGTGTTCTGCGCGATATGGCGGATCAAAAATACCGTATCGGAGTCGCTTGCCGTTCGGAAATGGCAGAAGACGGCTCCACAATTGAGAAACCCGAAGGCCAAGAAGGGCTGGTTGTCGAAAGTGTATTTCCTGATTCCCCTGCAGCGAAAGCAGGCGTGAAGGAAGGGGACTTGTTGCTGAAGATCGACGAAAAGGCACTCACCGATGTCGACCAGTTGATGAAAGCAGTGCAAGTCGCAGGGAAAGAAAACAAGGCCCTCCATATCGCTATTGCTCGCGACGAAGAAAAACTCACGCTGGAAGTCAAACCAGCAGAGATCAAAGACCTCGATCGCGTGGTAGAGAATATCGAACTGAACATGCCTTCCGGCGGTTGGCTGTTCCAAGGAGCGCCGCTTCAAGAAATGCCAGTACCGGGCGTACAAGGCATGAATGCCGCACGCGCGTTCGCATTTTCTGCCGGCGACAGAGAACTCAAGATGGAGATTGAAAAGCTCCGCAAAGAAGTCGCCGAACTAAAGGAAATGATCCGCGACTTGAAAAAGTAATATCGACCGCACACACGTCCTTCGAACGTCGCAACACCCGATTCGCGAAGCCCCACACGGCTTCGCGTTTTTTTATGCATCGAAGAAGATTCGCTCCATACGATGGAGAAACATCGACCAATCTTTCCCAATCCCTCACCCCCCGGAAGCCCATTCACCTCACCGTTGTGCAAGCTCCCAAATCGTCAACAATTCACGAAACCGCTCCCAGCCTGCCGTATCCTTCCCCTCGCTTCGCCCTGATTCGAAACTAAACACTCGACTCCAGTGCCTGATAGAAATCGCCACGGAGACTCGATGCAACATCCACAACTCCTCCGCCGACAAGGGTAACTTCCACTCCGAGGCGTCGATGTATGCCTGAACTCCCTCACGCCATTGGCCCCAATGAACATGTAAACTTCCGAGCAGCCGGACCAAATCGAAGAAGGGAGCTTCGACGCGAGATGCTCCGAGATCCACAACCCAAATCCGCGCGGAGTCGTTTGAAATCAAAAGGTTTTCTCTCCAGAGATCGCGGACAATCCAGTGCTGACGTACGGGGCGCTGTGTCCATGCGAACAGAAATTTCTTCCACTCGTTTGCATCGCGATTTACCATGCGGACAAACGATGCGTATCGAGCAATGTCGGCTTCGTCGACACCCCGCGTTGGCACGCTCCACTCATCGTTTTGCAATGCTTCCCACCGTTCTCGAATCCCCCGGGAGGGCTCTTCGGTGCATGCAATAGTTCGGCAAAGTCGATGCAAATCGGCAAGAAACCCCATGAGCCGCCCACGCAGTCCGTTCGTCAATGCAGAGATGGATAACGGAACACCCGGAACCCAGGTGGAAAGAGTCCAATACCAATCCGCAGATTGGACCAGAGTGGACGGTAGCCAGCTATCGAGCCTAGTAACTAGCTCGTGCCATCGGAGAGGCCGCGGAATCGGCGAATCCTCTTCATAGCCCGCTTTTGGAAACCTTTCACACGCGTCGGCCCACCATCCAATTTTTTGAATGGTAAGCGATGTCTTTGGCCAGGCCCGGAGGGCATAGGTCCCTCCGTCAGTGATTAACTGAAAGAGGGGCAGCCCACTCATTCCGCGATGATTTGGTTCGACTGCTTGCCAACGCTGAGCACCGAAGTGACATGTTAGTAATGGGCGAAGCGAGTCTGGTAAGGAATGCCTCGCGCCGTTTTCATCAGTTCGGTCCAACGGTGAATCCCATCGCGCTGAGGATGGCTATTTTAGTTTCTCGACCCGGCCACCTTTGAGACGCACGAGCGCATCGCATTGGGCTGCGATCGATTCGTCATGGGTGACCATCACAATCGTGAGTCCTTGCTGCTGATTCAGGTTGCGGAGAATATTGAGAATCGAGGTGCCTGTTTCCTGATCCAAATTTCCCGTTGGTTCATCCGCCAGCAATAAAGCTGGCGACGCAATCAATGCCCGGGCTATGGCCGTGCGTTGCATCTCCCCACCCGAAAGCTGATTCGGCTTATGGTGCAAGCGATGATCCAGGCCAACCGTTTTCGCCAAATCCTTGGCACGCGCGACGATCTCTCGTCGCTTGGACCAATAACCCCATATACCTTGGCCAATCAACGCCGGAGCGAGAATATTTTCCAGCAACGTCAGCTCGGGTAGCAAGTGATAGAATTGGAAGATCATTCCAAGCTTGCTATTTCGAAATTGGTCGCGCTGACGGTTGGGGACATTATCAATTCGATTTTGATCGAAGAAGATCTCTCCGCTATCGGGTCGATCCAATGTCCCGAGCAGATGGAGAAGCGTACTCTTGCCAGACCCGCTTTGTCCGACGATAGCAGTCATCTTTCCTTCTTCGGCTTGGAAATCGACTCCCTTCAAAACATCGACGCGCATGTTATGGCGTATATAGGCCTTGGTGACCTGAGTCGCTTGCAAGATCACACGTTGGGACGAAGGGTCGAGACGAGAATTTTCCTCCGACTCAACGCGAACCACACGGTAGCGGCTTTGCTCGATCGACTTGGATTTGTTAGCGGTCGAGGTGGGGACAACACTATTCATATCGCAATGCCTCAACTGGGTGCATGCGCGCTGCACGAATGGATGGAAGAACACTTGCTAGAACCGCGATCAACACCGAGCCGATACTGACCCATACCAGCATGGTGGGATGGACGATCGTCGGAATCTTATCAAAGTAATACACGGTCGGATCAAAGACTTCTCGGCCGGTAACGAATTCCACAACTCTCGCTATTTCATTGATTTTCCAAACGAACACCAGGCCAACAGCCAAACCAACTCCTGCACCGACGCTTCCGAGCAATACACCGTAGCCGAGGAAAATGGCTGCGATTCCAGTCCCAGGTGCCCCGAGCGATTTGAGGACTCCAATGTCGCGAGTCTTCTCCACAACGATCATGAAGAATGTCGCGAGAATGCCGAAACCTGCTACCGCAATAATCATGAACAAAAGGATGTTCAGGATGGTGGTCTCCATGGCCACTGCAGCCAACAAAGGACCTTGGGTATCTTTCCAGGAATTCACCGACACCATCGACTCCGGTGGAAACTCAGCCCTCAAGGCATCTCGAGCCATTGCCAGATCGACGTTCGGCTTCAGTTTGATTTGGATCGACGTAACAGCTCCCATACCGGTTTGTGGGTCGATCATCCCACGAGCCTTCTGCAACGCCTGAATGGGAACGAATGCAAAGGTTGCATCGTACTCGCTCATCTTGCTCTCGTAGAAATCCACGATGGTAAAGGATTGGTCGATCGCGCGAGGAGGTGTACCTGCATTGGGAAATGCAACACTTACGTCATCACCTGGTCGCAAATAGAAGTGATCCTTGACCTTCCCGTCCTGGTCGCGGCCCCGAATGCTTCCCAAACCGATTCCAAGCACGATTCCTGTATGCTGCTCTTTCTCTCCGTCAAACGCATAACCTTGTGTCGGCGCCGAAGAAATGGACGGATTTTGATTCAATAGATCGAGCGAAGCTTTGTTCTGGCTAGGACTAGTGAGACGTGAATCGACCTCTTCTCCCGTACCTTCGACAACCGTCTCAGCAGCTCCCGCGCTGGCCGATTCCTTTTCGAGAACATCCGGAGTATCCTTCGCTAACTGACTTTCGCGAATTTGCTTCTGAAGCTGTTGGTACCGGTCCATTTCTTCTCGGAATAACCGCTGCTGCTTTGCATTCTCTTTCTTCAACGCTTCGACGTAGCGACGGTGCTCCCAACCAGCCGGTTGAAGCGCGTCACGAGCAGGGTCATAACCACTTTCCTGCAATCGAAAATCTAGTTGCTTCTGATTGGAAGGGTGCAGAAGGTACTTGCTGAAATCGCTAACGTCTGCATAACTCGATTCATCGATACCGATCAAGTTGATCTGCTGGGTATGCGATTGCCCGTTGACAGTGAAGGTCATCATGGCAGGTAAGGTGACGACCGTGGTGACTCCGGATAACGAATCCCCTAATCGTTCATGAATGCGTTTGATGTACCAATCGGGCTGACTCAGTCCTGCTGTCGATCGAGTCTCGACGACGAGATCGCTCAGAATGCCGTGCATCCGATCCTGCATCTGCGATGTGAAACCATCCATGACGCTATTGACGACAATCAGCGTCGCCACTCCCAATGTCACCGAGACAATCGAGGCGAGCGCAATCCAACGGGTTCGCAAATAACGCCAGCAAAGAAGCAACTTGTACATCTGACCTTCCTTGGTCGGTTGGGAATGAACCAACCCACGGAGACCGAGCGATGAGACCCATCACCTACTCTCCTTGGGCTTCCATCGCCCACCTTACCACAACACGATTTGCGAGAGCAAGGCAAGGTTGATGTGGCGAAGCGAAGTAAGGCTAGCGAACCGACTCGCTCAAGACCGATCGCAGCAAAACGAAAAGCCCGGCCAAATCGGCCGGGCTTTTCTCTTACTTTATGCCGCTGGGCTTGAGTTTCGACGACTCAGAAGTTGCGCCAGATCGACTATTTGCCAACGATTTCGACCGCCGCTGGTGCTTTCAGACGATAAACCGCGACGATCTCGATCTCGGGCTTATCCTCGAGGTCAGTCTCAAAGCGAATCGATCCCTTGATCTCTTTCCCAAAGTCCGTTGCTTTCGGTTTCAAAACCAACTGCAGAGGTTGGAGCGACTTTGGCTCGTCTCCGAGAGACGCTTCGACATCGAAAACGTCGCTCGAAACGCTTTTCACGAGAAAGTCCTTGTTCCCCTTGAGCAATACCAGCTGTTTCATCGACTCGTCTGGTAGAACATCCCCCAATGCAATGGAAGAAGGAGAAGCAGAAAGGCCCGCAACCACGTTGGCGACCACCCGGAGCGGAACACGCGTCAAATTGCGATCATTGGTGAGGACCACAATCTCGCTTTGCAACGGACCCGACGGGGCGTTCTCGCTCAACTGGAGCGAAAGGTTATATCGCACACGCCCCGATCCACGCGAAACTTCGGTGGCAGTCGCAGTGAGAAACCCTTCGCTCGAGCTGACTCCCCTGATTTGCCAATCGGCTCGGCCTGCGTACTCCAAAGCCACATCGACAGACTTCGACGCCCCTTGATCGACGGTTCCGAACGAGGCCTCCCCTGGATTGAAGACCACGTCGGTGCGAATGTAACCCTTCACATGGAGCTGGACTTCACCATAAACCGGCTTCGTGAATGTCACAGTGAGGGTCGCTGCCCGCTGGCCTGTGTGCGTGCCCGTGTTGAACTTCGCCAAAATACTGCCGCGCCCCTTCGGTGGGACTTCGTGCGTCTCGACAATTGGGGTGGTGCAACCACACGATGTCCTCACGCTTTGGACATGCAAAGTTTGCGAAAACGGGTTCTCAAAGTAAAAGCGATGCTCGGTCTTCGCAGCTCTCGCGACGGTACCGAAATCATGAGAATGGGACGCGAACATACTCGATAACTGCGTCGCGAACGTGGGGCTAACCCACAAAGCGACAATCGCTGTCGCTGCGGCCAAGGAACGCATTGATCTATCTCCACGGATGATGGAATGGGATGTTTCCGGCTCCCAACTGGACATTTATGTAAACTTCGCCTTCAAAACAGGAGAAGCTATGCTTCGCACAAGACAGATTTGGAGCGGCTTGGCGAGTCCACAGTGCAGTGGGACGTTCGGAGGGGACCGGCGCGAGCAATATCTCGCACTTCGGTTATCAGCGTTTTCAACCTGAAACCCTTATTGGATTGCAAGCAAATTGAGTGAAACCACTCAAGTTCCAATACCCAGCCCGAAAGTGGAGCAATCTTTCACCGCATCGCAAGGGTTACCCAACCGCTTCAAACCGCCTACCCAGTTTGTCTTGCTTTCCCGAATTCTATTTGTTATCCACGCCTTTGAACAAGTGGAAATGGGAGATTCCCCCATCCCGGACGGAGCCATCCGCTCCACAACATGCTCCAAACAGCAAGCCCCGTTCCCGCGTTATAACCCCCAGAGTGACGGTGTTATCTTGATATTCAAAGCCATTCACCTTTCTACAACCGTTCTTGTGTGGGCTTTGTTGATGGGAAGCGTCGGCTGCCGATCGAGCATGGGCCCTAATGGCACCGGGGTCTCCCTCTTTCAACAAGGCAGGTATGCGGAGGCTCTCCAAGTCTTCCAGCAAGCCAAACAAGTAGACCCCGCAAACCCCGACGTCCATTACAACCTCGCATCGACCTACCACCGCCTCGGAGCGAATGCGAAAGATGCCAAGATGATGGAAACCGCCGAAGCGCTCTACAACCAGTGCCTAGACCTCTCCCCCAACCACGTCGATTGCCATCGCGGACTAGCAGTGCTCCTGGTCGATACCGGGCGATCGGACCGAGCATTCGCTCTCTTAAAGAACTGGACGCAGCGAAGCCCAACTCTTTCGGATGCACGTGTGGAATTGGCTCGGTTGCACCAAGAATTCAACCAATCCAAAGTAGCCGAACAATACCTGGATGAAGCCCTTGCGATGGACCCACGGAACCCCAATGCGTGGGCGGCCAAGGGGAAGCTCCGCGAAAACTCCGGCGAACTAATGCAAGCGGTTCAAAACTACCAACAAAGTTTGGCCATCAACGCCAGTCAACCTGATCTCTACCAGCGGATCAGCGCTCTTAACGTTCGTATCGCACAAGGGACACCGAACCCCAATAGCCCAAGCGTGATCGCTGGAAACGCTGGAGCCCCCGGCAACAACACCTCTCCCTCCAGCGAACCAAAACGCTACTAGTCGACGATCAGAACAATCGGTTGTACCCATTCAGCGCCGCGACCCGATACGCCTCCGCCATGGTCGGATAGTTGAATGTTGTATTGATAAAGTACTCGAGTGTATTCAGGGGAGCCGGCTGCTTCATAATCGCCTGACCGATGTGAATGATCTCGGACGCGTTAGGCCCAAAACAATGAACCCCTAATATTTCCAATGTCTCGCGATGAAACAGGAGCTTGAGCATCCCGATCGCACGTCCCGTAATCTGGGCTCTCGCTAAGCTCTTGAATTGGGAATGCCCCACCTCGTACGGAACCTTGGCTTCCGTCAATTCTCGCTCGGTTCGTCCGATGGAACTGATTTCCGGACTGGTGTAGATCCCGGTTGGGATATCGGAAAGCTTGACGTGACTAACCGTCCCCTCAATATGCTGGGCGGCTGACCTGCCCTGCATGTACGCAGCGCTCGCTAACGACGGGTATCCGATAACATCCCCTACGGCGTACACGTTTTCACACGTGGTTCGGAAGTTCTCATCGACCGGAATCACTCCCCGTGAGTTTCCCTGAACTCCGATTGCCTCCAATTGAAGACCATCGATATTACCGGTCCTGCCGTTGGCCCAAAGAAGGATGTCCGTTTTGACCTGCTTGCCACTTTCAAGCGACAAAACAACTCCATCGTCGCGAGGCTCAATCTTGGAGAAGGTTTCGTTGTGCCGAATCACGACACCCGAGTCTCTCATCTGGTAACTCAAAGCATCGATGATTTCATCATCGAGAAACTCAAGCAGCTTGGCGCGAGTATTGACTAAATTCACCTTGATGCCCAAGTTCCTAAACATTGACGCATACTCGCACCCAATCACGCCTGCACCATAGATTGTGATCGACTGCGGCTTGAACGCGAGATCGAGAATCGTATCGCTATCGAATATTCGTGGGTGGGAGAAATCGACTCCCAACGGGCGATAGGGGCGGGAACCAGTCGCGATCACTACGTAATCGCCTCGAAGCCGAGTATCCGCGTCGACTTCAATAGTATTGGCATCCAAAAACCGAGCTTTGCCGTAAAAGACCGGCACATTGTTCCGCTCGTAAAACGTCTGTCGCATCGAGACTTGTTTGGAAATAATCGATTTGCTGCTGGCACGTAGCTGGGCAAAAGTCGGATTCAGATGAACACCGAGCTCTTTTACGATCGGATTGTTCATCGCTTCCATGACGCTGTAAATGGAGAACCGAAGCGCCTTGCTGGGGATAGTTCCCCAATGCGTGCATCCTCCCCCAATTCGATCGTAGGCCTCGACGACCGCCACTCGCTTGCCACCTTTAGCGGCCTGCATGGCTGCACCTTCACCCCCAGGCCCGGTTCCAATCACCACGACATCGAAACTGCGTTCAGTCACTTTGCGATTTCCTTTCCATCGATAGCTTCAGGGAGGCCTGCTTGCCCCCCGGATCCGTCATCCGAGAAAACTTTTCATCGGAGAAAAACTGTGCGCCCACGAAAACACGATTTCCTGAGCCGTACTACCAAGGCCTCGAGGTGATTACCCCCTCTTCAGGACTGCTCGCTGTTGCATACAGTCGCTTCGGAATTCGGCCGGAGAGGAAAGCAAGTCGCCCTGCTATGGCCGCATGCTTCATCGCAGCAGCCATCGAGATCGGGTCCCTCGCGTGAGCGATTGCGGTATTGAGCAACACCCCGTCGGCCCCAAGCTCAAATGCAGTCGCAACGTCGCTCGCCGTGCCAACGCCCGCATCCACAATGACGGGATAGTCTGGATCGTCCCCTTTGAGATATTCGAGAATGATCTTCAAATTATTCGGATTCAATATCCCTTGCCCGGAACCGATGGGAGAACCTGCGGGCATCACGCTCGTGGCTCCCGCAGCCTTCAACCGGACGGCCATGATCGGATCGTCGCTCGTGTAACAGAGGACTTGAAACCCTTCGTCCACCAGTCGCTTGCAAGCCTCCAACGTGGCAATAGGGTCGGGGAGCAACGTTTTGGTATCCCCGAGCACTTCGAGCTTGACCCAGTCAGCACCAGGGTTTCCAAGCGAACTGAGAATCTCTCGGCCAAGTCGGGCTACCCGGACCGCGTCGGTTGCATTGAAACAACCCGCGGTGTTCGGGAGCAATGTGAATCGCGTCCAATCGATGTAGTCGAGCAGATTCTTGCCTTCTCGATCATAAAGCTTTTCGCGGCGAACTGCGACCGTGACACAATCGCTGCCACTGGCCAGCAATGAGTCGCGCATGAGCGCGTTGGTATCGTATTTCCCTGTCCCAACAATCAGCCGACTGGCGAGCGTGTGCTTGCCAACCTGAAAGCCTGTATCCGCGAGCGAGCGCTGGATCGCTGTACTATCCGAGGAGGAACTGCTTCCGGATGCGCTCTCTCTGGAAGCATTGGAGGATGGAGTCGCGGGCGGATCCGTGCGAGGAACGGAATCGGACATTTCAACCACCTCCTACCAAAGTGACGACCTCGATACGATCTCCATCCCGCAGGCAGTAGGTTTCGTAATCCGATTTAGGGAGAATGTCCAAGTTAATCTCGACGGCACAAAACCGACTCTCCACGCCAAATCGCTCCAGAAGCTGCAAAAGGGTCGTATCCGGATCGATCGATTGAGGCTCGCCGTTGAATTGAATTTGAATCATGAGGCAACCAAAGAGTGCGGGGCCTTGCCGCGATGCAGACGGTCAGAACCTACCTGCCCGCGGCCTTGCTCAGGAGTATATCCACCGAGCGGTATCTCGTCACATCCAACTCGAAAGGATCCATTCCAGGATCGAGTGAAAAGAAGATGAAAAGAAGAAAGGGCGAGAATCCTGGCCAGCCCTTGTCGTGGTCCAGCCAAACTTCTCACCCTTCCTTCGCCTGCGTTATGCGAATGGATTGCACGGCTGGGCATGCCACAGCCTATCTTCTCCCGCCTTCACTCCGACCACCAAGGGGATCCGAAGGGAATCGTGCTGTAAACCGGAACTCCATGGTAGGAAGCGTAAAACGTCGGTCCGACGTAATTGCGACGCGGGAATTGAAGGGAAGCAGGCACCATCCCTTGCGATGAACTCAGCACGGGGTGTGCATAGTCGTACCCGATCGACTCGTAGTATCGAGCCACCGCGACCCGGTGGGCTTCTTGCTCGCGAGCCCTTGCGACGATGTATTGATGTGCAGGGTTGGGTTCGAATCGAGCCCATCCCGGAACTAACTTCTTATCAGAGGGCGATCCGCCGGTTAAAGGCTCTTTTTGCTGTCCGTAGACAGCCGAAGAGAGCAGAAGTGGGGCGATGGCAATGGCGAAACGTAAAAGGCGCATGGATGGTTCCTTGAACAACTGGGTCCTCCATCCATGGAATGCCACGAAGACTCTTCGTAGGCTCACGGGTCTACTCCATAGACCCACCAAAAGTCTGATATCGGAAGCTCGACCGGCTTCGCCAAAGCCTTTTTGCCGGCTTCCGAACAATCCCTACCACCCCTACCCTTTACAATCTAGGCCTACATCCCGATCCTGCTAGTCCAACGTTTCGCGGTTGCAGGGTAAGCCCCTGTCGGAAGAATCTTCCCGCGCGCCGCGTTCCCTTGCCCCTCATCTCCAAAAACAAACTGATGCACCAATCGCCATACCGTTTCTTTTTCCAAAGCACCGTTACCCTAGGTAGCATGCTGGGGATCAGCTCCTTTCTTTTCGTCCAAGATCCACCATCTGCCCCCACGCAGCCCAGCTCCTCACAGCCCAGTCCTTCGCTCTCACCTACGACTCCTCCAGTCGACCTAGATAACGATCCTGTCTTTCAAGAGATCAAGAAAGCCTTTATGCCGCGTGAGGGTGTCCCAACCCAACCGCAAACGCCATCGAGCAGATCGATCTCTGACATTCCAGACGCGCAGTGGCACGCCGTAGAGCATCTCCTGAGAGGCGCTCGGGACCTGGAATCGATCGAACGAGAACACATGAAAAAGGGAAACGGCGATCAAGCTTCCCGGGCGCGGTTATGGATTCAGCAGATCCGATCCACGGCCCGATCGCTGCTCGCGGACTAGCCCCGAACGACCCTCTATGTTTGCTTAACGAGGCCGAACGGCCTTTCGGAGGGCATCTAGCAGCGGTCGCTTCGATGCAGGCTCCTCCGTGGTAGTCGCTGGTTCATCAGGCTTCTTCGCGTCCCCCGATGTCTGCTTGCGCCGATCGCGAATCGATTTCAACAATTCGGCAGCAGCCGCTATCGCTTCATCCGCCTGCCCCTCTGCGACGTTTCCGAGGGAACCGACGATATTGCTGAGGATCGGGGCGTCCCCCTCCAACTGCCCGGCCATCATAGCAAGCACCAATCCCGAGTCCTTACGCATCAAATTCCAATCGACTTGAGGCTGGTCCAAGGCACCACCCACCGGAACGCGAAGCCGCGGGACGCCAAGCTCCTTCACCTTCTCCCTCATCGCGATTTGCTCGACAGGTACTGGAACCAACAGCGTCATGTCGAGCGAACGATCCTCGATCCCGACAGAGCCGGAAGACGAGAATTGCAATCTCTCATCGACCTTGGGCAATCCAGCCTCTAAACCACTGTGAAAGACCCGACGATCTTGGATGGCGACTTCGATTTCCGAACCATCGACAAACACAAGCTCCAAAGCCGCCGGTTTGTTACGAAGTCGGGCCAGCAACTCAATTGCATCAATCATCATCGGTTCTGAGGGCCCCGTTCGCACTTGATGAAGCACGATACGTGCCTTGCCCAGCGAGTCGACAGGATGCTCAAGGGGTATTTCGAACTTCTCGCTCGACAAGGTAACACGGCCGTCGAACCAAGCCGACTTCGCCAACAGCGGGACCGCCTTGCCCAGCCCGAGACGGACGAGTTCTTGCGTGAGCTCCACCTCATGAAGCAACGTTGTTGGCTCCACGATCAGACGCGGGTCATCCGCGGCCCCTAAATAGTCGGCGGTTACATCGAACGGAGGGATGACGACCAAGGGACCTTCGACTCCAGCGCGTTCGACATGAACACTGGCCGAACGGATGGCGATTTGCAAATCGAACTTGGGGCGAGACCCTAGAGCCTTTGAGGAATTCGGTGCATCATCTTGTTGGGAGCGTTGCAACGACTGAATCAAGCGTTCGAGATTGGACCCATTTTCTAACAACGAAATATCCATGCGAGGCGCGACGATCTCAATACGCCCTAGTTTCCGCCCTCCGAGGAGGAAGCCGAGTAGCCCTCGATCGGCGCGAATCGACTCAATCGTAAGAAGTGGTCTGTTTGCGGACGCGACGGTGGTCGCCGTGGACAGAGTGGGAGGAAGAAGGGGATCCGGTGCGGTATCCAAGTCGGAGACGACGACGTCGGTGATTTCGATGGGGCGAAACCAACCGAGCTTGACCTGTCCAACCTGGAGTTGCAGCCGGTCTTGGGCGAAGGAGCGAATGAGCGGTTCGTACACCCATTTGCTACCGAAAAAGCTGGGCGCGGCCAGGACGAGGAGCAATCCTATCGATCCGATAGCAATGGTCCATTTCCAACGTCTTCGGAGCATGTGGTAAGTCGATTTCGTTGTGAAAGGCGATTAGAAGCGATGGCCGCGTTTCGGTCCGGCTGGGCACTGCGTCAAGATCTCTGGGCCATCTTCTCGCATCAAGACAGTGTGTTCGAATTGGGCGGAAAGCTTTCCATCTTTGGTTCGCACCGTCCAGTTGTCGGTAGTGTCGAGTTTGGTAAAGCGCGTGCCAACGTTGATCATCGGTTCGACCGTGAAGCACATACCGGGGAGCAAGCGTTCTTGGCGGCTCTTGCGATCGGGAACGTGAGGAATGTTCGGGTATTGGTGGAACCGCTTGCCCAACCCGTGGCCGACATATTCACGAACCACGGAAAACCCTCGCTCGGTCGCTTCAGCAACGACATTGTCGCCGATGACACTTACGGTGCATCCTGGTTCCAAAGCGGCGATGGCACGGTGCATGGCGTCGAAAGCGCATTGGGTGACAGCGCGGGCTTCATCGGAGACCGTCCCGACCAAAAACGTTTCCGACTGATCGCCATGCCAACCATCGACGATCGAGGTGATATCGACATTGACGATATCACCCTCTTTCAAGACGTAGCTGTCCGGGATACCGTGGCAAATGACGTCGTTCACACTGGTGCAGCACGACTTGGTATACCCCAAGTAACCGAGGGTAGCAGGCTGATGTTTGTTCCGGATCGTGTATTCGTGGACGAGGCGATCGATTTCCTCGGTAGAAATACCTGGTTTGACGAAAGGGCGAACGTAATCCATCAGCTGGGCATTGAATTCGCCGGCTCGACGCATCCCGTCGCGTTGGGACTCTGTCAGTTGAAGTTTTCTGAGATTCTGCAGCATGTCCAAGGCAAAAACCTGTTTTGACAAAGTCCGAGTAGGGGAACCGAGAGGAGAAACCTCCCGTAAGCAGCAGTTTACCGCCGAAAGTTTCTTTGAGCAACGAAACGCGAGCCAACGGGGAAAGCGTTGGGATTTGGAGGGCAGCCACGATCTCCGCCTCACTTCAAAAACCCGGAAAACGAGGAGGGGAACTAGAAAAAAAGGAGAAATGGCCTAGCAAACAAAAATGCCGTCGGGTAAATATTCGCACATCGATTGGCTGCGGGGTTCACCCCTCGGCCATCGACCGGGGTGTAGCGCAGTCTGGCTAGCGCATCTGGTTTGGGACCAGAGGGTCGTAGGTTCGAATCCTATCACCCCGATTTTCGCCTAAGGCGAAAATAGAGAGTAGAAAAGAGAAAGTAGAGCAGTAGAGCTTTCACGCCCGAGAGTTTATCAAAGGCGTTTGACTCAACGGACCGATCGACTTTCTCTTTTCTACTTGGTCGACTGCTCTACTTTCTACTCTCTTCTTCTGGAGCGGTAGATGACTTTCCAATTCGAGAAGCTCCTAGTCTACCAAAAAGCGGTTGACTTCGCCGATCAAGTCTGTGCCACCACCGAAGTGTTCACGCGAGGCTACGGTTTTCTTGTCGACCAACTCAATCGTGCCGCTCTATCCGTCTCTGCTAACATTGCCGAAGGAAACGGTCGCTTCACCAAAGCTGACCGCAAGAACTTCTTCATCATCGCACGCGGGTCGGTTCAGGAATGCGTGCCGCTACTCGAACTTGCGCGTCGCCGAAGCTTGATCGATGAAGAAAAGCATATTGAGCTCAAATTGCAACTCGAAGAGATCTCCAAAATGCTCTCCGGCCTAATCAGCGGTTTGGCGAATCGCAAAGTCTTACGTCCAATCCTGAACCGCGTCCCAGAAAAGTTCAACTGGTGTCTTGTCACCCCGATTCGCCTTTGGCGAATAGAGAGTAGAGGGGAGAAAGTAGATAGTAGAAAAACAGGACCGGAGCAGGTTTGCATCGCACTCCTCACACCGATCCAACTACAAAATCTTCTTTCTCCCTCTCTACTCGGTCTACGTTCCACTCACTACTTTCTAAAACCGCAGCGTCGTCAAACACGATTGCTGCAATCCAACGCCCCATCTAGCAGTCTGTCACTTCTAGCCCATCCCTTCTCCACCGCCCGAGAGAACCATGGCCTTCGCATTCGAGAAGCTTCTCGTCTACCAAAAGTCCGTCGACTTCGTTGACGCAGTCTGCACCGCCACCGAACAATTTCTACGCGGCTATGGTTTCCTCGTAGATCAACTCAATCGCGCCGCGTTATCGATTTCATCCAACATTGCCGAAGGCAATGGTCGATTCACCAAAGCCGAGCGCAAACACTTTTTCGGCATCGCACGGGGCTCCGTCCAAGAATGCGTCCCTCAACTTGAACTCGCGAAACGTCGAGGTCTGATCGACGAGCCCAAGCACGTCAAACTCAAATCCCAACTTGAAGATATCTCTCGCATGCTATCCGGCTTGATCAATGGACTCGAGAACCGCGAAATATAAAAACTCTGCACACCCGCCGGAATTGGCGGGCGTGTCGAATGGTGGCTGCTTAGGTGGCTGATTGCGGTTCAAAAACGAAGGGTTTCCCTTATGTTTAGCCTGCCGGGAAAAGCAGAGTTATGTCGGTTGAGCGTGAGGACGATCGAATTTCAAAATGGCTTCCCCGAAGGGAAGCCTGACAACCTAAAGTAGCAACAAGTACACTGCGATTCCCCAGATCGTGCAGTAGATCAGGAAAATCGAAACAGCATGCTGGATGAGTGCCAGCAAGAACTCGAGTTCGTCCTTGCTGCCGACGATTGGTAAGTCACACCACCAGGTTTTCCAGGTTTTCATAACGCATCTCCATGTTACGTAACGCATTGCGCCCAGGCAGGATTGCCTGAGCGAAATACGCTCGCGTTTGGAGTGCGTTTCTGGAAATCGAGGGGGTCCCCTTATCTTTCGCTAGCCGGGGAAGGGCTAATTGAATTGTGGATTGGCTGAATGAATCAGCCATCGGTGGGAGTGTTGTATCGGATGATCGGAGAACAGCCGCGAATCACGCACTCGCGGCGGCACCTACTATACGGGCGTGGTTGGTTGTTGCCTTCTATTTCGTTCAGATCGTGCGGCAATCGGAATCGACACCATAGACCTAGCGGCTAGTGCCAACTTGGCTAATTCTAGATTGTCTGTTCGCCGTAAATCGGGAGTTAATGCTGGAAAGTTGGTAGGTACGGTTTCCCCTCAGTTATTCCCTCAGGTTTGACCTTTCTCGGTAAATACACGGAGTATAAGTAAATCAAACAAACGTCGTTACTCGTCATTTGGACGTAGCTTTAACAACTCTTCTGCTGATATGCCGAGCAACGCACCGACATCTCTCAGTTTGCCTGCCGAGATTTCTTCCGATTTAAACGCGTACAGCGCCAATTGCAACGCGGCAGATCGCTCGTCGTCGCTGATGGCGTTCGGCTCTCGAGTCGCAAGCTCATCCAGCATTTGCTGAAGGGCCGAATCGGAATCCGGCATTCGGCCGGACGGCTCCCCGAGATTCTCATCGAAAACGAATGACCTGATTGGTTGCCGGAACAACTTGGCGAGTTTGGAAAGTTCAAGGGTGCTGACTAGACGCTCACCGGATTCCAACGCAGCGACTTCCTTTACCGAGAGTTGTAGGGCCGTCGCTACTTGGTTTTGAGAGAGTTCAGCGGCAAGTCGAGCTCTCAAGAGCTGACGTGATAGCGATCGCTGTTGTTCGTGAGTAGTCATATTCCAACTGCCTATGCAAAGTACACTTGCTCTTGGTAAGCCTTCCGGATCTATGAACTGCATTTCTCGGATAGACAATCGCCTTATCATGCTTTGAATACAAACGCACAGAGGCCACCGGTTTCCCCCGTGGGTCGAACTTGTAAGTGTTCCTTACAACTTGCTCGGTAAATTGCCTGCTGATTCAATGAAAGGCAATCCCGCTATCTTTCGCTAGCCTGGGAATGGCCACTCAAATCAGAGTTTGTGGTGAAACCCAGGGACACTCATCCAACTGTGTCTAGCGTTTCAACGAGCCGTACGATTTATGCTCCAACTTCCGGACGTGCTTTGATGTTGTGCACTGTTATCCCTTGCCACGTTCGCCAAATCTAGAGACAAATGTACGCGACAACTTTGCAGTCCCATTAGAGAAGCATTCGTTGCGAGGGGAAGGGCGAATTCGCAGACTCGATGTTGTTTCCCATGGAGTATTTGGAAAAACGCGAAAACCCTGATGGAGAAATGCATTTTTGCTAAACTGATCTCCGAACCCCTGATAACTACTCAGAACACGTGAGATGCGCGAGAGAGTGAATGGCTACAAAAGTTCCCCCACAACTGCTACAGCTAATGTGCGACTACTATCCAGACAGCGATCGAGCTCGCGTCCTGATGAATAGCCTTTCCATTCCAACTGATTACCTGGATTTCAGCGGCCCACCCAAAACCATGTGGTTCAAGCTTCTAGCGGAAGCTGGGAAACATACGACGTTCCTCGCTGTATTTCAGCAAGTCAAGCAAGACTTCCCTAATCTCGACTGGGCAAACGTAGAACCGGTTATCCTTGCCCCATTATCAACCATCGCGCCATTTGCAATTCCTCCGGAAAGCTGGAAGGGGAGCACCACCGGGACCGTTCTTGAAAAAATTATTGGGAAGCAATCGACTTTGCTCCCAATAAGCTTTCTCGAAAATGGAATCGACGCTTCCCGAAGTGTCGCAAAAGTCCAAATTCCGGGAGTTGGAAGCGGATCAGGCTTTCTAATCGAGCGAAACGTTTTCCTGACAAATAATCATGTATTGGATTGCGAATCGACCGCCGCGTCAGCGGAAGCACTTTTCAACTATCAAATCACGCGCGAAGGCAGGGATGGAACGGTTGCGACGTTCAAGTTTTCTCCCGACGATCTATTCATTACATCCAAAGAGGATGATTGGACTGCGGTACGAGTTGTTGGTGACGCGAATGCAAATTGGGGGCAGCTGATGTTCGCTAAAGCGCCGGCTGAAAAGGATCAGCACGTTAATATAATTCAGCATCCAGGCGGCCAACCTAAACAGATTGCAATTTATAACAATCTTGTTCAGTTCGCTGACCGAACCTGTGTTCAGTATTTGACCGATACGATGAATGGGTCGTCAGGGTCGCCTGTGTTTAACTCATCATGGGAAGTTGTAGCGCTTCACCGCGCTGGTGGAATGCTACGAGAGCCGAATTCGCCATCGACTCGACAGTACTTTCGAAACGAAGGAACTCCCATCGAACTAATCCGCAATCGGTTAGTCGACGAAGGAGTCATCTCTTGAAATTCGCAGCTTAAAAGGGCAATTCGCGACAAGCAATGTAATGTCTGAATTGGAACCGTAATCACTTAAACATACGCTTAGCAAAGTGTTTAGCGACGCCTCGCCGAAATCTTTTCCTTTCTTCAGGTCGGTAATTAACTTGCTCCATTGCTCGCGACCTGTGGTATGTACTCGAAGATCGCCAACATGTCCGCCAGATCGTTCCCATAGATGTTTGTCTCTCGGTCCCTCGGGATAAAGATAAAGCAACACGTTTTCTATTTCTTCCCACCATTGGTCAATTGACGGGGACTCTCGTGAAAACCCGTATCTAAATCGAGTAAGCCATCCAAAGAGATTGGAACACTCGCAGAGGGCGGGATGCAAATCTTGTCGGCTGTATGCGGAGTAGTCTGAAAGCAAACCATCTGCGCAGTTCCTCCAACCATTCTTTGACAAAAGTGCACCAATCTGTCGGGCCGTCGTTGTTGGCAAATTGCGTTGGGCCGTAAGTAGACGAACACGCCAGTCATCGAAATCGGATTGTGTGAGTTCGGGAAAAACACGAAATGCACTCAAAGCGAAAACGACGGAATCTGCACCAGAAACTGGAAGTAGCTGTTGGCGATTGTTGTTCGATAGAATCTCACTAACTAAGACAGGTTCCGGTCTAGCCAGGGAAGCGATATCGTGAAGTGCACGGTCAATCCATGCTCGAGCAGTCACTTTTAAAAATTCCCCGCAGACATTCGCAGGCAAGGAATCCCAAATCTCCTGCCGATTATTTGTGTAGACAAGGTTCGCATACTTCGTCCCACTGAGTGAGCCAAGTAAATCGATATCAATCAGAGTTCCTTCCACATGCAAGGGCCAATAAGCTTCAATCGCATTATCCAACACGGTCGATTGATCAACATGTTTTGGGGCTAGGTTTATTATTCCTCTTAGAACTCGCCTCCACTCAAAATCGTATATATCAAACATATCAAGCAGCTGAATGTCCTCAATGCAGTCGATGACGACTTGATTAAACAGTGCTGGTACTAATTCTGTCTGCATTGCGGCCCTGACAAAGACACGATTTCCCAGTCGCCTGGACAGCTCGCGAAACCCGTTGTCTGATGCTTTCTGAAAGTGCAGTTGTTCAGCTATCGCGAGTTGTGGATTTGTGTTCGAAGATATAACGATAGCGTGAAGATTGGCCCAATTGTTTCGTTTACAGAATGTCGCCACTAATTGTGATTCAACTTCTGAGAGAGATTTCGGAATTGTATCGATTAAACACCGTTCAAAACGCTGGATTTTTTCACTCGTTTGAACTAGCCACGATTGAACAACTATCTCTGCAGATGTCGCTATTAGTCGCCAACAGAGATCTAAGGCAGATTTTTGCTTCTGTTTGAGTATATGCGTGAATGCGCTTAGTATTCCGACAGCCCAGGGGCGCGATGCGTCTTTAATTGCTTGACGCATCAAATCAAGAGAATTCTCTTCTGCCATTGCAATTGCTTGGGTGAATCTCTGCTGTGTCGCAATTCGGATCGCATCGAACCCTTTAAAAAATTCATTCGCCTCAACATTTCTGAGGTATCCAATGACGTCAAGAGGCCCAGAAGTTATACGGGTCTGCAGCTCTTGAAGAACTCGCTGCTTGATTGCTTTTCCATTGTTTGGAATTGGAGACAATCGGGCCAAATTGCGAAGCAATATCGTTACTTCAAGGCTAGTGATCGAGTTCAATTGCTCGAAAAGTGTCTGCGATTCGGCAAGCAAGGATAGGGTTTCAAATGAATTGACTTCTGCACTGAGCTCGTCAGACCACTTAGACACTGCTATCCGAACACTGTCGTCACAAAAATATCGTTCCGCCTGTCTATTTGGCGTACACTCGAGTGGCGGTTGGATACATATTTGCTGTGTCCACCTTGAACGAAATTGCACTGGCGTGAGAATCAAATCAGTCCCCTGGATTCGACCATCACGCGGAGTGCAACTATAGCGGAAGGTAAAATTGCGCTTCAAAGTGACTGGAAGACCTCGCCACAGGTCGCACACTGATTCACGAAAACCTTCGTCACCAATCCAGACTACTGGCTGAGAGTTCTTGCTTGAAATCAGCGCGCGAATGAGTGCCACTGTTCCCACGGAATGGATTGACCCAATCATGTCTACTGGTTCAAATTCAATCGCCGTACCAAGGGACATATGGTCCAAATCATGTCCGAGGTTTTGAAATACCGAATCGAGGCATTCTATTTTCGAAACTTCCTCAATATTGGTGATCAGTGCAGTTGTCCTCGCCATTCCTCCTCGCGATGCACTTGCGTCACGTAAAGTACTCAAAAAGACGTATTTGCGATCATGCGGGAAACCGCTCAACATTGGCGTGTTCCCTGCGTCGTTAGGCAGATCAAGTGGCAAGTCAGTGACCGCAACTAGGGTTTTTGCGAACTCCGGTATGGATGAATGCAAGATCGAATGAGCTTTACCACTTTCACCAAAAATCGCAGTGTCGAATTTAATTTTCATCAATCAATTCAAGCATTTTTAGAAGTGGGATCGTGAGATCGTCGTCCCGATGGCCATTTGACTGGATGATGTATCCAAAGGACTCTGGCCCTTTGTTTACGTAATCTTCATCATACTTCTCTCTGTTTAGTGGTCGCTCAAGTGATGAAAGCCCTAGGACGAAAACGCTGTCTTGGGTCCAATTTGCACGAACAAACTGTTCAAGTAGCGGCGCACGTTCCCGCAAAAGTTCCGAAGGGGTTGTATTTTCAACACCCAACTCATCCCAACATGAAAGTAGGACACCTAACTTTGGACTTCGCAGTCGACTTGAATTGCCTTTTTGGGCCGCCCACATCAATATTTGTAGCATCTCGACAATTCCAATTTGGGATGAAAGGTCAGGCTCTTGGTGTGTTGCCGATGCGGCTCGTCGTGTTAGCTCGACGTCGAGTGGGTGATCTACGATGTTCTTATAGTCTATGATTTCTTGTAGGCGTAAAAATAGCAGGATGCCTTCAGCTGATTCCAACCGTTTTTTCCAACCCTCATCGACTCCCCGGTTCTCTAATATGAGGCGAATTTGCTCTCCTCCATAGTCTGGCCAAAGTAAGTCAAATGGCTCGCCGTTGGGTCCAGCAATTCGCAAATCGGCATTGTCATACTTGTCTGCATTCGTGTGCTCTGCTGGTAATCCCTTATTCAGCTGCTCTAGACCGACTTTAAACAGCTCTAGGTTTGGCATTTCTCGCAACCTGAGCTTGCAGGAATGGTCGGAAAGCCTCCCAAAAAGCTGAAAAGTAAAGTGCGATTTCCCTGTGTTGGAAGCACCAACCATCACGATTGACTTATTTGCAATCGCCCTATCGCTCATTAACTTACTCCTCGATATGCGAGAAACCTATCGGTTGATACCTGGGGCGATAAATCGACTATGAACGTGTTTTTGTTTCTTCCCTGCTCAATTGCAAATTTGAATGATTTGACTAGCGGAGCTACAACTTCTTCTTGGGCTTCCTGTGTCGCTAATCTGAATCTCGTGTGGAAATGCGTTGCGGAAGGTAGCGTTCGCATCAGGATTTCCTCGATTGACGATTGAAAATCAGTGGCAACTGAGATGTCACTTTTTGCCCACACGATCGCGATTGGTCGCTCCGCGAGATGTTCCGAAAGTCTGGAAGCAAGGGTCTTAATTTGGAGACGTGCCTTTCCTCTTTCCGGACCAACCAACGATTCTCGGTCGATGAAGAAGAGAAAAGTATCGGCATGTTCAATGGTCCAAGTAGCGCCAGGATATTGCGTTGGAGACGGGTTAACTGACCACTCTGTAAACCACTCGCCGGGAGCGTCTGTGAACATGACATTTTGTATCAACTCGTCGTTTTTCCTGAAAGCATAGTGCAGTAGACCAGGGGATCTCTCCGTGGAGATTGGCGTGTGCGGGGGATACGATGGACTCGATTCTTTGGGATACCGCATAAAATCAGCGATCTTCTCCCAGCCCGCAAGAGTCCATGAGCCGCAAAAGCAGAGATGAGGAACTATCTGCTTTCTGAGGCAAAGAAGATGAAGCGCTGCGAGGTACGTGGTTTTTCCAGCGTTATGGGGTCCAATCAACGCGACTACGCGTGGCCTAGCACAAGCAGAGAGCATCCTAATATCGTCTAAGCCCAATGCACTGCCGCTCCACGGAACTGAATTTCGTGAATGCACATGACTGTTAGTTCCAGGTGTGTCTGTATTTTGCGTCCAGTGTTTACAAGCTGCAACGTCGGGCTCCCCAAGAATACAGCCACTATCCGGATGGCAATGTTGCTGGCTGCATGCTCCAATCATGACCATAGTTCCTTATTGATGCATTCAGCACATTTGATTTCACGGAAAACCCATCTGGCCAACGCACTTGCCGACATGGACTTGCTTTTTGGGAACCCCGTGCATTCTATGAACTTCTTAATGTCTGTTTGGCCAGCAGCTAACGCGCCAGCGAATTCCAGTAGTCCTATCCTCTTTGTCCCTTGTATCGGGATGAATAATTGTGTGGGCAGGGCTACTCGAACTGCTGAACCAGAAAGCTCTCGAACAAAAGACTCCAATTTTATTTCGTCACTGGGCAACAATCGGGAGATTTTATCAGCCAGAAAATATTCGACACTTTGAGGGGATAATCCTGTCGCAATCTCCGCAACGTCCGACGTCAGAGAAACGATTGTTTCGTTCGGCGTGAGTTCTCTGTAACCCTTCTTAAGACGAGTGGAATAAAGCGACTCGGATAACCAAAGCAGCTCAGTTCGTCTGCTCTGCGCAGTGTGGCTACGATTCAACTCTGCACTAGTAGCGGTGACTTTCTTACTAAGATCGTCGATAGAAGATTGCACTGATTCTAAGACCGCTTTTGTTACTTGAGCGATCGAATTGGTAATTCCTGAGGATGCGTGCTTTGAGAAAAACGCAGCCCAGTTGCCGTCAGTTGAGGGTTGATGAGTGTTGCCCCCCTCAACCGCACTTCCCGTTGATGGATCAACTGCCGCGCTCGCTTTCAACAGAGGGATTTGCAGCGTATTTTTCACTTCAACCATCGCCACAGCCTTAACCTGCTTAATGGTCTTTGCTGTGTATGGGCTCCACTCAGCAACCGCACGTCTTTCCAACTCGACACCCTGCGATTTGACAAAATCAATCACCAGATTCGAAAGGGGGTCGACTTTCGAATCAAGTAACAGATTTGCTGAACCATACCAGAGTAGTGCACACAGCTCAGTATCCTTTTCTGAAGCCCTTCGAGCGGCTTGCCAACCAACTGCCAAGTTGATCGCCGTCGGACGTTCGCGTTGTGCACTGAGAAATGTCGACCAGTCCTTCTTAATGTGCGCTTCGATCTGCGAGAGTACGAGGGAATTCTCGTCAACGTTTGGTACGAGAGATGCTCTCAAAAACTGCAGTAGAAGCGAATTGTTTTCTATAAAAGCGTCGCTAAGTGATTCGGCCGAAGCCAATAGTTTCTCCAAGCGTTCTTCGTTGTCCGCAATGTTGAAAAGCTGTGCATCGAGGAATTGCTGAATGAAGTTTTCCAAGGGAATTGCTCACTAATTGCTGGGTTTGTTGAATGGAGCAATCATAGCAGGACATCCCCCCGACCTCCATCCTGGTGAGGGATTTTACGGTTGTCATGAGGTTTTCACTAATTGAGAAAACGCACCTTTCGAGAGTGATAGCAGGCTCGGCTTGACCGCAGGAATGTCCAGCCCCCGCTCAGTTCAGCATTTTAGACCGTTCCAACAGTTCCAAAAGCTGCGAAGCACAGACTTGATTCCAGAATTCCTGCCCAAAAAAGTTCAACTGGTGTCCTGTCACCCCGATTTTTTGGGCCGGAAGGCCAAAAAAATAGAGAGTAGATGGGAGAAAGTGGAGAGTAGAAAAGACCAAGATCGGAGAACAGGTGGTTTACACGCCATAAGCCGATCCAAGGCCGCAAGCTACTTTCTCCCATCGACTCGATCTGCTTTCTACTCACTACTCTCTTCTTTTGGAGTAGTCCATGACCTTCGCCTTCGAGAAACTCCTCGTCACCAAAAAACTGTCGACTTTGCAGACTCCGTTTGCGTTGCCACTGAACAATTCCAACGCGGCTACGGCTTCCTCGTAGATCAACTCAATCGCGCCGCCCTCTCGATTTCCTCGAACATCGCCGAAGGCAATGGTCGCTTCACCAAAGCAGATCGCAAACACTTCTTCGGCATCGCACGAGGATCTGTCCAGGAATGTGTACCTCAACTCGAACTTGCCAAACGTCGAGGGCTGATCGACGATGCAAAACACAAACAGATTAAATCACAACTTGAGGAAATCTCTCGCATGTTATCCGGTCTGATCAATGGTCTTGAAAATCGAGAAACATGAACATTTTGCTCCTGCACGTTCCCTGTGCCAATGCTTGGTTAAACAATCGACGTTCGTAGTCGCTTAGCCATGGCTTTTTACGCCCCTTATATAGTTTTTCCGCCGCATAAGGCCTCCATTCGGCAGGGCAAACGCATCATCAGTACAAACTTTGATTATTCGTTTGGGGGTTGTCTAAGCAAATGCTAGCAGCAATAGATTTCAGAAGTTGATCCGATCTTCTTCGTGGAGTCCATGGAATGGCAGCAAAAACCAATCTCGTCGAGTGTATGTCGCTTGTTGAAGATCCACGCATTGAGCGAACAAAGGCTCATGACCTTAAGGATATTCTTGTACTCTCGGTCCTGGCTGTCCTTTGTGGAGCCGATGGATGGGAAGATATCGAGTTGTTCGGAAAGATCCGATTGTCGTGGCTTCGCAAATTCATCAAACTCAAGAACGGTGTGCCGTCCCACGACACCATCAGCCGTGTTTTTCGGATGATCAAGCCGGATGCCTTTCAAGAGGCCTTTTTAGCATGGGTAGAAAGCTTGGACTTTGGTAGCGACGGACTCAATGTTATCGCGATCGATGGAAAATCCCTTCGACGATCGCACGACAAGAAGTCGTTCAAAAACATGTTGCACAGTGTTGCTGCATGGAGTGTTGCAAATCGGCTTGTTCTCGGCTGCGAGTCTGTCGATGAGAAATCCAACGAGATCACGGCAATCCCCGAGTTACTGAAGAAACTCGAGCTTCGTGGTGCCATCATCACGACAGATGCGATGGGAAGCCAGAAAGAAATCGCCAAGCAGATTTCTGATGACGGAGGTGACTACGTTTTGGCAATCAAGGACAACCATCCTAAGTTGGCGAAGGCTATGGGCGAATACTTCGATAACGTGCATGAGCAGGGATTAGCCGAACACAAAGTTAGGCACCACGAGACTTATGACAAAGCACACGGTCGCACCGAGAAACGGTACTACTATCACGCCCCAATTCCTGACTGCCTGCGGGAGTTTACAGAGTCATGGGATGGCGCTAAGTCAATTGGACAAGTGCACAGCATCACGCTTCGCAACGGCAAGGAAACGATTGAGACTCGCTATTATCTGAGCAGCCTTGAAGTAGGCGTGAAACGATTTGCGAGTGCGGTCCGAAGCCATTGGGGCATCGAGAACTCGCTCCATTGGGTGCTGGATATGACATTCAACGAAGATCAAAGCCGGATACGAAAGGGTCATGGCCCTGATAACTTTGCCCTACTTCGACGCTTTGCAATTAATATTCTCAGCTTGGACACATCCAAGGAGAGCACGCGCAAAAAACGCAAACGCGCGGCTTGGGACGAAAACTATCTCCTAAACCGCCTCGCAGCAATCATTTAAGATGCGGTTGCCCTGACAGCGGAGGCGATAATCAATTTGCATACGTTGCTGGAGATCCCGTGATGAAGATTGATCCCTCCGGCCTAGATACTACCGTTTGTGCATACCCAGACGCGCTAATGGGAGCTGGTCACATGGGGTACAAAGTCAGTGGAGAAAAAAGAACCAAAGGCGTATATCCAAATAACGACTATACGGGTTCAACAGCAGTAGTTATCGAAGACCCGCACGACAACGGGATTTGCTACACAATTGAGACGACGAAGAGTCAGGAAGAATGCCTCGTCGAATGTAGAGAGCGATGGGATTACGTAGCAACCTACAACGCCATATTTCAAAACTGCACGCACTTTGTAGTAGACTGCTTTCGGACATGTGGTTTGCCGGCAACCAACGCGAGATTCCCGTTCGAAGTCCTTGATAGCATCGTTGACTACCAACGCGAATTTGGAAAAGTGCGATAATTCTGAGACTGTCCCAATGCAAGATGAGCCTGATACTATCCAAGACTGCGATGATCTAACTGCTTTGGAGTGGGTTGTATATTGTGTCCTGCTCCTTCTATTTGTTGTTTCGGCATTCTATGTGGCGATTGAAGTAGACAACGCCATTTGTTTTCGTTGGGTAACCAACGAATGGTGGTGTGGACCGAGGCATTTGGCAAACAATGCACGTTCGATAGGAATTGGGCTACTCGTTACTGCAGTCCCACTTATCTTAATTTTTGGCTATCTTGCGAATAATTGGGCGTTGAGACTTGCTGCATTTATGAGAAAAAGCAGAGACCGTCGTTGAGTCCGAAATTGAAACGCGAGTCAATGATACATGAAACGAACCGTCCCTCTGTATTCTAGGAAATAGAGAGGGGCGTGACCCTGGTACCCTTCTTCCTTTTAGGCAACAGCCACACCTGCCGTCTCAAGGACGTTCGCCAACATTCGATAGTTCACTTTCATTCGAGTCCATCTGAAAATTCGTGGCTTTAATGGCATTAATCCCCACCTGATTACTTATAATTACGGAAAATCGGCGGGTGATTCATATCGAGCATTAGCGTCCTAGTTAAGCACTAATATACGACTAAGTTAATCGTAATAGCGATGATACAGAACTAGATTGTGTCTTAACTTTAATCACATCAAGCACCAGTTAATGCTCGACAAAGGACGTTATAGTGCATTATTAGATCAGAGGTAAACAACTCACCGGATCGGTAACTCCCGACGAGCCGTGTTGTTGAATGAGTTGCTGCTATTTACAGCATTCGCATGGGTACCACTTGAAAACGTTGAATGCTCAGCCAGACCAGTTGTTACCCAGTCAACTAATTGGCTCAGCGACGTTGCCGGTATTAGCCACCTTCGATCCGAACTTGCCCGTGCTGCTCCAGCAGCAGGGACCAGCGGCACAGTTTGCTTGGGAGGAGTTCATCTTTGCGAAGATTCGCAATCCTCACACACGACTCGCCTACGAGCGAGCGGTCAAGCAGTTCCTGAAGCATTGCGAGCAACTCGGCCGCGAGTTACCTCAAATATCCCCGAGGGATGTTGCGAGCTACCTCGACCAGCTCAATCTAGCGACGGCAACCAAGAAGCTTCATCTGGCCGGGCTGCGACATTTTTTCGACACGCTGGTAACGCGGCACGTTGTCATCCTCAATCCCGCACACTCAGTACGTGGAGACCGGCTACAAGTCTTGGAAGGCAAGACACCCGAGATCACTGTGCAACAGACTCGGCAGCTCTTACAGAGTATCGACACTTCTACCGTTGTTGGACTCCGTGATCGAGCGATTCTCGGCATCCTGAAATACACTATTGTGCGACGTGGGGCGGTTGCTCGCTTACGACGAGGAGACTTTTACGATGTTGGCGATCAGTACTGCCTCCGGTTCACGGAAAAAGGCGGGAAGTATCGGGAGATCCCAGTTCGACACGATCTCCGCCAGTTCATCGCTGAATACATCGCTGCTGCGAAGATCGAGTACTCGGAAAAGAACACCCCGCTCTTCCGCTCCGTCATTCGCCGAACAAAGCAATTGACGATGAACGGAATGACGCCCGGCGATATCGGCCGTATGGTCAAGCGACGCATCAGTGATGCGGGCCTGCCAAGCATTCTCTCACCACACTCGTTTCGAGCAGGGACGATCACAGATTTGCTCAGCCAGGGAGTGCCCCTGGAGGATGTACAGAATCTAGCTGGTCATGCAGATCCACGAACGACAAGGCTCTACGATCGACGACAACGGAAGGTGACAAGAAATGTTGTAGAGCGAATTTCAACCTAAAAGCGACTATGTAAACTTTACACCGAACGACTTTGCCTCAAAAAGCGTGAGGGACTTTTCTTCAACTGTTCAACTGTCGATGCAGTGGCGAATGCTCCCGACTTCATGAAAATCTAGACTATACTCCGGTATCCAATTCATCCTGCCTTGCTGGAATGAAACCACGTCTACCCACGCTACTTCCTGTGAACTTTATCACGTTTGCAACGGCATCAACATCATCCGGCGGAATATCGTTCTCAAGGATGATCACTTGCACAGCCAAATCGCTTGTGGCTAAGGTCCGATAAAACATATCCTTAACATCCGTCGAAAACTCTCCCTCATCATCATCCGGTTCGCGATAAACAACAAGCGGCGAATCAATGGTTAGGGTTGACGGATGTGGCATACCTCGATTTGCACAATAGTTTGCTAACGCAATACTGAATGCCGAATGGGTTATTGCTCGAACTCCTTTTCCTCGACCACCGCGCTTTCGCCCGGAAATCACAACGTCTTGGTCAACTTCACTAAATACAACTCGGTCTAATCCAGGAAACTTCCATTCTCTCAAAAGGTTCTCTACTTCTTGACTAAATTGCTCGGCCTCACCCACACTGACAGAAGGTGCTGCACCATGGGAGGCCGTGGACACTTCCGACTTTTCCACGTCGCTTAGCTCATCTAGTTCAACTAGTTGTTCGTAAAGTTCAATCACTCGGAGCAAAGCCGCCCTTCGTTCTTGAGATTCTTGAATTTGCTGAATGATCTCCTGAAGTCTTGGTTTTGCCTCAAGGTCCAGTTCTTTTCCAATATCGCTCAAAGAGTTTCGAAGACTTATCAAATTGAGTCTTAAAGAAGACAGTTCTCGTTCGTTATCGTTGAGAGTTTTCACCAAATCGGTTTTCAGCTCTCGAGTACGCTCTGCCTCTGCCCGAGAGGCCGTGGCTACAGTCGCTGGCGTTGCATTATCGGAATGGAAATCTGCCGCATGGTGTTCCGGCGGCGCACCACACACTGGACAGCGATTTTCTTGCAATTGATCTAAGCGAAATCCAACCTCTGTTATTGTCTCCAAGAGACGTAGGTCCGAGGTATATTGCTCATCCAATAATACAAATCTAGCTTGTAACTGCTCGATAACCGCGATCCGCGATTCTACACGATGCAGTTCAAACCATCTCGCACGTCTAGAATTCTCTAAATTCGTCGCTGATTGTTGGCTCCGACTTAGTTCGGTGTTTAGCTCCGCTAAGTAAGTATCAGACTTTGCGAGCTGATCACGCAACGCATCGCTCGTGCCTTCGACTCCCATTGACTTTATTCGTGATAGCAGGTTTTCGCGGACCTTATCGATCACCTCGTACTTGGCTGATTCTCTTTGCTTTGCAATCTGTCGATTAGGTTCTTCACGGATTGCGGAATCGTCAACACCTGTCAGCAGCAACCGAAAAACCCCTTTCTCAACTGTGGATGTCGTAAATTGACCGGTCAAAATTGGAGACCGTCTAGTTATAACCGTCTCTTCATCAATTACGACCAGTCGAGCGATATCCCGAAAGCTTACTTGTCGAGTTTTGCCGCGGGCGTTTGTTCGAATTAGTTTTCCAGCTGTTCCCGTTAACCTTAGCAAAAAGTGCGATATGGTATTCTCGCTGTTCGGATCGTGCGTCGCACTCAGGATGACCTCTTCCCGACCTGCGGAATTAAGGGCAAATGCGCCTCCACGCCGTCCTCTCGATAGAACGTGAGTTCTATTGTCATTTCGACTAACCAGTGAAAGGAAAATTTCATCGTAACCTTCCGCTTCCGGTATTTCCTCCGGGGGATTGCTTCCACCGAACATGAAGTCGATACATTGGGAGATGAAGGTTTTCCCGGTGTCGGATGGACCGGTGACAACATTTAGGCCATCGTCAAAGTCGATTGATGCGTCCTGAAGCCCCGCTCCACGCAGCGTTAATTGTTTCAAATAGAATCCAAAGTTGCTCATTCTTTGTCCTCCAGATGCAAGACCGATTCCATTTCGAACTCGGCTCCCCACACCCCTAGATTGGATTGAACAACGGAGTGAAGCTCAACATCCGGCATGTTACCTAGCGTGGAGTTCAACCATGCCGACCGGTTACGCAAATCAGTCACATATTCCGCATCGATTGCGTCTAGGAAGCTTGATGATGTTTCCATTGCGGCATAGCAAACTCCGTTCTTGCGGTATTGAATCTCAATTAAACCTCGACTTTGGAAAAGCATAAGACCTGCTTGAAGCGTATTTCTACGGACCAGTATTTCGCCGCTTCGATGAGGCGTTTTGGGATGGAGACCTAGCGGGCCTTCAGGAAGATCGTCGGAGTGGATAACAAAATAGTCCAGAATTACGAGCCTGTCTAAAGTACAGGCGTCAGGAAAAATGTCCGTCAAAATTACCAGAGCTCTAAGACCAACTTCAACAGGACTATTGAAGAGGTTAAGTCGAGTATCAGTATTGCTCACTTTACCCACCTCAACTTGTTATCGTTTGCGAGTTGATGACAAATTCCTCCGCGATCTCGAACTGTCAAGCGGCTCACGAGAGCATGTGCCGTAAGCTGGAGTGAGCGAGCTACCCTGACTACAGCGAGAACTCGATGGTAGCCGTTACTGTGTTCTCCCCTTACTTCATCGCAGATTCCACTATGCAGCTCATCTTGAAGCACTTCAAATTCACCGGGAGGCAATGTATCGCGAGAAAACGCCCTCAATGATTCCGCACTGTAAAACTCACGTCGAGAATCGAGAAGGTGTGCCTTTAGTTCATCATCCGAGAGATCATCTAGGCGCTCAATTACTCGATTTAAATGGGAGCCATAAGCCTCGAGAAGATGCCGGATATAAGTAATCTCTTCTGCAGTGGGAGTGCTTGGAGGACTTGCGATGGGAGGTCTCGCGGGTAGGCCACCACCGAAGCGTGCGACATGCCATCTTGTCTTCGCATGCCCATCAATTATTCGTAGCGGCGGGATGGCGTCGAAAATCGAAAAATCTAGTTGGCCAAGATGTGTTGTAAGGGATGCATCGAGTGAGATTACGCCTGTACTGGTGATGCCATTCCGGCAATAAGCATCCCAATTCTGAATTAGTTGACTTTTTAGCAGGCTAGGATCTCTCAAGAGTCGCGATAATTTGTTTCCTGCCCCTTGGGGTGCAACAAAAGAGTATTTTCTTGGATACGTGTATACGCCTTGATGTGTGTAATATACGAGTTTGCCAAGTTCTAACCAAATGTCAGTGGGTGTCACAGGATCGCGATAATGCTTGCACTGGTAGTTGTCCCATTGCCCGGTTCCACATTTGCTAATGCCTATGATGTCCCGACCGCAGTCGCCAGCGCCGCCGCAACGTTCTACCCTCTCATACTCGGTTCGCAAGCTATCTGCCCACTCCAACACAAACTCCTCCCATGCCGTGGGCTCAAATAATCGAATTCTCTCAATCGCTGGAATAGGCCTCCCCGCATGAACGAAATCACTTGGTGTCGCGCCGGTACTTGTTGGTAGTGGTAATGTGATTGGAGCTATGCTCGACGCCATTGCCTGTCCTTGATTAGAAATCGCTTCGGTCGTTGTTTAACTTTGGTCATCAGAATTTTCTAGGTTGGCGAAGTTGCCGCCTCGCGAAATGTTAGTTTAATTGCGCGTCGCTCAAGCCGCTTCCTCATATAGATAGTGCTGAAAGTCCGCGAACACTTTTCCAATCTCATTGGGATGTCCGAGATCAGAGACGGCATCGGCGATGCTATTATTGTATTTCAATCGCAAAAGCGGTGTGAGCTTTTCGGTTGCGAGTTCGTGAACGCCTTCGGTAACGTAGTGTGCTAGCACGAAATCGAGAAACGCCTGCTGCTTTGCATTAAAATTGGCGTTAATTTCCAGCCGAGCTTGGTTGGCGCGTTCTTCGCGGGTCTTTGTGGGTAACGCATAAGCGACATAGGCCAGCACGTCGAACAGGTCGCTTTTCTCCGCGTCGATGATCCGTTGCATTTCGGCCATCTGTGCGTTGCCAAATCCCTTTTCGGACAGTCCATCTAGGAGCTTGGCACGCGTATCGGGCACACTCCAAATTGCCCGCAACTCAGATTCATCCTTGAAAAATTCTGGTAGTTTGCCGAAGAGTTGTTCCATGAACTGTTGGGCCGACATAGGAGTTCCATCTGGATGCCAAAAGCTGGTCACCATCATGTGCTGGATGGATCGCGCCTTGCCATCTGCAAGTTTTACAGTTGCCTTCTTTTTACGATTGCAAACACATCGAAACTGTCCGCAATCAGGACACGGTTCTTTTGGACAACTGCAAGGCGAGTTACAGCACGTTGCACATGGTTGAGGAGTGGTGGGCTCGCAAACGCATGGATTTTGACTACATTTTGAACACGGATTGGGCTCGAGCGGCTCACCGTCCCACTCTGGGTCGCTGAAATGGTGATAGGCCTTCACAAAATCGTATATGGTGAAATAGTCTTTGCCGTCGTAGAGACGAGTACCACGCCCGATGATCTGTTTGAACTCAATCATTGAATCAACTGGACGCATTAAGACGATGTTGCGAATGTTTCTTGCGTCTACGCCGGTTGATAGCTTTTGCGAAGTAGTCAGGATAGTGGGAATCGACCGTTCATTGTCCTGAAAATCCCTTAGGTGCTGCTCACCTAGAGCACCGTCGTTGGCTGTTACACGCTGGCAGTAATCAGGTCCCTTGCTTGTTTTGATTTGATTGATGAGATCCCGAACAACGAGTGCATGGAGTTGAGTTGCACAGAAGACTAGCCCTCGATCAAGCGAAGCTTGGTTGAGTTCGTTTGAGATTTTCGTAAAAAAACCTGAAACCTCCCGGTGTTTTTGCGGTTTAACGAAGTAACAACAAATCGATTAAGCCACACACACGGAGGGTTTCAGGTGAAGTCAAGTTTCGCAAAACGTATCGGTGCACGCAAGAAGCAAATCCTGAAAAGGCTCGCAGTAGCAAGGGAGAATCGCTTCTCTCGTGGTATCTCGAATCCGAATCCCGTTCTCGCTACCAACTCTGTCAAATACGAACTTGCTGATCGCACCCATGCCATCAGCTACGCTGGTGTCTCCGCCATGCTCAAGCTCGCCGGGCATGTCGGATTGACCGATGCCATCAATCATCGTGTCCAACTCTTAAAGTCACATGCTCCTTATCATGAATCCGACCACGTCCTCGCGATGGTTATGAATGTTCTATGCAACGGAACGAGGCTGGAGCATTTGGAGCGTCTTCGAAACGATTCGACATTCCTCGATGCGATCGGTGCCGATTCGATTCCTGATCCAACCACGGCAGGCGATTTCTGCCGTCGATTCCATCAATCCGACATCGACTCCCTGATGCAAGCTATTAACGAAGCCAGGATCAACGTATGGAGACAACAGGATGATGCGTTCTTTGACCAAGCCCTTATCGATGTCGATGGCGTTATCGTGGCAACTACAGCCGAGTGCAAAGAAGGAATGGATATCTCGTACAAGGGGAGTTGGGGATACCACCCTTTGCTGGTCAGCTTAGCCAACACCAAAGAAGTACTTGCGATTGTGAATCGCAGCGGTTCGGTTCACAGCGCTCACAACGCGGCAGCCTACTTAGATAAGGCGATCTGCACTTGTATCGCTGGAGGCTTCCGGCGCATTCGAATGCGAGGGGACTGCAAGTTCTCGCAGACGGAGTATCTCGACGGATGGGACGCCCTGGGAGTACGCTTCCAGTTCGGTTATGAGGCGCGAGCGAATCTGAAGGAAATCGCAGACAACTTGGATGCGTCGGCATGGAAGAAACTCACCCGCGCCTTGCCAAAAAACAAGACCAATGAAACTCGTACCAAACCCACCAATGTCAAACGCCAAATCATTCGGGAACGCAATTACGTCCATCTGGAGTTACTACATGAGGAAGTGGCCGAGTTCGAATACCAACCCAACGCCTGCGAGAAAACGTATCGAATGGTGGTTGTTCGGAAGAACGTCTCCAAAGAGCAGGGCGATGTTCGGCTCATCGACGAGATCCGCTACTTCTTTTACATCAGCAACGACATGCCCTCGGTATCGAGCGAGGACATTGTTTTTGGCTGCAATGACCGATGCGACCAAGAAAATTTGATAGCACAACTCTCCGGTGGAGTTCGATCGCTGTGCGCTCCGGTGGACAATTTGGAAAGCAACTGGGCGTATATGGTGATAACGAGTATTGCGTGGAACCTAAAATCCTGGTCTGCACTACTGACCCCCGTGGTGACTGGTCAAGAGCAAGAACATCAAGCAGAAAAGAAACGGCTCCTAACAATGGAATTTAAAACGTTTCTGTCCGTGTTCATTCATGTGCCATGCCAAATTCTACGACATGCCAGGAAAACGATTCATCGGCTCCTGAACTGGACGGACTACACATCAGCATTCTTCCGATTGTGTGCTGTGCTCAATCTGTAGCATCGAATCGCTAGCACGGAAACGAGCTAGCAAGAAGAGCTTGGGGCATCGTAAGTCCAAAGCGAACCGTAACCGCAACGCCTAACCCAGATAAAATAAAACAATGGAGAGCAAGCAATTGAAAAAAAGCGACCAGCACTGCTGGCTCGGTGACCGCTGCGCAGCGAAAATCAAGCTAAGACGAACAAGCGTTCGCTTGTTTGAGGACTAGCGTCTTTTCACGCTGGTCAATTTGACTCATGAAAATCTCGACACGCTTCCTCTCACGTTCCTTGATCTCAATAATCTTGTTGAAGTCCTTTTCTTCGTATCGCTTGCCTGTTTCGATGTCGCCTTCGACTACAGTATCGTCAGCGGTATAGACATACTCGTCCAAAGTCGTTGAAATTTGCTTGACCTTGAATGGCGTGAGGAATCCATCGTTGATTCCGTCTTTCAACGAATAGATGAAAACTGGCTCGCCAAAATACTCGTAGGTATCGATGTTGTTTTTTCGTTTTGGTGTGGCCGTCAATCCAAGCTGCACTGCTGGTGAGAAATATTCGAGTATCCCTCGCCAGGAGCTTTCGTCATTTGCTCCACCGCGGTGACACTCATCGATAATGATGAAATCGAAGAAGTTGGGAGGATACTCTCCGAAGTAAAACTTAGGGGGCTCAGCTGCCATCGAAATGCCTTGCCCAGAACCAGTCAACATCGATGCTGACTTCGTGCCACCTGAGGCCATGAAGGTTTGGAAGATCGTGAAGAACAGACTTCCGTTTTTAGGGACTTTGCCTTTTTTTCGAATATCAGCAGGATCAATTCGCACCAGTGCATCATCAGGAAATACAGAAAAAGCGTTGTACGCTTGATTGGCAAGGATGTTGCGATCCGCCAAGAAGAGTATTCTTGGTCGACGGGTTGGCTCCCTTTTTGCTTTCCAATCCGTAAGGTTCCACCGACTGTGAAATAGCTTCCACGCAAGTTGAAACGCGATAAAAGTTTTGCCCGTGCCGGTTGCGAGCGTCAAAAGGACGCGGTCATTTCCATCTGCTAGTGCAGAGAGAACTCGCTCGATAGCGATGTCTTGATAGTAACGTCCTTGAAAGTATCCACCTCGGTCTTCAAAGGGAACTTCAGCGAATCGATCTCGCCATTCGTTAGACTCGGCAAAGGTTCTGTTCCACAGTTCCTCGGGAGTTGGGAAATTGTCCACTTCCCCCTCAGTGCCTTCTTGCATGTCAACCGCGTAGATGCCTTGGCCATTCGTTGAGTAGGTAAATCGGATTGCAAGTTTTCCAGCGTAGTTTTTCGCCTGAGCAAGTCCTTCTGAAGGGGCTTCCTCCCAAGCTTTTGCTTCGACCACAGCCAGTTTCGTGTTGCGATAAATGAGCACATAGTCCGCAGTGAGTGCCCTACCGCGACGACCAAATCCTTCCAATCGCCCCAAGGTAATTGGATACTCGCGTCGGATGCGACTTCCCTCGACTACACCCCAGCCAGCCTTGGCAAGTGCCGGGTCGATATGCTCGGCTCGGGTTTCAGCTTCGTTCATTGGCTCACTTTATTTTGCATTAAAGCACGTAAGTCCTTCAAATTAGATACATAACGAAAGGTGAGCTGCCTCGGCCAGAATTGCGCTAAAGCACTATCCTTGCTTGGGTTTCTTCCGCTTGGGCAACTTTTTCACTGTGTCTTCTAACTCCTTTACCGCAGCCTGTTCGGCTTGTGTTTCGATGGCAATGCGGCGTCGCTCGTTGAAAATATCATACTCGGAGTTGGCACGCTCATCTGCCGATTCTCGGGAGACTTTGCCAGCGTCCGGCAGTACGCTTCGATCATTGAAACGTAGGAATTCGTCCAACTTGGTTTGCCAATCTGACAGGAAAACTTGTTTGCGGCGTCGGGCTTGATCTTCAGCGAAGTCTAGAAACATGACGACAATGCGATTGAGTCCATCGATCTCATCTTCTCGGAGATAATTCTTGGCTACAGTAACATCACCCTTGCGAACGACGTCACCTTTCCAAGTGGTGAGTCCCATATTCGGCTTAGACGAGTCCACTCGTTCCGCGATTAGCTCCGGTGCTGTCTTGCCAGTTGCTGCAAAGTGTAGCTTGTTTTGAATCACCTGAAAGAAACGTTGCGTTTCTGGTTCAGCTTGAACGTAGTCAGCAGCTAACGCGAAAATTTCGCGAACACGAAGATACATCCGTTTCTCGCTCGCGCGGATGTCACGAATGCGTTCGAGTAGCTCATCGAAGTAATCAGGAACGCCAGGCCCCGGCGGATTCTTCAGACGCTCATCGTCCATGGTGAAGCCTTTCACCAGGTACTCGGTCAAGCGGCTGGTGGCCCACTGGCGGAATTGAGTGCCACGCGGGCTGCGGACTCGATAGCCCACGGCGAGGATCGCCGGAAGACTGTAGTGCAGTAGTCGACGCGAAACCTCTCTGCCACCCTCAATTCGAACTTGTAAGAATTCCTTACAAGTTGCCTCCTGCACCAGTTCTCCCTCCTCGTAAATCGACTTGAGGTGAAGGGTAACGTTTTGAGGCGTTACTTGAAACAGTTCCGCAATAAGTGACTGAGTAAGCCAAATGGTCTCGTTTTCAAATCGGCACTGAATGCGAGTTTCGCCATCTTCAGTCTGGTAGAGAATGAGTTCTGATTGGGGAGTTTCGTCAGTCATCGGAGCCTTTCAAAGTTGCCCTCTAAAGGCCAGATGCAGTAACGACTTCTTCAATTCAGTCAACACCGCTAGTTTTTGCGTATAGAAGCTCTCCAGCCGTTGGGTTTCGGTCGCTAGAGAGGCCAGAGTAGAAACGATCTTTCTCTGTTCGGAAATTGAATTTGGAAATGCAACCATTACGGCGCCAATCTTTTTCGGTGAAGTGTGTCGGACCTTCACTCCGGATGCGCTTGCATGAATCTCCTTTCGAACCTGTAGCGTATTGAAGACGTGGAAGAAAAATTCATTTATCCATGGGACACCGGGCTTCTTGGTCACAAGGCCTAGTCGCTGGTTGTGAAGAAACTTACTGGACTCGGGAACGATAATAGGACTTCCGAGTAGGCCAGCAGCCTGCTCCGTCATCGCCACGAGCAGGTCGCCTTCATTTAGAACGTAGTCACGAGGAATCTCCCCCGTATAGTATTTCTGTTTCTCACCACGGTCACGATAGCCGCCCTTTTCGAAAAAGTTGCCAGGCGTCAGCAAAACGTATTCTCCTTCGTTGGAAAAGAACTCACCTTCAAAAGCATAGCCATGCTTGATATCGCACAATTCGGACAATGGTCTCTCCAACCAATTGTTGCCACTTTGAGAGAACACGCTTTGGAGGTGGCTTTCAAACAGCGCACGGGCGTTAAGGCGGTTTCTTGCGGCGTTGGCCTGGGCGATCCCGATACCGGCAAATGCTTCGTCCAGCACGGCGACGATCCGCTGTTGTTCGGCTGGCGGGGGAAGCGGGAAATCGAACTCCAAAACGTCGTTCATGTCGGCTCGCGGCATCCGTGCGCCAGTGCATGTTTCATTAATCCGTTCAACCGTTTCGTCGGCAAGAAGCCAGTAGAGGAGGTATTCTCGCGAAAGTTGCGGCGCCGGTTTTATTGGGAAGATTTCTGTAGAGCAATGCCCCTCGAAATCTGGAGCAAGCACCTTGTTCAAATATGGGCGAAGCCGCCCATAAAGAACGTGCTCTCGGGTAAACTTAAACGTGGAGCTTTTGACTTCCAGCGGCTCACTTGACCCAATGAAACGACCTGTGTGCGACTCAATGTTTTCAAGTCCGACGTAAGGCAAACCATGATGAATGCCTTGCGATTTGTCGAACCCACAAACGTCGCCGAGTCTCTTCATTGCCCACCCCTTCGTCATACGAGAAGTCCCTTAATAGTTTCCAGCACCGCCGCGCTCTCAGCGTCCAACGCGGCAATCTCTTTCATGATCGTCAGAGGACTGCGGTAAATCACTGACTCGTTACCATTGGGATTCTTGACTGAAAGGTCGAAGCTTGATTGGTCAATCATTTTGGCGTCCACGCTCCAGCTTTTGGGCGAGTCGGCAAACGTTTTCTGCAATTCAACAAACTCGGCGAGGTCTGAGTCGTTGAGCGGGTTGGTCTTGCCAAGATTACGGCCTGGATCGAGCTGGTAGTACCATACCTTCCGAGTTGGTGAGCCTTTCTCAAAAAAAAGTACGACCGTTTTTACTCCCGCCCCTTGGAACGTGCCGCCAGGGCAATCGAGCACGGTATGAAGATTGCAACTTTCCAGCAAGAGTTTTCGTAAGCTCACCGAAGCGTTGTCGGTGTTGGATAAAAACGTGTTCTTGATAACGATGCCCGCTCGTCCGCCTGCTTTGAGGATTTTTATGAAATGCTGGAGGAAGAGGAAGGCTGTCTCGCCGGTGCGAATAGGAAAGTTCTGTTGAATCTCTTTTCGCTCCTTTCCACCGAACGGCGGGTTGGCCAACACGATGTCATAGCGATCCTTCTCCTGAATGTCTGCGAGGTTTTCGGTAAGCGTATTGGTGTGGATGATGTTTGGCGCTTCGATCCCATGCAGGATCATGTTCATGACGCCGATAACGTATGCGAGCGACTTCTTTTCTTTACCATAGAAAGTTTGCTGTTGAAGGAAACGGTCCTGAGCAGTAGTTCGTTTGGGGTTCTGCTTGCGAAGGTAGTCGAAGGCTTCACAAAGAAAGCCCATTGAGCCACCAGCACCGTCATAAATCGTCTCGCCAAGCTTCGGGCGAACGACCTGGATAATAGCGCGCTCTAGCGGGCGTGGAGTGTAATACTCGCCGCCGTTACGACCGGCGTTTCCCATGTTTTTGATCTTGGATTCGTATAGATGAGAAAGCTCGTGTTTCTCGACTTGGGAGGCGAAGCGAAGTTCGTCGATATGGTCGATAATCTCTCGCAGGTTGTAACCACTTTGAATGCGATTCTTGATCTCGCCGAAGATTTCCCCAATCTTGTATTCGATGGTGTCCGGGCCGGTGGCTCGCTGCTTGAAGCCCATCAGATATGGGAAGAGCTTGCTGTTTACGAACTGAGTTAGGTCGTCGCCGGTGAGGGCAGTGTTGTGATCGATCTTGCCATCCTTACCTTTTGGCGCGGCCCAAGTTTCCCAGCGGTACGGCTTGTCGAGAATATATGCGTATTTCTTACCCGAGAGAGCTGCTTCCGTCGCTTTGTCTGCCTCCAGAGAGTCGAGGTATTTTAGGAACAGCAGCCAGGAGGATTGCTCGGTGTAGTCCAATTCGCTGGTGCAACCAGCGTCTTTCCATAGTACGTCGTCGATATTCTTAAAAGCTTGTTCAAACATCTCTTAATGCCTCATGCAGTTCGATCACATCGCGGAAGTAGGTGCAACACTGTAAATCGGGATTGTTATAACCTTTACAATTTTTCCGTTAGCAATCTCATACTCATCCTCTAACTGACGTCCCTTATCTGATTTCCGCCCGTCAAAGACGATCAAAAATAGTTCTGCATTTTCGAATCGCGCATCGTAATAGTCCAACTGATGAAGACCAAGGTCTGATTTGCCTATTCCCCATCCACAACCAACTACTTTAAGTTCCACAATGAAGTGTTTACCATTCGCGAACGAGTGAACGTCAATAAAACCCTCACCTGCAGCAACTTCTTGTCCAACGAAAGCTCTACCGCGAGCGTTACCATCGAGAAAGTTGCCGAGTAACGACCTTCCGATCGCCTCGGGGCGAGGAATAAATTTTGAACCGTACTCTAGCCAGAACACGCGATGGTCATAACGCGCAACCCTAGTGGCAAAGCGAGTAAGCAAGTTGTGAAAATCCTCTTCCTTCTCGATTTCAAGCGCGCGGACACGACGCTCCAAGTCACTAAATTCATTTAATCGCTTCGCTTTCTTCAACTGCTTCAAGCGAGGTCGGACAACATCATCGACAACGCTCTGTTTAAGCAACGCTTCAATAACGATAGCCGTTTCAATCTGCTCGACTTCCTCAACCCAACCTTCATCAAGAGAATTCGAACGCAAAATCCGTCTAACTTGGAACGGTGATAGATAATCTTGCGAAGAGAAATAAGCGTTGGAATCCTCTGTATGCTTCACCGCGTCTGCTATGACGGAATTTAGTGCAGTCAGACTTTCGAAACCCTTGTAGTTCTCGAAAAATGGTATCGTGGTCAATCGCTCTATATTCAACATTGTTGAGATATGAGCATCTTGGATTCGCCGAATCTCCTCAGCTTGTTTTTCAAACGATCTTAAGAAGTCCATCTCGGGATGAAGCAAATCGAAACTTGGTAACCTGATTGTGCTCCGTTCACTGATGCTTTGAGTGATATCCCAAATTGGATTGCGCGAACCAATCATATTAATCAAACTCAGACCGATCGAATTTGCTGGATTCATTAGTTCGAACGATTTCTGCAGTGACTGCGCCGCTTCAATGAAGGGACTGGCTTGCAATTCCATCGACTTTCGGAACTCTTCGAAGCTCTCTTCCGTTTCCTTCCATATTGACGATCCAACAAAACACTTCGCAAACGCTTCAGAACAATTGGCCCCTTTTTCAAGTTGGCTTTCAAATTCCGCTTCTGTATCCAACGTCTTCAAAAAATGTTTGGCGATTACTACCCAGTCATTATCGGAAAGCTGATCAGACGATACTTTGTCTTTATTAACGCTAGCTTCAAGAACAGAACGTAGAATGTTTGTTTCTTCCTCAATCGACGTCGCGGCGGCAGACATGGCTCCTGAAGAGATATAAGGAAAGATCTCAATGGTTCCGTAGTCTGGCAGTTCTAGCTCGATTCGTTTGCAGCGAAATAGTAAGCGATCACGCAATCCATCGCTGATTTCTGTTCCTGCGTCGGATGAGATCTCACTTTCAGGTTCCGTAGTCATCGTGATGTTTTATGTTTGAGCGTTGTTTTTCGACTAATTGGGATCTTCGCCGCCAAGAGTAACTTCTCGACGTCCGACTGTTTATAAAGCCGATAGTTGTTTGCTGGGTGGCGGTACTCTGTAAGAGTGCCCGCAGCACCCCACGCGCGAACAGTGTTCGGAGCAACGTCCAAGATCTTCGCTGCTTCCTTCACTGTCACAAAGCCTTCGTTACGCATCATCGTCGTGTACTCCTGACCGAAAACAGCAAGATTCAAACCTTACCAAACGATTCAGGTGCCGACAATCCCGGGTAATCCATCCCAGAGTATCGCTACAACAAGGCAGCAACACTCCCGATCGTTTCGAAATTGAGCCCTGCGACGAAGATCTCAAGCGAAAAAGGCTTCACGACTTTTCGCCGCAACGGAAGAACCTCGGTCGGTAGCGTGCTTTTCCCTGCCTTTTTGCGTACTCGATTGACCTCTCGAAGCATCATCAGGAGCTGCCTCCGCACCGGAGCGTATGGTACAACGGGGAGATGGTAGAACGCCTTAGCAAGTCCAGTGGCTGTTTCCTTTACAGCATTCGATGCGAACATCGCCTTGAGTTCGAGGTACTGACGACGCTCGATGGCGACATGCGAGTGCCACTTTGGATCGGGTAGCCCCTCCTTGGTCCTACCTCCGCGTTTGTAGCTGAGTGCATAGCCCGCAAACCTGAGCGGCACATGGCGAATGTCTCGGATCTGCTTTGCCTCCTCCGCGAAGAATCGATGCTTCCCTTTGGTGGCAAGGATCACGAACGTTCGCTCGTAACGGATGTATTGCAGGTTTGCATGGCCTGCCTTCTTTCTTCTGGCCCTCGTTGATTCGGAAACATCGATGCCATACTTGCGAATGATCTTCGCATCCACTTCCGCTGGGTCTTTGTCTTCGGGAACCTTCCCAACGACGTAGAACCAGTATCCATGACGGAGGTATGAACAAGCTAACTGCTGAATGAATCCCTCGACTGAGGTCGCGACTGATCGATAGGGCATAAGTCCTTTCCAATGAAATCACCTGTTCTTAGAAATGGAGTTTGTTTTCGTGGCACAAACTCCCAAAAGCCTCCTTCACCCTAAAGAACGGGGGGCGCGAACCAGCGCGTTCGGATTCATCCAACGCACACCATCGCAACAGAATCTTGACCGGCAAGCTCAATTTCTGGCGGGGCGCTACATTCTTCAATAGAGACCCGCCAATCCATAGAACCCACCATATAAACAACCAGGCGACGGCAATGCCGGAGACAAAAAACACTCCGACCGTACGCCGTTGATCCGCCGTCACAGAAGGCTAGTGCTCCCGCACAAGTCTTGTGTAACCGCCTCGCGCCTGACCAAGGACAGCCGAGTTCGCATGCGAACTCGACCGCACAGAACACAGACAGCTTCATATTGCCCGTCAGTCCTTTCGTCGTAGCATTGCCGACAGCACCACCTGTTTCGACGCTAACGAGTCCCCACTGCCTTGCAGGAAACATCGCTCGAACAGAGCTTCAATCTCCCGATTGAAGTCCGCTCGACTTTCTACTCAGACCACACTCCCGCTCTACGGCGTTTGAATCACCTGGTTGACTCTCTGGTGGTGAACACTAAAGACCAGGCACCGGTAACCAACCGGTTGCCGCAGAGCTTCCTGCGTTAGTCAGAACTGTCGTCTTGTGGCTCACGTCGCTATCCCGGTTTAACGGGAGGGACGTTGGTTGTATGTCCAACTCGTCAGAGTCGGCATAGTTTCGCTTGAGAGCGCCTACAGAGGCCTGCACAAGCATTTCTGGGGACCGAACGTAGAAGCATCCCCTTACCCACCAACCAAGGTCTTTCGCAGCTTGGCAGCGTCTTCCACAAGTCTCACCGGCAAGCCCTCGCAGGCCTTTCATGGTTGAGCTATTCGCAGTCGCGAGATTTGCTCGCGATCTCCGGGATTCGTCTCTCCCGGTCCGGCTTGTCACCAAGCTCGGAACTCCCCACGCCGGGCAAGTTGAACGAGGTCGGAGACCTCGAGCCCCTTGCACAGGATTACGCATCTGAATCATCAGAACACCTCACCTGTTTCAGTAATGACAGCCTCAATGCACTTCGCACCGAGGTCTTTCCGCATCGCCCTCGCTCGGAGTTGCCTCCGGGCGTGAAACTCCAAAATCGGATCGAATTGTTGGATTGCTCGTTGACTGCCTTGCTGAGTTACAGAGTCAGCAAGTAGGAAAACGGATTACTCAACAAAGCCTCCGTCGAACTGGACGAGCACCTCTCGATGCATCCAGCTCTACGGGCCAGTTGCGTAGCAGGTGGTTAACTCCTGCTCCCTTAGTCTGAGTGGTAAGCTCAGCTTTACCGGGTGCAACTGTCTGTCTAAGTCTGTCAGCAGCCACCACTGACGAACCGATTTTGCGGTTCGCTCGCAGCAACGCGTTGACGTAAGCAACAGCCGCAGCGGGGATCCGATCCCAACTGCTACAGTTTCCGTTATCAAAAGGAAACAATCTGGCAACGGAATTTTGCCGCGATTCGTGCTTGATCAAGCCAAAATGAGGCATCTTTGGCGGTCACTATGCATTGAGCATCGGACAGCAAGAGAAGAAGTGGAATGTGAGAATAATGTAATACTTCGGCAACGATGCGGTCATTTTTGCTCGAAGTTTTACCAGCATGCACATCAAGAAAAGTGTGGATAACTTCTCGAGTCGTTGTGTCGGTCGCATCGCAAAATAATTCTGACAATGCGTGTCGGAGGCGTCGCTATTCACAGGGTTAGGCGTGTCGGTGTCGTCGCATTTTTGGAAAACAATCTGTTGTCGCTCCTCCTGCAACAGGCCAGAAACGCTTGACTTTTCGGGCTATTTTCGAATTCCCGTCGCTTCCGTACAAAGTACTTGTACAAGAGTACTTGTACAGACAAAGAGATTTGCTTCTGAGGGAACTGTTTTGAGGATCGATGAAAGGCACAACGCAGTGTTGAAACGTCTTGCTTGGAGGTGCGTGTGAAGCAATGGCTACGATGCGATGTTGCGAAGGATCTGGCTGACGCTTGCAATTGGACCTTCGCGGCGTTTTGCTGGTGCTGTTGGTTCGGAAACATCACCGAAGAGTTCAGCTCGAATCTGAGTGAAGACTCGCTGGCTCTCGACAGACATCTCCAACTCTTGTCGCTCTGCTCGTTTAAGATCTTGCCACCAATCGGGACAAGTTCGTGTACCTTGTGCTGCCTTAGTCACGGAATCAACGAGGTAAGCCATTGGCGACTTGTGGAAGTAGCTAACACCGAATCGCTCGATGGCTGCTTGGGTAATGTCAGCCCATTCCGCAAGGAGTCGGGGAGGGAACTTGGCGATTAATCTCGCGGCAGCAGCTTCCTCGAATCCGATGATCTGGAGTGTTTCAAACAACGGCGAATCTTCGGCTGCGGCAATGTATGCACGCTGAGACTTTTGAGCGAAGTAGGGACCTCGTGACAAGCGAACGTAATAGCGGCCAGGGGAGGTCTTGAACACTTCAGCTTCGCTTAGGACATGCAGGTCGATGAGGTTCTGAAGGCACTTCGAGACTTTTACCTTCATATCCCGAGTTGCCACCGAGGAACTGAACCCGAGGATGTTTACCGCGACGTGTTCCAACCGAAGGGCGTTCAAGTGCGAGCGACGGGGAAGAACCTTGCTGACAAAGAGAAACAACCGTCGACTGGCTGCATCAAGTTCTCGGTAGATGGCTAAGTCGAATCGGAAGTGGCCAGCGGCAGATTGAATCATCTCAAAGAAGATTGGGTCCCAGGCGATTCGCCAGCTCCGGCCTGATTCGAGATTCACCGGCAGGCTGTAACTGAAGAAGCGAAAGCTGACTCGACGATGCTCTTCGCGGATCGGATCGTAGAACCCATCGTTCATGTAGGTCACAGCAGACAATCGGCGGATGGCTTCGGCAAATTGCTTGTACTGACGGCCACCACGTTTGTTGGTTTGATTGATCACGCCGAGCTGGCGAAGGCACCAATGCGGAGTTGCGAAGAGTTCTGGCTCGGGATTTGGCTGGAGTAGGGTGAGGGCGAGCAATCCCCAGAGATAAAGCTCATCAGCGGCGGAGAGTCCAAGTGGGCAGAACACTCGAGCGCGAGCAGAACGCTTGGTGTCTGAGTTGGGGTAGTAGAAATACTCGGAGTCAAAGACGAGGTTTTCGGTCAGGGATACCTTTGGGTCGAGTGGACACAAGGCGTGTTCGACCAGCGAGAGTTGGCCGATCCCAGTGGTTCGCTTTGTCGCTGCGTTTTTTGCTGCCATGGATCCCTTTCCTGGTTTAATCCAGTTAAAGGAACTAGCACGGAACGTTTGATCTCGAAACGTACTTTTTCAAGTCAAATCAACTACGTACGACGGCAACCGTGACGAGCATCCTTCACCAGAGCAATGAAGGGTAGTAGGACGGCGATCATGGACCCTATCAGCTAAGAAACGCCGATTGCTCAATGTTCGTAGAGACTTGGCCGGAATTTCCATTGGAAATTGGCAAATCGAGTTCAAAGCATTCTTCCTCGGAAAAATGCGACGCAAACGACACGTACATAGCACCGGCCATTCGTACTACGATCCGGGCCATTGGGAGCATCCGTGGCGGGTAGTTGGTCCGATTTCCATAGACCCTATTAGCTAAGGATCGGTTTTTTGCGAATAATTCAAAAGGGTTGCGCGGAATTTCCATTGGAAATCGACACGCCCAGTAGTTTGGCGGCGGGGTTCGCCTTCTTAGTAATGCCGTTAATCGATGAGCAAATCTTGCTTGTGACTGTTGTCGGTGGCAGGCTGCATTTACGAGTGAGGACGAAAATAGGTTTTGGCGTGCGAGGCATTCCAATCAATGGGTGGAAACGGGCATATCCACTGAGCAGGGATCACCGAGGGACGAAATCTCTCGGTGGTCCCTGTCTTCTCGATGAGTGCTTTATGAAAGGCCGATCCGATGTCCATAGGTACAAATGGAGTCACATCCTTTGCTGTAACCGTGCCAAATGCTGACGAGGTTTCTCTAGGACTGATCATTGCAGAAAAGTATGTCGATACAGACCATCGACTCTTACCAACTGACGAACCACTGAACTCGACGCTTGTATTTGACCGCTTATCCGCTATGTGTCACCGTAACGGAAATGATTTCGGCAACTTAGAAGGAATTTCCATTGGAAATCAAATTGTTGCCTGTAGTCACGTGAGGTCCCATGGCAGCAATCACACTTTGTCTCATCAATCAGAAAGGCGGCTGCGGCAAGAGTTCGACATGCTTCCATCTAGCAGGTGCGTACGCAGCACTTGGCTATTCGGTTCTGCTCGTTGACGCCGATCCACAAGGATCACTTAGCCAGGGCTTTCTCGGATCTGATTTCGTGGAACAGTTACCAGCAAGCGAAACACTTGCCGCATTGTTCGATGAGAACTGCTTCTTCCTCGATCAGCAGTTGCTCATCCGCCCAACAGGATTTGAGAAGATCTCGATCGTTCCTGCGAACCAACACCTCGCCGACTTCAACGCTCCAAAGCCTGCAACCGCAGGCATGACTCAATTCGTCGTCCGTGAATTCCTTGAGCAGCAGGACGCATACGACATCGTGATGATCGACTGCCCACCAAATCTCTATCAATGCAGTTGGAACTCGATGATTGCAGCGAACTACGTTGTGATTCAAGTTCCTCCTGAAGACTTCGGAACCCAAGGCCTGCGTGCCGTGCATCAAGCCATCGATAACGCACGCCAGCTGAATCCATCACTTCGCCGCTTGGGACATCTAGTAACAAGGTATGACAAACGGCTCCTCGTTCATCGTTCCTACGAGGAGCGATTGCGAGAACTCTATCGAGAGATGGTGCTAGACACGATCGTGCCAGAAGCTTCCGCATTCAAAGTTGCATTGGCATGTCGGCAGCCAGTGGAGTTTTACAGTTCCAAATCGGCTGCGGCGGTGACGATGCGAGAATTGGTCGGCGAGATCATGGGGCGAATTGCACAGAAAGCGAAGAAGAGAACGGTGGCGTAGGTAGTTATGACAAGCACACGAAACATCTTAGAACGAATCAAACCCCAGCTCGATGAATCGATGGGAGTTCGTGCCAACGATTCTCGTCCTCAGTTGAGCCCTGTTCCAAATGCCAAGGATGTTGGGAGACGCGCTCTTCGCACGTTCGGAACACTTGCGATTGAAATCCTCATCCCCGATCCCGACCAGCCGAGAACGGAGTTCGATGAGCAAGAGATTGAGCACCTTTCCAAGAGCATCCTGGATAAGGGGCAATTGCACCCCATTCGAGTTCGATGGTCTGAAACGCATGGCAAATGGATCATAATCTCCGGTGAACGTCGCTTCCGAGCAATCAAGCTAGCAGGACTAACCACCGCAGAGTGTTACTTCCAAGAAGGCGAGCTGACCAAAACAGACATTCTCGAACAACAGTTGATCGAGAACTTACTTCGAGCTGACCTCAAGCCAATTGAAGAGGCAACGGCGTTTGATGATCTGATGAAACTCAATGGCTGGACCGCTAAGGAGCTTTCCGAGGCGATACGAGTAAGCCAGCCAAAGATCGCGCGTTCCCTCGCCTTGCTAAAACTGCCTTCGGACATTCGCGAACGCATCGATGCTGGAGAAATTTCAGCACGTGCGGCCTATGAGGCCTCGAAACTTGAGTCCGAAGAACAACAACGTGCCGCCGTTACTGTAGGACCATCGGATCAGGTGCAGCCCTCGATCGACTCGGTGCAAAAGCAGGTTCGGATGCGTGCAGGCAGTACCACTAAGAAGCAGCGAGGTGTGAAGCAGACCTTCGTTCTGGAAGATGGTTGGAAGATCACCGTTTCGGCGGCACGCAAAGCCAACTATCACGAAGTGGAGCAAGCATTGCAGCAAGCTCTCGATGAAGTGCGACTTCGAATCGAGAACAACGTGCAGCTAGGATAAACGCTTTGAACGGAGGCAACGGAAAAGCTGATAGCGAACGTTTTCTACATCCGCTGCCGGTTAAATTATTCTTTGCCTTAGGCGTCGAATACTTGTGTGCAGTAGTGTTTAGCAGCCTGTTATTGTCCGACGTTTACGAAGGCGTCCTTGAAAGCTTGAGTAGTGCGGTTGTTGCCAGCCTGTTTTACTTACCTGCGATCTTAATGACATGGAAATGCAGACAGGTCCCCGTTTCCATCTCATCTGAGAATATCTCGGGACCATCAATCATTTCGCTCACCAAAGTCCCGCAACGCCAATCGATCCTGATCTCTTCGATTGATTCGCAGCGCACAGATATCACTGACCGGTGGTGGAAAGTAGGTTCGTTCAATAGGTACCGTGTGGTCGATTCCCAAGGGAATGAGATTGTAATCTTACGTCATTTGTATTCCAAAGCGGATGTTGAGCTTGTGTTGCGACGTCTGAAAGCCGGAGCACCATCGATTCAAGAAGCTGTCCGGTGACGATTGGGTACTTCGAATTCGAAGCGAGCGAAACATGTCGCTTCGCTAGGCATCGGTGGTAATCGGTTTATCTGTAAGACTCCGACACAAGCGACTTAGGTACGCATTCAGTCTGAGTTCCAACTCGGAGAGCGTGAATCCAAAAATTCTTTGCGCTGCGATGTTGACGGGTATCATGCAGATGCGTGGGTTCGGTCTTGATCTACATCAGAACCGTGTGCTGATGACGAACTAATTGTTAGTCACAACTCATGACGGGCTTAAAGTATTTCACCGCAAGATCATTGCTCTAAGTCGTATTCTCTTGTCATGCTACATCGCGATTATCGTGGTCCCTGAGAGAACACGACACAAGGTGATGGAGATTCCGATGGAGATGATCACTTCCAGTCAAGCATTTCGGAGTACGATACAGCTGCCACCATTACCAACTGCATTAACTTTGGCATCAATCGGATTGGTCTTGGCCGCTTTCGCTCCTCTTAGCGTCGTCGCGGCTTACATTTCGATTCTTCTATGCGTCTTACTCACATTCACCCTCCAAACACTTCACGCATTGCGAGCAACAGAATCGCAACCAAGAATCCTCAAAATGCTTTTGGGGCTTTCTCGCGACCGGGAGATTAGTCAGCTTCACAACGCGCTCGCTGATGCATTGGAGAAAGTCGCAGACCAAACAGATCCAATCTTTCGCAGTCTGGCACACCAGCGTCTGCAATCAATTATTGAGCAAAGCGAACTGATGGGAGCTGCGACAATTGAGTTTCCCTCCACAGAAAGCTGGAGGGTTGTCTATGAGGAGTTGCTCCGCAGTCCTGGCTTGCATCTTTATCGATCGGTCTCCTACATCGAATCCGCCCACTACTGGCAGGACGGTCCAGGGCAACAGAGCACCAAGCTCAATCTGGAATTGCAGGATGCAAGGATCGTGAGCATCGAACGCATTGCAATCATCGCCGACCATCTTTGGCCAGAGGAGGCCTTGTTCCCAATTGAGCCAATTCACTCATGGCTTGATGAGCAGCATCGCCATGGCATTCGCTTGAGATTGCTCCGGGAGTCTGATGTAGGTACGGAGACAGATCTGTTGAATGACTTTGGGATCTACGGAAACCGAGCAGTTGGAATACAGCTTGCCGACCCAGCTGGCCGGACCATTCGATTCGTTCTGAGTTTCGATTTCGCAAAACTTCGCCAGGCTGAAGCCCAGTGGAGTCGACTGACGGTTTACTCAGTTTCTTACGCGGAGCTACTGGATCAGAAGCATTGATCCCACTACGATCGGGGTAGTGGAGGTTTTTGCAGTCGTGTTGAAGCCGTTGTACCTCGATACGGCACGACTAGGACAAATGTCGCCAAGGGCCTGTCGTGCTTCGGTAGATTTCTCTCGGTTTGCTGCTGAGTTCGGTGGCGATCTGTACCTGAGTAAACTGTTATCAAGTGGCTTCGACAGTTGGCCCCAGTGGATGCAAGAGCAATTTGAAGGGCTCTCTGAGTGGCAAGGCATCGCTGGTCTGAAGGCGAATTTGAGAAGCCTATCCCAAGCAAACGAGCAAGTTGAGGTTGCCCTCGCCTCTCGATCAAGCTCGCTGATGCAGTTTGGAGCAAAGCTCCTCTCTGGCCCATGTAGGAACGTTTTGGTCACCGACCTGTCTTGGCCCGGTTATCAAGCAATTCTCCAGCAGCAGAGTCACACAGCCGCGTGCAGGGTCTCCCTGATACCACTTCGCGAAAAGATAATGCGGGACGGGGTTTCTTCGAGTGAAGTCGTCCAGTTAATCACTGCGGCGTTTCACACATTTCGCTGCGATGGGCTGTTTTTACCACTAATCGATAATTTTGGCGTGAAGCTACCTGTGCGGAGAATCGTTCGTGCGATTGAATCATCAGCTGATTTGCGGTTTGTGCTCGTTGATGGTGCTCAAGCACTGGGTCAGATCCCCTTGGAGCTGAGTGAATGCTACTGCGACTTACTTATTGCGAGTACTCAAAAGTGGCTCCGAGCCTATTCCCCGATGGGCGTGGGATTCTACTGCATGCGGCAGAACGGGAGTTATGTCCATTCCACCCTGGAGCGTTGGACAAGGATGGGATACCTCGAAGATCCGCTCCTCCGATTCACCATGGAACTTGAGACCGGTCGATTCAATCGATTCGGCGAAACGGTTTCTATCGCTCCCCTTTTCAACGTCAATGCAGCTTGTATCGACGCCTTGGCACGGATCGATATCCCAAACACCGATGCCCGAACCACAATCGACTCTTACGAGTCGCTCCATGGTTGGACACGGCTTGCCACAGCATCGGACATGGAAAGCAAAGCCTCAGTGTTCAAGGCGGGCACTGCAAGCGTGAGAAAGCTACCAGCGGAAGTTATTCGAAGCCGATTCTTTCGCAGTGGATTGGTGGTCAGTGCTTACGACAAGGGATTGGTTCGCGTATCCGAGCCCACATCCGCTCTGATTGGCGACGAACTCGATCAACTTGTCTTGGGATTCAACGGCGTGCCGCATCATTTGCATTATTCTTGCAGATAGAACTTTACTGATTCGCGAGAACTGTGCTAAACGCTTGGGAATGTTACAAGCCTTCGCAGGAATCATCGACGCAAGCGGACTTCGTTCTCTACAGCAGGACAACGGTCGCATTCAGCCCGACAGCAACGAGTCGGGAACTGCCAGTGTCCCCTTCTGGGCAATTCTTGACACAAACGATGCCACAAGAGTGTTGAAGGAACTGTTGTCGGGAAATCGACGACGGGCACTTCGCTTGCTCGAAGAAGCATCAGTTTCTCTGGGTTCCAATCCTCGTCACCGTTGATTAGCAAACGCCATAGCGCTAAAACGAAAAAGGCCCCTTGCGGGGCCGGGCATGAATGGCAAGTCAGCTGATCATCTCTACGATCGCAATCGTGTAAACGACCAAGAAAAGTAGAAGCTGCCAGTAGAGTCGCTTAAACGCTGCTAGCTGATGTTTTCTGATTTGATGTTCATGCCACTTCTCAATCTGTTGTGCCCTTCTCTGAGCGTTCATCTCATTTCTCCATTGTTACCAGGTATGACTGCCTGATGACTGGCTTGCAGCCAGCCATTCGGAAGCCCGTTGGTGATGGAGTCGAGAAGGGTTTCGGAGTGAGGAGTTCCTCGTATGTTTCTCTAGCCGAGGAAAAGCTAGTTGAGTCGGACCGATTCGGCGTGAACCGATTCGGGAGTTGGATCAAAAAGGTCCCCTTGCGGGAACCAAAAAACCTATCGGTGAAGCGAAACAAACGCGAGGAGCATCACGACGAAGAAAAACATCAGGATAAGTGTTCCCTGTGCCAATGCTTGCCGCAAATATCTACGCTCGTAGTCGCTCATCCATGGTTTTTTCTGTCCCTTCGCATAACTTCGATTTCGCATTCAGCCCTCCTTGGTTGTCACTGCTCTGCACACCCGCCGGAATTGGCGGGCGTGTCGAATGGTGGCTGCTTGGGTGGCTGATTGCGGTTCAAAAACGAAGGGTTTCCCTTATGTTTAGCCTGCCGGGAAAAGCAGAGTTATGTCGGACGAGCGTGATGGCGATCGAATTTCAAAATGGCTTCCCCGAAGGGAAGCCTGACAACCTAAAGTAGCAACAAGTACACTGCGATTCCCCAGATCGTGCAGTAGATCAGGAAAATCGAAACAGCATGCTGGATGAGTGCCAACAAGAACTCGAGTTCGTCCTTGCTGCCGACGATTGGTAAGTCACACCACCAGGTTTTCCAGGTTTTCATAACGCATCTCCATGTTACGTAACGCATTGCGCCCAGGCAGGATTGCCTGAGCGAAATACGCTCGCGTCTAGAGTGCGTTGCTGGAAATCGAGGGGGTCCCCTTATCTTTCGCTAGCCGGGGAAAAGCTAATTGGACTGGTTGTGCGATAGAATCAGGCTAATCTGATTTCCTGATTGTACGTGGACCGGATCAGGCAGTCTCGAATCACGCACTCGAAGTGGCACTTGAACGCGTCTCTTAGCACCGTTGAAACGCAAAGATTCTTGACCAGAAGGGCTAACACGTTGGGATTCTGATAGGAGAATAAAAAGTTGCCGATGATTCATTCGGCGCAGTTTTGATTCAGGATCGACTACGTGCAATCTGCTTCAAAATCATAGAAAATCGTCGTGAAATCGCGACAAGTGATTCCTGAGCTACTAGACAATCGATTTTGCCATTTCTAACGTGTGTCGGTATCTTTGAATTTCGCCGTAGCATTCGACGGTTTATGATCCATTGAAACGCGAATTCGCAGACGGACTCGACCAAGTGATTATGCGGATCCTACCCCTGAAGAAAGGTAATCGTGTCAAAAACCGTTAGATCGCAGAGGTCTCACGCTGCGGCAAAATTTAGTCTGAACATTGCCAGAGTTGTATTCGACGACACTGAGGTCCGCGTCGGGCTATTGCCATATGAAAATGCGGAACAGCTCGCAGCACTTAGAGCTGAATATGGTTCGACACACGTGTTTCGCAGGACGAACGGATCAAAGATTGAGGCGGTAGCCTTCGTTGCGGATGCTCCTTCCATTGGTGACAGCTTCAAGAACATTACGTTCAAGCAAGAACTAGGACTTGCAGCTTCCATGATGCGAAACGCTCTAATAAGCCATTTATACGCCATGCCGCGTAAGGTGTATGACTTTCGGCCAGTTACGTTCCTCGCTGATGAATCACGGGAAAACCTTCTCTCGAAAGCGGTTCCAGATGGTGTCGATTGTCCGAATTGGCTTAATGTTTGCCCGATGTTTGAGGCAGACGTGCGAGTTTTTCATTTTGACCAGCAAGAGCCTTTTGTGGGTCTTTGCCTGAACGTATTCACTCGGCGAAGGATTTCACGTACCTGTAAAGAACTTCTCGCTGATGGTTTTGATATCCAAGGCTATTACGTAGGTCGGCAAGTCCTATCGACTGATTCACGAATCCAACCACGATTCCGATTGGCCGGTCGTGTCGATCGAATTGATGCTGAAAGGTTGATTCTGAGCGATCACCGCGACAACGAAGACAATGTCGCTCCTGATGAAGTCCAAATCGAAGCGGCAGCGTTCGAGCCGCTCGTCCGACACGCTTTAGGAGACTTGGCGGGTGCCACGCTCGAACGATTACGGGGCTTACTTGAGAATTTTTACACCGGTCCATCGCGTTTTGAACGACTTCGAGCGACTTGCAAATATTTTTCCGATCGTCGACTGGAAGTCGCTCCAGGTGTTGGATGCCATACTGGCTCTTTTCTGTCGCAAGACAATGGTCGAAATTTTCCTCGCATCGATAAGGCACCATCGGTTGCGTATGTTTTTGATCCGTCTGGTGGGAAGACTGACACATGGCACGATCGTGGCATGGAAAATTTTGGCCCGTATTCTGCACCAACGTTTACTCCAACACGTCCAAGAATCTGTGTTGTTTGCCAGAGGAATCACAAGGGTCGCGTTGAACAATTTATACGCAAATTTCTACGAGGAATCTCCATTCCGGGATCCAATCGATCGCCATTTGCCAAGGGACTAATTCGAAAGTACGCGCTTGAGGATGCTACGACAGACTTTTACGAGAGTGATGGACCTACTGCCCATGCTTATCAAAAAGCAGTGTACCGCGCTGCCGCGGCGCAAAGTGAGCAGAACTTCCGATACGACCTAGCTCTTGTAGAGACCGAAGAGCGATTTCACGAACTGCGGGGTAGCAATAGCCCCTATCTAGTCACCAAAGCGGAATTCATGAGTCTTCAGATTCCGGTCCAGGAGTTTGAGATCGAGACAACAGAAATTCCCGACAGCAGGTTGCAATATGTACTGAACAATATGGCGCTCGCGACTTACGCTAAACTTGGAGGTGTCCCATGGCTTGTGAGGGCACATCTGCCAATTGCACACGAACTCGTGGTCGGCATGGGTAGTGCGCAAATCACTGAGGGCAGGCTCGGCGAGACTCAGCGTGTTGTCGGGATAACCACAGTTTTCAGTGGAGATGGCAACTACTGTCTCTCAACACTGTCCAGGGCTGTACGATTCGAGGACTACGCAGATGAATTGCTGGTATCGTTGAAAAATACGATCGAGCGACTTTCCAAGAACATGGGATGGCAGCCAAAGGAACACGTTCGACTCGTATTTCACGCCTTCAAGCCGCTAAAGGAAGCTGAGGAAGAAGCAGTCAAAGCACTCATTGCAAGCCTTGGTGATTACGACGTCGAGTACGCATTTTTACATGTCGTTGAGGAGCATCCCTTACTGTTGTTCGACCAATCCCAAGAAGGTGAACCTGCGTACGATGGCAAGAATGGTATGAAAGGAGTCTATGCGCCGGAGCGGGGACGCTTCTTACGATTATCCGGACACGAGATCTTAATGACTCTTACCGGGCCGAAGGATGTTAAACAGGTATCAGACGGAATGCCTCGTCCCGTCATATTGCGGTTGGGTCGAGGATCTACGTTTAACGACATGACCTACCTCACCCGTCAAGTTAACACGTTTGCGTGTCATTCATGGCGAAGTTATTTCCCTTCGCCACTTCCAGTAACGATCCAGTATTCGGAGTTGATCGCACGACTTCTAGGAAATCTTTCCACTGTGCCGCAATGGAATCCCATTCATCTGGTCGGGCGGATCGGAGAAGGAAGATGGTTTCTATGAGTAGCGTTCACACCATCCTGATTGAAGATGCACGTCAAACGCTAACTCGCGAGATCGCAACGGTTGCAGGACGCAGCGATCTGCATGAGGCGTTTGTAGCTTGGCTCTGTCCCAATGCTATTCCTGGAGTAAGCATAGAAAGAGCAGTATCTGATGCGGTTAACGTCGCCGGAGCCGAGAGGAGCTTCGCCCACGTCGCTGTCCTCGGACTGGCAGCACAGGTTCGCGCGCTTTCTCCCCAAGAAAGAGAAGCCCTAGTCGCTGGCTTAAATGTGACGATAAATAGAGAGCCCGTTGTTGCGGGAACGCCGATGGGTTTCTGTATGAACGGCGTGGCGCTTGGATCCTTAGTTCTTGGAGCTAAAGCGACCGGCGACGATGCAATCTGGAAAAATACATGTAATTGGCTTCGCAAGTGTCGCGAGGCAACTGCTGAAGGTTTGGGGCTCGAATCATGGCAAGATTGGCTTCTCGACTGTATCGCCAAACAAACAGCTGCGAGTTGGAACCGAAGGTGTGTTGATTGCCAAGAGGCTGCCGCTGTTCGGGTAGCACTTAGTTCTCGTGGAATCGGAGCGATCAGCTCCGAAGACGAACAACTTGTACTTGACTTCGTTCGCAGTTCGTCGATAACGGGAATCGGAAATGCTCGTGCGGCCATCCGACTTGCCGCATTGGATTGGATCAAGCGAGAGCGTCCAACATGTGATATCCATGCCGTGAACGCCACAGATGTCGCCGAGGTGCTTCGACGAATCCCATCAGGCTTGAAAAAATGGACTTGGGAAAGCAATCCTCGGACCCGAACAGCACCAGCTGCTAGGCAATGGCATATTGAAAATGAATACCACGTTCAGAATATGCTTTGGCTAGTTTTGGCCCCCTTGCACCCTAACCTTGTCGATGAAGACTCAACGCCGAAGGTCGGTCCAGTTCAACCGAGGGCAGACATTGGCTTGCCTTCCCTTCGTCTGATCGTTGAAGCCAAGTTTATGCGCTCGAGCGATCCGCCCAAGAAAATGGTTGAGCAGATAGCGCAGGATGCAAGTCTCTACCTCGTACCAGGCTCGAAGTACGACAAGCTGATTTCCTTCATCTGGGATGACTCACGGCGTACCGAATATCACGAGGAGATGATCCAAGGACTTCGACAGATTAGCGGTGTCGCTGATGCGATTATTGTTTCAAAACCCGGGAGTATGGTGACATTTGAAGCTTGCGAATCAAACATCAATACAGGAGAAATTTCGGACAAAAGTGCATAATCGGTGAATTAGTCGCGAATTGGAAAGCGAGTTCTCAATTCGGTAAATTGGCCCCCGAACCTGGACGACAGCTACTCTATCCGATGTAGAGTAGAATTATTTTTTTGATCTAACGAAGTTTAGAAGGCAAAGCATGGTCAATTTTAGCAAGTTGCTTAGTGAGGACGTCTCACCAGTTCCTGTAGTTCCTTCAGACATTTTCCATTCTTTACCTAGGTCAGACACGAAGTTTGATTATCTTCGCGATGTCCAAGGCGAAGTACTGAAGGCTTGGCATTCTCGCCGTCACGAACGAGACATCGTCATCAAAATGAACACGGGATCCGGAAAGACTCTTGTGGGCCTGTTGATGCTCCAATCGTTATTGAACGAGGAAATTGGACCAGCCCTTTACCTTTGTCCCAACAAGCAACTTGTGGATCAAGTATGTCAGACAGCCCATGAAATAGGTATTACCGCTGTATCCGACGGCGCATCGACTGAGTTACCGCACGAATTCCTCAACAGCGAAGCAATCTACGTAACCACCTTCAAGAAGTTGTTCAACGGCCGATCGGTTTTTGGCATCCCTGGTTCCAATCGACAGCCCGTCACGATTGGCGGCGTTCTTGTTGACGATGCGCACAGTTGCCTATCTCTTGCCCGCGAAACAGTTACCGTCACGCTGGAGGCCGGAACATTGGGTTACAACAAGATTTTTGGATTGTTCAGGTCTGTCCTTAATGAACAGTCTTCCAGCAAAGTTGCTGAGATTGAGCAAGGATATCCATGGACAACCATGCCCGTTCCTTATTGGGCTTGGATGGACCTTCAACAGGACGTTGCTAAGATTCTTGCCAAGCACCGCGAAGATTCGTCTCTGGCGTTCGCCTGGGACTTGATTAAGGACAACCTTTATACCTGCCACTGCTTCATTTCTGGTAGGAAATTGGAAATAACACCTCATATAGTACCCATCGAATCCGTACCAAGTTTTTCGAAAGCTAAACGCCGTTTCTTCCTATCTGCGACACTGATCGACGATTCTATCTTACTAAAGGAATTTGGAATCGCGAAAGCGGCTGCGGCGTCGCCAATCCGCCCTCCTCTTGTTGGTGACATCGGTGAGCGTATGGTTCTGGCTCCAAGTCTGATCGACAACTCCTTGGAAGCTCAAATTCCTTCGCTTTGTAAGTCAGTAGCATCAAAGGGTCACAATGTTGTTGTTCTTGTTCCATCATTCAAGGCCGCTGAGAGATGGACTAAGGCTGGTGCGATCCTTCCACAAGGAGATGAGATCGGAGCAACTGTCGCGAAGCTTCGCACGACACAGGGGAATTTCGTTGTTTTAGCGAACCGGTATGATGGGATCGATCTGCCCGATACTGCTTGTCGCCTCCTCGTCCTCGACGGTGTTCCAACTGGGGAGTCATATTACGAGCAACACATCGCTTCGGTTCGGTCGGACTCTACCTTGGTTACCGGTCGAGTTGCACAGAATATTGAACAAGGGTTGGGCAGAGGTGTGAGGTCCGGAAAGGATTACTGTGTCGTTCTATTGTGCGGATCGCATCTTGTGCAGTTCGTAGGAGTAAAGGAAAGGCTCAATCTCTTCTCACCTGAAACGAAACAGCAGTTCATAATTGGCCAAGAGATCGTTAAACAGTCGAAGGACGAAACAGGCAAGCCCCTCGAAAAGCTTTTAGGTTTAATGAAGAGTTGCCTCAATCGTGACCCAGGATGGAAGGCTTACCATGCTAAAAAAATGGTTGGGCTGACTCCAAATACTCAAGACCCAGTTAAGTTGAACATAGCAGAAGCAGAGCGTGAAGCATCGCTTCTGGTCCACTCAGGCAGCTACATTGAGGCCGGCGAGTACCTTCAAAAGGTGCTGGATCTCCGGAATATTGACGCCGAGTCTGACAAAGGCTGGTTCATGCAGATTGCCGCGTCATACATTCAGCTAGCCGATCCGACCCGGGCTCAAGAAATGCAACGCAAGGCTCACCAATGGAACAGGCTACTTTTCCGCCCTATAGCTGGAGTTCGCTATCAGAAGATAATTGCAAAAACGGGGCTGCAGGCCCAAAACACCCTTTCCTGGGTGCAATCACACACGGACCCGAATGCTATAACGGTTTCAATCGACTCTCTCACAAATAGTCTCGTATTCGGCGTCAATCATTCGCGATTCGAGGAGGCATGGAAGCACCTCGGAAAAATTCTTGGCTTTGCCAGCGAACGCCCGGAGGAAGAACTGGGCAAGGGACCAGACGCGTTGTGGGCGATGCCTGATAATCGCTTCCTTCTAACGGAAATCAAGAACGAGGTCGAACTTGATAGGAAGGAGATTTACCAAAATGAAGCTGAGCAGATGTCAAATAGCCTCAACTGGTTCATCAAGGAGTACGGCAAGGATACACCGGTCGTTTTGCTGATGATACACCCGACGTCCAAGTTGTCGGACTCAGCGTATCCTCCAGCAAGCATGGAAGTAATGACCTTAACTAAATTGGAAGAACTCCACGCTCGATTGCGTGCCTTCGCAGCTGCATTGTCTGCCAAAGCTCCCGAATCCTGGACCGCTGGGGAAATCGGAAGTTTGCTTGCGAGCCATCGACTCGATGCCGGGAGTATTAGATCTTCGTACAGTGTCCCGACGAAGAAATAGTTTTGTCTAACCATTATCCCAGTCATAGGTCGAATGTTTTAGCTATATTTTTTCTCATTTCGGATGAAACAGGACGTGACACGTTGGCCCCTTGGACTTTATTCAAGAGAATTGTTACGCCGCCCACCACGGCCAAAACAACTGGCTCAGTGTCTAAACGTAGTCTTCTGGTGAGTCCAGCGCTCACTTACGGGATCGTACTCGACTAATACTGTGAAACTCGTGCGGACCTTCGCTCCGAATCCATTCTCCGAATCTAAGTATGATTCAACTAGGTAACTACAATCTTCAAGTGCAACGACCAGCAGATCGGCTTTTGCATTTTGGAAGACGGCAGTTGCAGGCGATTTGATCTGTTGCAAAACGAATTTCTTCGAAACGATCCATGCACCAATCTTGTCGAGCTGGCAGGTTGTGTTGGGGGAAGATTCCACTAAATGGCTGATTGGACTGATTCTTTTATTTTCAATCGACGAAGTTTGAGTGATTTCTGGTGCAGAATTTTTTATGGTCTGTTCATTTTCGGCTGCTCCCAAAAATCGTGAAGTGAGTGAAGCGACCAGTAAGAAGCCCGTGAGCGCACCAAATAACCAAATAGCTTTTTCTCTCTCTCCATCGTTGATTTCGACCTCGTCCAAAGATGGAGCTTGCGATCGGGTAATTACAGCTAGACCATCTAGCGGGCGCACTGTTCCCGAAGTTCTCGATAGATTCTTGAAGTTAAGGGTTGGGCTCGGTCCAGGATCTAGTTTCTTTCCTCCGCAGTTTGGACACTGCCAACCGCCAATCTTGATACAAGCGAGAAGCCAGCAGATTAGCCAAAGCCCAATTGTCAAAATGGACAAGAGTAAATGAAGCATGTGGTTAGTTCCTGGGCGTTCTGCGCGAACCTGCTTCTGACAATTGTTGCAGTATCTACTTCTATACTCTTGGCTCATCGGTTGCCCTTGCGAAATAAATAGCTCACATCGCGTGTCGACCAGCCTATGGTTTCTCTTTAGTGAGGACTTGAGCCAGTATGCTTCAGATTTGAACCTATTCGTTCTGTAACCGTTTGAATCCATGCCCCTTACTAGCGAAATCTCTGAGCATTTCGCAGCCAAGGCGTTGAGTAGCTTCCCAAAAAAGTTCAACTGGTGTCCTGTCACCCCGATTCGCCTTTGGCGAATAGAGAGTAGAGGGGAGAAAGTAGATAGTAGAAAAACAGGACCGGAGCAGGTTTGCATCGCACTCCTCACACCGATCCAACTACAAAATCTTCTTTCTCCCTCTCTACTCGGTCTACGTTCCACTCACTACTTTCTAAAACCGCAGCGTCGTCAAACACGATTGCTGCAATCCAACGCCCCATCTAGCAGTCTGTCACTTCTAGCCCATCCCTTCTCCACCGCCCGAGAGAACCATGGCCTTCGCATTCGAGAAGCTTCTCGTCTACCAAAAGTCCGTCGACTTCGTTGACGCAGTCTGCACCGCCACCGAACAATTTCTACGCGGCTATGGTTTCCTCGTAGATCAACTCAATCGCGCCGCGTTATCGATTTCATCCAACATTGCCGAAGGCAATGGTCGATTCACCAAAGCCGAGCGCAAACACTTTTTCGGCATCGCACGGGGCTCCGTCCAAGAATGCGTCCCTCAACTTGAACTCGCGAAACGTCGAGGTCTGATCGACGAGCCCAAGCACGTCAAACTCAAATCCCAACTTGAAGATATCTCTCGCATGCTATCCGGCTTGATCAATGGACTCGAGAACCGCGAAATATAAAAACTCTGCACACCCGCCGGAATTGGCGGGCGTGTCGAATAGTGGTCGCATGGATGGCTGTTTGCGGTTCAAAAACGAAGGGTTTCCCTTATGTTTAGCCTGCCGGGAAAAGCAGAGTTATGTCGGTTGAGCGTGAGGGCGATTTTGGTACATGCTCGTGAGAGCAGCGATCGAATTTCAAAATGGCTTCCCCGAAGGGAAGCCTGACAACCTAAAGTAGCAACAAGTACACTGCGATTCCCAAGATCGTGCAGTAGATCAGGAAAATCGCAACAGCATGCTGGATGAGTGCCAGCAAGAACTCAAGTTCGTCCTTGCTGCCGACGATTGGTATGTCACACCACCAGGTTTTCTAGGTTTTCATAACGCATCTCCATTTTTTGTAACGCATTGCGCCCAGGCAGTATTGCCTGAGCGAAATTCGCTCGCGTCTGAAGTGCGTTTCTGGAAATCGAGGTGGTCCCCTTATCTTTCGCTAGCCGGAGAAGAGCTAATTGGATCGGTGGAGTGATTTTAACGTGTGAACTGCCGAGTACGACGAAAGTCACCTTCGGGACTCGTTAGGCCGGGAAGCAAACTTTTTCGTGCAAAGGGGGCTGTACTTGAGGAAGGATGCTAATAATACGTCAGCCCGAATCAGTGACTAAATTGGAACTACTCCTCCGACGTTTGCTCGATAAATTCGGCGAAACTGCTGAATGGTAGTTTGAATCGATATTCCTCTTCCCAGACCTTCTTGAAGTTGTCGGCCTTTTCGACGGTAAGAATGGCTGCTTTTATCAAGCAGACAGTAAGCTCCGAAGTGCCTATCGTGTCTAGAGTGTAGCCAAGTCGACGTATCTTCTTAATTGCTCGCTTGTCATCAATCGCAATCCTGATCCCTCGATTCAAGGCGACAGCTACCGCCGAACACTCGCCGATGCCAAGACCTTTGGTAGTGAGTTCTGCAAAGAGCCGAACTTCGACAATGTCGGTCACACAGATCTCTTTGATAGAACCCGTTTCGAAGGCAGCGTTTAGTCGTTGTAGCGGCTCTGGAAAATGTTCTGTGACCTCCGCTCGTACATGCTCAGTCACGGAGAAAACAAATTCCGTCAGTTGGGAGAGTACATGAAGCTGATCGAGGACCAAGAAGTTGATCAGAACGCTCGTGTCCGTGATAACGACGCTTGTGCTCATCGTTGCTCATCCTTGGCGTAACGAGGAATCAAGTAGCCTCGGCCAGTTGAAGCAGTTCTTTCGAGGGCACTCCAAGTAGCTTGCTCAGATCTCTCATTTTCCCGGAAGAAATTTCTTCTCTTCGAAAAGCCTCCAGTGCAAGGTGAACGACCTGACTAATGAGTTCCCGGTCTGGAGAGCGGGTTTCCTTGCCATACAGATCGTCCCACATCTCCAACAATTGTAGGAACCGCAAGCCAAGATTCTCTTTTTCTCGCAGCTCCTCAAATTCCGGGGCATTCACGATGGCTAAGCTCTTCAACCTAAATAGAGCAGCTTGATAGCTCACGCCGAAATGGTGCGAGAGTGCAGCCACGTCTTCAAAGGTAAGAACCTGGGAAAAGGCGGCTGCTCGGCGAGAAGCCTTCACTTCACCGCGATCTTCCTCTGCCATCGGATCGTATACAGCTTGGTCTAATACACTGGGGCTTGCCTTAAACCGCGATTCTAGGAATGCGTCGACGCCTGCTCGTGGGAGCAATAGAGAAGCAGCAAAGGCATTGGCCCTTACCTCAGTTAGCTTCCTTCTATCAGCGGCAATGGAAACAGTTGCAGTAGCTTCGCGATCTAACAGCGCGTGCGCATATTCGTGAGCGTATGAGAACCGCTTCCTCGCCCGAGGATGACTGAAATTCACCAGAATGAATAGACCGATCGAGCTGTGATGCAAAAACAGCCCGGACATTTCATCCGGCAAGACGGCTCCGGATGCCCAGATGTTCTGTCCATTGATGAGTTCGGCCATGTCAGCAATTGGATTGTGTCCTAGACTCAACCGGCGGCGCTCATTTTCTGCCACTAGCTCGCCTTGTTCCACAGCTTCCATAGTGCTCTGCGGTTGAGACAACTGATACGATGGCGGACCCGCGTGCGGTGGGCGATCCAACAACCGATCCAATTCGACACCAGCCCGACAGATCTCAAGATATCGAGCAACCTCCGCTTGCCACGGGGCATCGTCACCTTCCGTTTGAGTCGCTCGAAACAACGCAACGAGTGCATCTTCTTCCATCGGAGTGTCGTCGTTCGAAAAAAAGCTGGAGATTGGGCAACCATAAAGTTGTGCAAATTTGCTCAATTCCAGAGTGCTCACGGCTCGGTTTCCCGCTTCGATTTGAACAATCGCCGTTCGTTGAAGTGCAAGGCTTTGGGCAACTTGATCTTGGGTGAGATTCGCGTTTTTACGGGCGTTTTTCAGCCTGGATGCTAGAGCGAGTTGTTCGTTGTGCATGGGTCTCGTCCTTTTTGGGTGGCTTGCAGAGGGAGTCCCCTACCACGACCATTATTCTCCAGTCGACACTTTTTCGCAATTCATTGACAGTTATGTGCGATTATCTAACAATGATAGCATCGTCTCGACGACTGTGGGTCGATTTCTGGCTAATGGCCCTAAAACCAGGAGTTTTTCGATGGTAAAGAAGAATGTGTATGTGGTCCCAAGCGGCAATCGTTGGGCGGTTAAGACAGAGGGGACCCAAAAGCCTCTATCAAACCACAGGCCCCAGCAAGCGGCGTCAGAAGCCGGACGCAAGGTTGCTCAACAAAATCAAAGCGAGCTGGTGATTCACCGTCCGAATGGACAGATTCGCGACAAAGACAGTTTTGGAAACGATCCTTGTCCGCCGAGAGATGGGTCAAAGTAGGATCGAAGCAGTGATTTTTCTCAGTGATCGAGTGAATTGAAACTGCTTAAGTCGCGACCTAGAAAAAGGTGTATTCGCCAATGGGCTTTCGTTTCCAGCAACCGAACAATGAGGACGAATCCGAGCAGATGTGCCTTCGCTACTACCGGAAGCTCTGGTCGAATGAAAGCCTTAAATTGTACGCAGAACGCGGTGAGAAGCAGGACGGTATCGATAGAGAGTAGAGGGGAGAAAGTAGATAGTAGAAAAACAAGACCGGAGCCTATCGGCATCGCACCGAAGGTCACCGATCCAACTACAAAATCTTCATTCTCCCTCTCTACTCGGTCTACTCTCCACTCACTACTTTCTAGAGCCGCAGCCCTGTCAAACACGATTGCTGCAATCCAACGCCCCATCTAGTAGTCTGTCACTTCTAGCCCATCCCTTCTCCTCCGCCCGAGAGAATCATGGCCTTCGCATTCGAGAAGCTTCTCGTCTACCAAAAGTCCGTCGACTTCGCAGACGAAGTCTGCACAGATAACAAGAACTACCAACACCTTCTTGCCATAGGGTTTCGCAGTCCGCTCCCGTCAAGGTTTCGACCGAGTCGATCCACTCGGCCACATGAATGCCGAAGGCATAGCAGCTTGTAGCCGGCGGTTGAGCGCGAGCGACTCCGCCGGTGGCTTTCCCAATGTGTACGCATCCCGACGGGATGCAAGATGGCTCTGTAATCCCTTCGGGAAAGAAGAGGTTGTGGTCGTGACCGGGAGTGTCGCTGCGCTCAACCCCCGGCTACAAGCTTGGATCCTTTCAGGATCGATCTTCAAAGCGAATGCTCGCAGCGAGCATAGCATCGGCGTCTCGTAGTTTCTTCACAATCTGGTCAGCCGAATGCCGATTTCGCTTTCTCGTCAACAAAGTCCTCCTCCCGTTTGCGGCGATAGACTTTCATAACTCCTAGATCAACTTTTGGGGAGCGCTCCAGCATGCTATCGGGTCTGATCTACATTCTTCAAGACCGAGAGACATGATGGCTTGACCGAAAACAAATCTCGCGCCAAGGCGCAAAGGCGCCAAGATTCATCTTGACCAATTTGCGTCCTGGCGCCTTAGCGCGAAGCGGATTTCCAATCGTATAAGCTCCAATTCGCTGTGGTCGAGTCCAGGCTGCGGCGAGAAAGTTTGGTTGCAACACGCATAAACGCGACGACTCATGAATAGTTATTCCACTGGCCGGGCCTTTGGAAACTCCCATGTGCCGTTCAGAATTTCTTGTCGAGGACGATACATTCGGACGACGTAGTTCCATCCCGGGATGATCGGTATGCAATTCAGTGCTTTCTCATCGCCGCCAAATTGGATGGTGACAGAACCGTCTTCGTTGGGCACGGCAGTGACATTGTTCATCGTATAAACGTTCTGCTTATTCTTCTCGAAATATCCTCCTTTGTTGTAAACGCTCACCGACCAAAACCCGTCGACCGGCACGTTCTTAACGGTCAATTGATAAACCGTCTTACCGTCATTCTGCTCCGGCACGTCCCCCGCGTAGAGCGCGGCATTCCGGGGATTGCCACCCCAGCCGGCGGCAGTACCGATGAGATGCTGCACGGTATCGACGTCGCCCTTCCGTCCGAACATACGTGCTGAGTCGATACCGCCGTTGGCAGCGGCTAACGCCAACAGTGCCTCGCGAACCTTTGTGAGGGATGTCGGATCGAAGTTGGAAACTTCGAACTTGCCCACAGATTCCTGTTTGGCCTCGATCGCGTCCTGGAGGGCGTGCACGGCCTTCAAGTCCGCTGGCACATTGGGGTTCACAAACGTCCGAATCGCCAAGCACACATATCGAGAGCCGATCTTTTCTTTCGATACCTCGTATGTTCCAGGCGCGTAAAATACGTCAGGAACGTAATGATCCTGATCAATAATTTGCGCAGCCATGTACCGCTTGCCTGCGTCCGGAAGCTTGATGCTGACCGACCCGGCATCGAGGTCGAACACGCCAAACGAGTACAAAGTATCACGGTTCAGGCGAATTACCGTTTGATTGTCGATTGGGGCCAGTTCACGTTCGTGTTTGAATTTCCCGAAACCGCCTTCCTTGACGAACCGTGCAAAGTACATCTCCGACTCGGCCCGGCGGAAATTATCGACCGTCACCCGCACAGGCGTTCGATCATCGGAGAACGCCGTTGGCGATTTGCTCATCGAGACGAAAAGTGCCACGAGAATTGAAATTAAATTCGCTCGCACGTTGGAGTACCTCATTTCATAGGGAAGTTGGAAACGATAACAAGCCCTCTCGACGAACGAGCAAGCATCACTTCATTGGAAAAGGGATCAGGGTCATAAGCACCTTGCCGTTGAATGCGAATGGGGCCTCGTCGTAATAGGATTTCGACACTAGTGAACCGAGATCCTGTCCAAGATCCAAACATTCGTTGGCCGTAAAAATGCTGGCTGACATCGGCACTTGCCCTTTGTCAACCTCTTTCCCATTCACCCTCATCACGATGTTGAGGAGGACGTTGATGCCCGTCCCATCGCGGGTCGTCTGAAGCTCAACGGTCACTTTCCCATCAGGCACCGTTTCCGAAGCCTTAATGATTGTCCGTTCTATCATGAAAAGGTTGTACTCAAAAAGGAGGGTGCCGTCATCGACGTAGCATGTGAGCCCTGCAGTAGATGCAAATAGCGAATGCGGAAAAGGAAGAGCGGCTCCATCCACCGAAGATCCTCTGATTCCCAACGCAACAGTCGTTTGACCATCTTGAGCCAGCGCATCAATGGTCCACCCACTTGTCGCGACGAATGCAAACACGCAAGCCAGTGCGAATGGATTTCCGATCGCGACTGCTGATGCGTGCGTTTACTCCCTTTTGTTCACCACAAATAGGAGCTGAGTATATCACAAAGCCATTGACGCAACACAAAATGCCGTTGCGATGCTTTTGGCGGCGAATCAACCATGCTCTATGTTCTCTGCCTGGCCAACTTCTCACTATCCACCTTTTCGAAAACGATAGAGATTCCGAGAGCCGTTCGCTCTGAGTTTACTCGCCACTATTCAGTCCAAATGCTTGACGGTCCTACCACAACGGTTACATTCGTGCGTATACTCACGACTTGGGGAGAGCGGAGGACAGGGCGGTGGTGGCGAGTGATGAACTACCTCTGGATCTGAGGACGGTTTGCTACGCTCTTCATCGCCGACCTGATGCAGGGTTTTCGGAGTGGGAGCCTAGAGTTATGACCGATTCCCATCAGCTGCTGGCGATGACTCAGCGCGATCTTGCTGCCCGAATGGAATACCATTCGGTGCGGTGATCGATCCTGCTAACAAACGGAGACTGATGGAATGGAAGGCACCTCTGACGGACGATCCTCCCCACTCGGTGAGCTTGACCAAAGCAAGAGTTCGAACCTTTCCTCGCGCGTTGGATTCCGAGCAGCAGGTTCGGAATCAGAACGTGAAGTCGCATAGTCATTGCTAGAGATTCGCACACTCCTGTCTTTGCACCGTCCATGGAATGGAGCGGAGCGCGAGTGTGTGGCTCACGTGATTACTACTGCAAGTGATTTTCTGGACTGACGTCCTATTCCAGTGAGATTGCCTCTAAGGCTTCATAAAAACAATATCGAATCCGACAAAAGTCTTTCCGGACTCTAAATCCTCTTCTCAAGGAACGTATTATGCGATGGATGGTTTTTCTCGCAGTGCTGTTGTTCATACCGTCGATGCTCAAGGCTCAGGGCGAGCCGAAACAGGAGGCTGAGAAGCAGGTACAGGAAGCAGTTCGACCAAATGCAGGGCTGCAGAATCGTCCGCAGCAAGATAGACCAGGCCCCGGGGGCTTTGGAGGACCTATCGTATTGGGGCCCGACGACCAGCAGATCTATCCGGATCCGTCAGACAGCATTGTTGCCAGGCGAGACGACATTCCGCACGGCAAGTTGGAAATGATTGTTTACGAGTCGAAAACGGTTGGCACGGTCCGAAAGCTGAACGTCTATACGCCTCCCGGATATTCGCCGGAAAAGAAGTATCCGGTGCTCTACCTTCTTCACGGTATTGGTGGAGACGAAACCGAATGGCAGCGATTCGCGACACCGGACATGCTGTTCGACAATCTGATCGCGGATGGGAAGGCCAAGCCGATGATCGTCGTCATGCCAAACGGACGCGCTCAGAAGAATGACCGGCCTGTCGGCAATGTCTTTGAATCTGCTCCGTCCTTTGGTGTATTCGAGCGAGACCTTTTGGATGATGTCATTCCCAAGATTGAATCACGATACTCGGTGCAGGCTGATCGAGAGCATCGAGCGATTGCGGGTCTTTCTATGGGGGGCGGACAGTCGCTCAATTTTGGCCTCGGCCATCTGGATACGTTTGCTTGGATCGGAGGATTTTCCGCGGCGCCCAACACAAAAAAGCCCGAAGAACTGGTTCCTGACGCAGACAAAGCCAAACAACAACTGAAGCTGTTGTGGCTGTCGTGTGGAAACAAAGATGGACTGATCAACATCAGCCAGAATACTCAGCGTTATCTGAAGAGCAAAAATGTTCCGCATCTTTGGAACGTCGATTCTCACGGTCACGACGCGACTCACTGGCGCAACAACCTGTACTACTTCGCCCAGTTCGTCTTCAACGATGAAGCGACCAAAGCGGCTCTTAGTCAAAAATCAACAACCGCACTCCAACCAAGTCCGATTTCCCCTATTAATCCGGAAGCGGAAAAGACAAACACATCCTCGTCACCGCAGAAAACGCCGGATGGAATCACCGATGATTTTAAACCCGCTTTTACCAACCAACCCGGCAAAGAGTATCCGCAGGTGAACTCACAGGGTCGAATCAAGTTTAAAGTGACTGCGCCAGATGCGAAGAGTGTGTCGACGACGTTTCGAGACAGCACGGAATTTATCAAAGGGGACGATGGTGTTTGGACCGGTTACTCGCGGCCACTCGATGTCGGCTTTCACTATTATGAGCTGGTGATCGATGGTGCTCATGTGCCTGATCCCAACAGTAAGTACTACTTCGGAGCCATGCGCTGGGGGAGTGGTATTGAAATTCCAGCTCCAGATGCGGAATTCTACGCGTTGAAGAACGTTCCGCACGGACAAGTTCGTGAAATCTACTTTCATTCAGACAGCACGAACTCGGAACGTCGTGCATTTGTCTATACGCCGCCTGGATACGACAGCGACCCAAACACGCGTTACCCCGTGCTGTACCTCCAGCATGGTTGGGGAGAAAACGAATACGGCTGGAGCGTTCAAGGGCACGCAGGGCTGATCATGGACAACCTTATTGCTGAAGGCAATGCGAAGCCGTTTATCATCGTGATGACGTATGGCATGACCAACGAAACTCGCATCGGCGGAATGCGTGACTTCGACATAAGTCATTTTGAGAAAGTGCTGGTTGACGAATTGGTCCCACACATCGACAACCATTTTCGTACTTTGACCGACCAGCCAAACCGGGCCATGGCCGGGTTGTCGATGGGGAGCATGGAAACTCGACTGATCACGCTACGACATCTCGACAAATTTTCGCACATCGGACTCTTCAGCGGCGCAACCATTGGGAAAGAGGATGCCGAGAAGACCGATGGTTTTAAGGAAAAAGTGAAACTAGTGTTTGTCAGCTACGGTAGCAAGGAAGTCGGCGAGGGACGAGCGCGTCGCGGTGGAGATCCTGCGGACTCGGTGAAGCAACTCCAGGAGTTGGGGATCAATGCTCGCTATTACCTTTCACCCGAAACTGCGCACGAATGGCAGACATGGCGTCGCAGTCTGAAAGAATTTGCACCGCTTCTGTTCCAACCCAAGGATAAACTCGTGGGCACTTGGAAGGTCGACTTTGATACGCAGATCGGTTTGCAGAGTTATATGATGACTTTTCAGCGTGAGGCTGGTGCACTGTCCGCGACGGCGAATGCAGTGCTCGACGGCCGTTCGAGACATGTTGAGTTTCGCGACGTGAAGCTGGAAGGAGATACTGTCAAGTTCATTGAAAACCTGAACTTGGGCGGCAATGAAATCCAGATTGAGTACGTGGGCCGGATCCATGGCGAATCGATCCGCCTTTCGCGAAATGTTGGTCCATTTGCTGAGGAACAAGCCACCGCGAAGCGTTCCCAATCGGTCCATGTCTTGATACCAGAGACTGCAACGAACACTTCGCAACCGCGGTCAGAAGGACAACGTTCAGAAACCCTTGCTGCACAAGATCTTCCAGCCCCATCTCCGAAAGAAAATACGGAGCCTGTTATCAGCGTCAAAATCGATCGCTTCATCAAAGACGCCTTCCAAGAATCGTTTTTGATCGGGATGGCGGGAGACCTCCCTTCGCGTTACTCCGACGACGAATTGAAAGTGGCGGTTGACCATTTTGCTGCCATCACTCCCGAGAACTGTATGAAACCTGAGCGGGTTCATCCTGCGGAGGATCGCTGGGATTTCGACCGAGCAGACGCGTTAGTGGACTGGGCTCAAAAGAACAAATTGACCGTTCACGGTCACACGCTTGTGTGGCATGCCCAGACACCGAATTGGTTTTTTGAAGGGGGCGATTCCGAGACAATCAAAACCCGAATGAGGCAACACATTGAGATGCTCGTAGGACGTTACAAGGGAAAACTGCAAAGTTGGGATGTTGTCAATGAGGCGATCAACGATGGCGGCAATGAAGCAACCGCCAAGACAGAAAATCTGCGGAATTCCAATTGGCATAAAGCACTTGGGCCTGAGTTCCTCACGTTGGCTTTCAAGTATGCGCGTGAAGCGGATCCGAACGCGGTACTTTACTACAACGATTACAACATTGAGTCTGGCCCTAAGCATGAAAGTTCGATGGTTCTTCTGAAACGACTTCTTGCGGAAGGGGCTCCGATAGACGCAGTTGGCATTCAGGGGCATTGGCGAAGCGGGCGAGTCCCTTTTGACGATATCGAAAAAGCGATTACGGATTATGCGTCCTTGGGGCTGAAGGTGAGTATCACGGAATTGGATATTACCATTCGGGGCGAATCGGGCGGTCAGTTCGGTGGGCCTCGTTCGCGAACCATTACTCCTCCTTCGGTAGAAGATTTGAAGGTACAAGCCGAGGATTATGCGAGGTTGTTTGGCATCTTCAAAAAGCATGAGGATATCATCGAACGCATTACGTTCTGGGGACTCAACGATCGCCGTACTTGGCGTTGGGGACAGCATCCGCTTCTCTTTGATGCAGACAACCAACCCAAACCTGCCTACGCGAGAATCTTGAGCACGATCACAAATGGCGATGCGAAAGGAAGCTCGGATTCACCGAAGCAGATCCAATTGGAAGATGGTGGACAGGGACCGTATTCAGCCATTGCGACCGAGTCACCGACGCTGGCTGGCATGACGATCTACCGACCAGAGGATCTATCCCCATTCACCGGCGAACGAAAGCTACCTGTTCTGCTGTGGGGTAACGGAGCATGTGCGAACACAACCGAAGAGCACAAGAACTTCCTCAATGAAATCGCGTCGCATGGCTACATCGTGCTTGGAATTGGATTGCTGAGCGATATCGAACAACGCAGCGACAGGTCTCGCGAACGAACAGATTCAGCTCAATTGCTTACGGCCCTTCAATGGATCATAGCTGAAAATGGCAAAGCAGAGAGTGTGTACTCCGGAAGGATCGACACGACCAAGGTTGCCGCGATGGGAATGTCATGCGGAGGCTTGCAGGCGATCGAGATTTCGAGCGATCCAAGGATCACCACCACAATTGTTTGCAACAGCGGCGTCTTACCGGCCCCCTCTCCCATGATGGCCATGCCGAAACTCACCAAGGATGACCTAAAGAAGTTTCATGGGCCAGTTCTTTACATCATGGGTGGACCAAAGGACATCGCATACAAGAATGCCATGGATGATTTCTCTCGTGTCGATCATGTCCCGATCGTCATGGCCAATCTAGATGTTGGGCACGGTGGAACCTATCGTCGCCCCCATGGCGGAGAGTATTCCCCGGTCGCCTTGGCGTGGCTCGATTGGCAATTCAAAGGAAAGCAAGAGTCTTCCAAAATGTTCCTTGGCGAGAGCGGCCAACGGAAAATAGGCGATCCGTGGACCATAGAGACCAAGAACTTTGGGAATTGATGAAGCCGTAAGAGGCGTCATGCTCGACGATCTGCCATCGCAAAGTTTGGCACAATCAACGTGTCATCAGCATCGTGAATAACATTCGCTGTTCGCTGATGACGCGATGGAGTGTTCCCCAAAAGTGGATCCAGGAGTTATGAAAGTCTATTTCCTCCCTCGCTACTAGACCTCAAACAAGCGAACGCTTGTTCGTCTTAGCTTGATTTTCGCTGCGCAGCGGTCACCGAGCCAGCAGTGCTGGTCGCTTTTTTTCAATTGCTTGCTCTCCATTGTTTTATTTTATCTGGGTTAGGCGTTGCGGTTACGGTTCGCTTTGGACTTACGATGCCCCAAGCTCTTCTTGCTAGCTCGTTTCCGTGCTAGCGATTCGATGCTACAGATTGAGCACAGCACACAATCGGAAGAATGCTGATGTGTAGTCCGTCCAGTTCAGGAGCCGATGAATCGTTTTCCTGGCATGTCGTAGAATTTGGCATGGCACATGAATGAACACGGACAGAAACGTTTTAAATTCCATTGTTAGGAGCCGTTTCTTTTCTGCTTGATGTTCTTGCTCTTGACCAGTCACCACGGGGGTCAGTAGTGCAGACCAGGATTTTAGGTTCCACGCAATACTCGTTATCACCATATACGCCCAGTTGCTTTCCAAATTGTCCACCGGAGCGCACAGCGATCGAACTCCACCGGAGAGTTGTGCTATCAAATTTTCTTGGTCGCATCGGTCATTGCAGCCAAAAACAATGTCCTCGCTCGATACCGAGGGCATGTCGTTGCTGATGTAAAAGAAGTAGCGGATCTCGTCGATGAGCCGAACATCGCCCTGCTCTTTGGAGACGTTCTTCCGAACAACCACCATTCGATACGTTTTCTCGCAGGCGTTGGGTTGGTATTCGAACTCGGCCACTTCCTCATGTAGTAACTCCAGATGGACGTAATTGCGTTCCCGAATGATTTGGCGTTTGACATTGGTGGGTTTGGTACGAGTTTCATTGGTCTTGTTTTTTGGCAAGGCGCGGGTGAGTTTCTTCCATGCCGACGCATCCAAGTTGTCTGCGATTTCCTTCAGATTCGCTCGCGCCTCATAACCGAACTGGAAGCGTACTCCCAGGGCGTCCCATCCGTCGAGATACTCCGTCTGCGAGAACTTGCAGTCCCCTCGCATTCGAATGCGCCGGAAGCCTCCAGCGATACAAGTGCAGATCGCCTTATCTAAGTAGGCTGCCGCGTTGTGAGCGCTGTGAACCGAACCGCTGCGATTCACAATCGCAAGTACTTCTTTGGTGTTGGCTAAGCTGACCAGCAAAGGGTGGTATCCCCAACTCCCCTTGTACGAGATATCCATTCCTTCTTTGCACTCGGCTGTAGTTGCCACGATAACGCCATCGACATCGATAAGGGCTTGGTCAAAGAACGCATCATCCTGTTGTCTCCATACGTTGATCCTGGCTTCGTTAATAGCTTGCATCAGGGAGTCGATGTCGGATTGATGGAATCGACGGCAGAAATCGCCTGCCGTGGTTGGATCAGGAATCGAATCGGCACCGATCGCATCGAGGAATGTCGAATCGTTTCGAAGACGCTCCAAATGCTCCAGCCTCGTTCCGTTGCATAGAACATTCATAACCATCGCGAGGACGTGGTCGGATTCATGATAAGGAGCATGTGACTTTAAGAGTTGGACACGATGATTGATGGCATCGGTCAATCCGACATGCCCGGCGAGCTTGAGCATGGCGGAGACACCAGCGTAGCTGATGGCATGGGTGCGATCAGCAAGTTCGTATTTGACAGAGTTGGTAGCGAGAACGGGATTCGGATTCGAGATACCACGAGAGAAGCGATTCTCCCTTGCTACTGCGAGCCTTTTCAGGATTTGCTTCTTGCGTGCACCGATACGTTTTGCGAAACTTGACTTCACCTGAAACCCTCCGTGTGTGTGGCTTAATCGATTTGTTGTTACTTCGTTAAACCGCAAAAACACCGGGAGGTTTCAGGTTTTTTTACGAAAATCTCAAACGAACTCAACCAAGCTTCGCTTGATCGAGGACTAGATCTACTCTCCAATCACTACTAATACCGCAGCCTCGTCCAACACGCTCGCTGCTGGCCAACGCCCCATCTTGTCTGTTACTCCTAGCCCATCCCTTCTCCTCAGCTAGACAGAACCACGGTCTTCTCATTCGAGAATGCTTCGAGTCTAATTGAATGGAATGTTGAAATCCAATCTGCTGCCGCGAAGGAGGTTCGAGTATGGGAGCCAAATGTGAGTGGGGTTCGCGGATTTGGCTAGCAGCCCCTGCTGCTTGCCTTTCTTCGGCCGATGTTGGATTCACGTTGCTGGGACAACCGACAACATATTGGACGGCTAGCTACGCGACGGTCAACGAGATCAACCCCATCGCACACTTTGCCCTGAATCAAGGTCCTGGATGGTTCATCGGATTGGGAGTCACATGGGTCGTATTGCTTTCGTACGCAGCCCATCAGTGGCAACACCCTTTATCCATCGCGATCGCGAAGGGCGTCACTGTCGCCCACTCTATTGGTGGAGCATGCTGGCTTGCGAACGCATCCCAGTGGTGGATTGTACCGAGCATCCTGTATATCGCAGCGGTAGGCTCAATAACTTGCTGGTGCTGGAACAAGTTCGAATGCAGCATCTCAAAAGACCGCAGTGAGTTGGGGCTGTGAGCGCGGTGATTTCCGAAGTAACCATTTCCCAGGAGAGTCGCAATCACTTCCTAGATGCTCCGCTCCCATAGTGAACGTCAGTATGCTTCCCCTAAACGACGGACATCATGTAGAGCATTTCACGACATATTTGGGCCGAACGTTCGTCGTATCGCAGTGCTTCGAATTCGGTATCGTCGGCGACCTTGGGATCTTCGTAGCGAATGGGCATGCGTAGGTCACACCCCATCACCATCGGGCAAGCGTCATCCGCCTGCGAACAGGTCATCACGGCGCAATAACCCTTTTGCGGATTCGGTGGGTCGCTATAGACCTTCGAGAAGCAAATTTGCGGATTAGAGGAGTCGGAGGTGTACAGGCGGTAATGAGGGTTGGCTACTGTGGGGTCGTCGGCCAAGATCTTCAACCCGCAACGCTGCAAGGCGGCGACAGCGCGAGGATTGAATGCAGTCGCTTCCGTGCCGCCTGAAAACGTTTCAACGCCCTCCAGGCCATAATAGTCCGCTGCGACTTGAGCCCAAACTTGCGAAAGATGACTGCGCCGTGAATTGTGAGTGCAAATGAAAATCAATTTCGCGGGCTCGGATCTCGCAAGCCGTTCGCGTATGTACCCTGCTACTTTCGCTAAGTCGGATCTACGGTCACTCGGAATGGAGTCCCACTGAGCGATCGCATTTTGAATGTACTCAACCAGGGCTGGGAAAAATGAAGTCATCGTAGTCGCCGTAGGATGCTGGGTCATCAGAGTTAAACCTGGTTATCGAACTTGGAAAGATCGCTCAAAGACGCTTTCGTGAATCGAAAAGGAGCATGCTCGCTCAAGTAGATTTCCCCGCAGCGAGTTCCTCATGAGTCAATCGATGGAGGGCATGGAGTCCGATCGGAGGGGCAAGCTGCCAGGGAATGATCGCCACGCGACTGGCGTGAAGATCTTGGACTTCGCGCAAATACTTCTGCTCATGCGATTGTCGCAGTTTCATGTGCGGATCCGTAATTGGAAGGGGACTGAGCACTTGATTTACTACCCATGCAAACGGCTCGATTTCGGCGCGTCGTAGATCGCGTTGCAGGGAAGCCGCTTCATGGACAGGCGTTGCTTCCGGGAGAGTGACGATCAACACACGTGTGAAATTTGGATCTCTTAGGCGCGGAAGTAACTTCTCGACCGCTTGCGGCATCTCGCTGGCCTGTCGCGTTACTTCGCGGTGATAAGCCAATGCCGAATCCAGGAGTAGAACGGTGTGTCCCGTGGGAGCCGTGTCGAGCACGACAAATTGTTTTGCACCCGCGGCAACGGCATCGGCGAAGGCCCGAAAGACGGCAATCTCTTCGGTGCAAGGCGATCGAAGATCTTCTTCCAGTAACGCTTTGCCTTGCGCGTCTAAGTTTGCACCCGCTTTCCCGAGAACTTCAGCAGAGTATTTGGCGGTTTCCGCTTCGGGATCGATGCGACTGATCGTTAGGTTCGGCAAGCTTTCTTCATTGAGTGCTGCCGCGAGATGCGCTGCCGGGTCTGTGGTGGACAGATGCACGTTGTATCCACGTTGCGCGATCGCAACGGCGATGGCTGCGGCAACGGTTGTTTTCCCAACACCTCCCTTGCCCATGGCGAGAATGACGCCGTGCCCCGGCGCTACCAAGTCATCGAGGAGCGCAGAGAGCATTGGCAAACCATCGACTCGATCTACGCTTTCTATTGGAGGCCCGTACGACTCGCTAGGAAGCACTCTTCCGAGATGACGCAGCGAATCGATCCCCAGAACTCCATGTGGGCTAAGTGGAACGATCGTCAACGGAAGGCCTTTTAAACTCGTAGGCATAGCAGCCAGTGCAGCCTCCCCTCGTTGCTGGAGGGCCACCGCATACGGATCGCTAGAATCGATCGCTTGGAACAGACCGTTGACTACGAGATGTTGATTGCGAACGCCAAGCGAAGCCAATTCTCCGCTGGTTCGCGCCGCTTCGCGGAGGGTGCTGGATTCAGCACGGGCAACCAGCACAAGGGTCGTTAACGCAGAATCGCTAAGAGATTTTACCGATTCCTGATAGAGTTTCTGTTGGTTCTGCAAACCGGCCAGGGGACCGAGACAACTGGTGCCTGTGGTGTTCTGCTTCATGTAGCCGTCCCATGCCGATGGCAATGTTAGCAGCCGCAAAGTGTGACCAGTTGGCGCTGTATCGAAGATGACATGATCGAATTTCGCGGTGGCTGTTGGATCTCCCAGAAGGCGTGAGAACTCATCGAAGGCAGCAATCTCCAGGGTACATGAGCCCGAAAACTGCTCCTCCATACTTTTAATGGCAGCCGCCGGTAGTAACCCGCGATAAGGGCCAACCATTCGCTCGCGATACTCGGCCGCAGCCTTCTCCGGGTCTAAATTCATCGCAAATAGAGTTGCGACGGATGGAATCGGAGTCGGATGGTTTCCCAGTTCGACACCCAGAACTTCGTCGAGATTCGATGCAGGATCCGTCGACACCAGCAATACTCGCTTGCCTGCATCGGCTAGCTTTACGGCAACCGAGCAAGCGACCGATGTTTTCCCCACTCCCCCTTTGCCTGTGAAGAAAAGATTTCGGGTTGGCTGTTCTAAAAACTTCATGTTGCGTTCTCCTCCCGGGGGGACAGTTGTTCCGAACCTAGAGGACTAGCAGCAACCGCTGGTACCACAGCAGCCGCCGTTTCCCTGCGCTACTGGGAGCAACTGCTTGACAGGTAAACCGCCGACCAATGCAGAGAGAGCATCTCGATTTGGGTAAACCTTTCGGCTTACGATTTCGCCATCGATTACGACTACGGGTAGCGATTCTGTACCCTCGGTGCTCAACACTTGATGGATAGCTTGGTTCTCAATAAATGCTTGCGGTTGTTGAGCCAAATTGTAACGCTCCACCTTATGGCCCTGACTCTTGAGCCAATCAAGATCCGCTGCGAACTGTGGCAAGACAGGATCGACATCGGGACCGCATACGCCGGTCGAACAACACATCGGTTTGTCGTAAACTTGAATGGTTTTCATGGTCTTTGCCTTCCCAGTGGTTAGGAAATGAGGACGGAACGCTGGCGTGTTTTTACAAGCTAGCAATGAGTTTTTTCAATTTCGCCATCGCATTTTTGTTGATGCAGTAGCAGACCCGTGGCCCGTCGATTTCGCCTTGTACCAAGCCTGATTCCTTCAGGATTTTCAAGTGCTGGGAAACCGTTGATTGGGCCAACGGCATCTCTTCGACAATCTCACCGCATACACAAGAGGTACGGCTTAACAACAATCGAACGATACGAACGCGAGCGGGGTGAGCCAGCGCCCATGTCAGCTTGGCCAAATCCTCCGCCCAAGCGACATCGGGCAGCGACACCTTCTCACCTGTGGTGCAGCAAGTTTGCGATTCTGATTTGGATCGGACCTTCGATTTTGCTTTCACACTGCAACTCGCTTCTGGACACTTAATTGCCTATCGTCGATATACGATACGTCAATTCAAACCGTTTGTCAATGACTACTCGGTATCACCTCCGCGGTTGATTCGCCATCGCCAATCTGCCCAAGAAGGATTCACCGCGGAGATCGCGGAGAGACGCGGAGAGGAAGACAAATGAAGATCCATGCAAGAACACGCCAGATAGAAACTACAGGGCAGTTTACTGATGCGGCAATCAAGGTTTTTCCATCGCTAGGGCCTCCAAGATCGTAGTTCAAGCTGGCCAGACCTCCGGGCGCGAGAAGATGTTGACCAATAGAGATTGGAGGGGGCTGTTTCTCGTTAAGGCGGCGAGGCGCAAAGAACGGAACATAACGCATCAGAAAGCGATCTTTCGACGAGCGTATCGGAAGGCAGATTTCGTCCGCAGCGACTCGGTATCACCTACGCGGTACTCCGCGCCCTCCGCGGTTGATTCGCCGTCGCCAATCTGCCCAAGAAGGATTCAACGCGGAGATCGCGGAGAGACGCGGAGGGAAGGGTAACGGAAATCATGAGCTAACTTTTGGCGAGCAACCCTTTGAGACTTACCCAAGAATCGAGACGCAACGACTACTTTCTCATGCAACATTTTTTGAACTTCTTCCCACTTCCGCACGGACACGATGAGTTGCGTGACGTCCTTTCTTCATTCCGAATCGTTCCTGTCACGGAGAAGCTTGGTGGAGTCGCCTCCAATCCAGAGGGTCTCTGGCCAGTCTCATGTGAAATTGGCGGATCAGATGGTTTTTCAAGAATCGCGGCGATGTCAAACATCCCCCCGAACGAAACGATTTCCAGGATGCTTTGCCGAATCTGAAAGTAATCCTCAAAGATTTCCTTTGCAATTCGGACGTCGGTCATCATATGTCGCAAGTCGTCCTTGGCGATCATCCATTCCACGTCCACCTCTTCGAATGCTTCTTCGAGAAGCAAAGCATGTTCAGTAGGCGACAGACGGGTGAGGTTCTCGGCAAACGGAGCGACCAACGAAGGGGTCTGCGTCAGCGCCTTGCGCAGTCCCTTGGCCAAGGCCTCGATGGCGACTTCGCGATCTAACGTATTGCGAAAACAAGCGTTGGAGTAATAGCCCACCATATCGCGGCGATTTGCATCGCGTCGGTCAGGGTCCCAAATCCATTGCTCAATGATTCCGACGTCCTGGATCGGTGATTGGGCAATGCATTTCACGACCAAACCGAACTGTTGTCCAACAATTTGTTCCAAGCGAGAATCGGGCAAATCCAGGAATGCGTGCAGTACCTCTTGTGGCAATGGCATGCTATTGCTGACGAGGAGAACCAATCCCAGATACACGCTCCTTCCGCACTCCAAATCAGAGTCCAGGTGGGTTTGAGATAGTTCATGGCTTATCAGATCAATAATCGCTTGATAGGCGACTGGGAATTCACGATCCAGTGTGTCGACGGCTTCTCGGGGGTAACTACTTCGTGACGCTGTTCGGAGTTTTTCGACGAAGGTACGCGCTTCGGATTCGCTTATTTTCGAATTCGAACTGCTGCGTGGGTTGGGAAGGTACGTTGCATTGACGGGATCGAAGTCGTAGCTGATAAAGTCATAATACCAATTCTGCAACTCCTCGGCGCAATCCTCCCAAGAACTCTCTTTAGACAAAACCCCATATAGCACGTCCTCGTTATCCCAGAACGCTAGGTTAATGTACGACTCATCAATCTGTTGCCGAGCAAAACTGGAGCGAACGATTGAATCGACCTCTTCCGATCGTCGTTCAGGCATATCGAATAATTCAGATACCACAAACGCAGACACAGTGTCATCTTTCTTGCCGGCCCGCTTCTTCAGTTGCTCCACCAGGAAAGGGACGGCTTCGGTTCGATCCAACCAGCCCATTGCATTGGCGATGGTCACCGCCCGCAAAAGCGGTTGACAGTTTAGTTCCTCAAGATCAGGTTCGCTCATGAGACGGTCGATCCACACAAACACTTCATATGCGCTTCGGCGATGGAAGAAATTGGCGATCAGGCGCGACATCGCTTCCCCGAAGAGATCACCGATCACTTCATCCAGTCTCTTGAGAGAAGCCCTGATCAATGTTTCGATCAGAGGTTGGTCTTCTTTGATGACGATCGGGGGAAGCAAAGCAAAAGCGAAGAATGCCGTGTTGGATAAGCCGCCTATGGGACTTTCGTTCTCTTGGAGCGCGTCACGAATCGATGCAACTACGGAATCATGAATCGCACTGCCACGCGATTGCAATTCCCGCAAAATCGCAACTGGCAATACTTGCGATGGGAAGCGTCCAACATTTCTCAACAGCGTTTCGGTGTCGAATTCGCTACCAGTATTCGAGACATTCGATTCAGTGCTACGCTTAGACATGTCTGTTTGCTCCATACCAGGAAAAGAGTGTTCCGTACGTTTATCCCATTGGTTGGCAATGGCATTCTAACAGGGGCGGTCGCGCGTCACCCAACCGAAGCGCGGCGCAAAGTCGGTACTCAACAATCGGCTCGATCCAAAGAGGCGAACCAAGCTTCAGCCGTTCCGATATCTTCGAAGCCGAATCGTTCGTACAGTTTCAACGCCGGCGCGTTCCGAGTGTCCGCCGCCAGCAGGATTCTGCCAACTCCATGAAGGCGACACCAATCCAATAGAAATGTCATTACGGCGTATGACAAGCCCTTGCCCCGTTCCTCGGGGACGATTCCCAGGTAGAGCAACTCGGCAAGTTTCGGAGAGTGTCGGCAAACTAGCAAACAACCGACGTATTCCTTACCCCGACCGATTAGCCACCAGTCGCGGAACGATTCCCCCCGCAGCCCCGTTCTACTGTACCCCTCGAGCGTGGCGTAGGTGCTCCGAACACCATTGAGTTCCGGTACATCCAAAGTCCCGTCATAAGTTTGATCGACGACGCGTACGAACTCAGCATCGAGTTCTTTCCGCCACGGCACAAACGTCAGCGGAATGGCTGTCGTGGATTGGAATGGGTTCGAAGTAACGGGTTCGCTAGGAGCCTTCGAGAAATCCAGCGCGCACTGCTTCAATACGGCGATAGGCCGGAATCCAGCGCTCTCAAAGCATCTCCTTCTCCAAGCATCAAACTCGACATCGAACTCTGCGGGAAAGGTCACCGCTTGCGTCAATTCAACCTCGCCCCGAACCGAATCTACGAGGGACCGCAACAAGAACGCCGACTCGATTAACTCTTCCTGGGAACGCAGACTCGATGCAGGGGCGACTCCACCAACCATGGCAAGCTTTCCTGGGTAAACCAGGAGATAAGCGACGCACCCGCGGGCGTTGGTCATTACACGAATCGAATCCAGCGCTGCGTATCTCGACGCATGGTCGACCAATTGACTCAGGTAGCCTTCCCGAGAGTCAGCGGACTGGAAGGTGAGGCATCGCTCGACATCGTCCAGCCATTCCCAACGCGGTGCATCCCTTTGGAGCGGAGTCTCCGCCATTTTAAGTCGCGAGCTTTTTATATCGGAAACGGCGAGGTTCGTCGTCGTGAATCCCCAATCGCTCTTTTCGTTGCTGTTCGTAGGTTTGGAAGTTTCCTTCGCACCAGTGAACATAGCCATCCCCTTCAAACGCGAGGATGTGCGTCGCGATTCGGTCGAGGAACCAACGATCGTGCGTGATAACCACCACGCAACCGACGAAGTTCATGATCGCTTCCTCGAGGGCTCGTAGTGTATCGACGTCCAAGTCATTGGTGGGTTCGTCCAATAACAAGACGTTGCACCCGCGACGCAATAATTTTGCGAGGTGCACACGGTTACGCTCTCCACCGGAGAGAACGCCGACTTTCTTCTCTTGGTCGGTACCCTTGAAATTAAACTTCGAAACGTAGGCTCTCGAGTTGAACTTCTTGCCACCCATTTCCAACCAATCCAGTCCCCCCGAGATCTCTTGGTAAACGGTATTGTTGTCATTGAGAGTGTCGCGGGATTGATCGACATAACCGAATTCGACCGTGTCACCAATTCGCAGATCGCCCGCATCAGGCTTTTCTTGCCCTGTCATCATGCGGAAGAGCGTCGTCTTTCCGGCACCGTTTGGTCCAATAACTCCGACGATTCCCCCAGCGGGGAGTCGGAAACTCAAATCCTCGACGAGGACGCGGTCATTGTACGCCTTGGTGATATGCTCGGCATTGACGACCACTTCTCCCAAGTGCTTTCCTGGCGGAATTTGAATTTCCAACTCGTCGGGTCGTTCCTCGAATTGTTGAGCAGCCAAGGACTCGTACGCGTTGATCCGAGCTTTGTTCTTTGCCTGCCGCGCCCGCGGTGACATGCGGATCCACTCCAACTCTTTCTCCAACGTCTTTTGTCGAGCCGCAGCCGATTTTTGCTCGATGGCTAATCGCTTCTGCTTTTGCTCCAGCCAGGACGTGTAGTTCCCCTCGAACGGGTAGCCCGATCCTCGGTCTAATTCCAAGATCCATTGGGCAACGTTGTCGAGGAAGTAACGATCGTGCGTCACGGCGACAACCGTGCCGGGGTAGTGCGCCAGATGCTGTTCGAGCCAGTTGACTGCTTCGGCGTCCAAGTGGTTTGTCGGCTCGTCGAGGAGGAGCAAATCGGGTTGCTGGATCAACAACTTACAAAGGGCAACACGACGTCGCTCCCCACCGGAGAGCTTGGTCACGTCCGCATCTCCAGGGGGTAGATTCATCACGGCCATGGACTGCTCCACTTGCCGATCCAGTTCCCAAAGGTTTTGGGCATCGATAATGTCTTGCAGTTTGGCCATCTCGTCGCAGAGCTTTTCCATCTGCTTGTCATCGGTGACCTCACCGAGAAGATTAGAGATTTCGTTGAAACGATCCAAGACCTTTCGGCGAGGGGCGACCGCTTCCTCGACATTTCCCTGCACATCTTTGTTGGGATTCAATTGCGGTTCTTGGGGGAGATATCCCGCAACGAACCCATTGCTCAGGCGAGCCACACCATCAAAGGTCTTGTCTTCCCCCGCCATGATGCGAAGCAACGTACTCTTTCCCGAGCCGTTGGATCCTAGTACGCCGATCTTCGCCCCGGGATAAAACGCCAACCAGATATCCTTGAGGACTTCCTTTTGTCCGTGGCGCTTGGTGAGGCTTTCGATTTGATAAATAAACTGACGGTTCATTGAACTTCCTTATTCCCATTCAATCGTCGCAGGTGGCTTGCTGCTAATGTCGTAGCAAACGCGATTCACTCCGCGGACTTCGTTAATGATTCGTGTCGAGATCTTTGCGAGCAAGTCATAGGGTAGGTGACTCCAGTCGGCCGTCATAAAGTCGTCGGTGTTCACACAGCGAACCGCGACTGCTCGTTCGTACGTTCGCGCGTCACCCATCACGCCCACGCTCTGCGATTCCAGCAAGACCACGAAGGCCTGGGAGGTTTGACGATACAAGTTGGCGTTCTTGATTTCCGAAACGACGATTTCATCGGCTTCTCGCAAGATATCCAGTTTGTCTTTGGTGACTTCTCCTAGACATCGCACAGCCAGACCCGGTCCTGGGAACGGATGCCTCCATACTAGATGCTCGGGCAATCCTAATTCGACACCCAGTTTCCGGACCTCATCTTTGAAGAGATCGCGAAGGGGTTCGATCAGTTCAAAACCCAACTGTTCAGGCAATCCGCCCACATTGTGGTGTAGCTTGATCGTAGCGGCAGGGCCGTCGAGGGCTGCACCGCTTTCGATAACATCGGGATAGAGAGTCCCTTGCGCAAGGTACTTTGCACCGTTGATTTTCTCTGCTTCCGCTTTGAAACAATCGATGAAGGCATGGCCGATGCGTCGCCTTTTCTCCTGGGGATCTTTGATTCCAGCCAAGTCACCCAGGAACCGGTCACTGGCATTCACCACTCGCAAATCGGCTTGGAAGTGATTCGTGAATTCCGAGATCACCGCTCCTTGCTCGTCTTTCCGGAGCAAACCGTTGTCGATAAGGATGCACGTCAACTGAGGACCGATCGCTTTGTACAGCAGGGCTGCGGTCACCGACGAATCTACCCCTCCAGAAAGTCCGCAGATGACTCGGTCGCTGCCGACCACATCGCGGATGTGCTCGATGGAACGATTGGCAAAGTCGCTGAGATGCCAGCGCCCTTCGCAATGGGCAATGTTGTACAAGAAGTTATGGATGAGCGTGCTACCGAGCGAAGTATGAGATACCTCGGGGTGAAACTGCAGACCATAGATGGGCAGGGTTTTATGGCGAACCGCCGCGTGAGGGCAAGTCGGCGTGGACGCGAGCGTTTCGAAGTCGTTGGCCAAATCGCGGACTTGGTCGCCGTGGCTCATCCAGACATCGATTTCATGTGGGAAACCTGCGAACAGTTTCTCCATCGATTTGACTTGGAGGCGGGCTCGCCCAAACTCTCTACGATTGCAAGGTTCGACGCGCCCTCCCAGGGCTTGGGAGGCGAGCTGCATTCCGTAGCAGATTCCGAGAACGGGAATGCCCAGATGAAAAATATTGGGGTCGCATTTCGGAGCATTCGCTTCGTAGACGCTCGAAGGCCCTCCCGAGAAAACGATCGCAGCAGGCTTGCGTGCCCGGATGGTCTCGGCACTGATGTCGTGGCGAACGATTTCGCAGTATACGTTTTGCTCCCGAATACGCCGGGCGATGAGCTGGGCGTATTGCGAGCCAAAGTCCAGCACGAGAACACGTTCGCTCAGCAGATCCGGAGCCGTGTTGGTATTGCTAGCTGTTGTGGTAGAGGGAGATTCCGATGTCGATCGATTCGCAGTCGAGTTGTTCATGAGATCCATCGAAGGTGTCCGACCGAGGGCCGGAATCTAGAGCAAACCGGTCTCTTCGCCGGAGAAAACGCGAAATTATAGCAATCCCCTGGAGGGTGGCTACCTCGTTTCCTTTCGAATGGACCGGAGGGTTTGGGTAGTCTTTGCCGGTAAATCTTTCCAAAGAAATCGAGTTTGCGGGGGTCGATTGCCGATGACTCCTCAGGTTGTACGTCTACTCAAAGGGAGTTCCGCCGCATGGTTTTTCAGCAAGTTGTCCATCGCTTTCTCGCCGCGTGGATCGTCGCGATTGCTTTCGTCCCCTTCGCATCGGGTGCCGATTGGGCTCAAAAGCTATTTAAGGAGACGAAGCACGACTTTGGCACTGTCAGCCGTAACGCCAAGACCGAGTATGCGTTCGTCCTCGAAAACTGCTTCGAGGAAGACGTTCATATCGCTTCGGTTAGGAGCAGCTGCGGTTGCACCAAACCGATCATTACCAAGAACACGCTGAAGGCCTGGGAAAAGGGAGAAATCCTCGCCCAATTCAACACGAAGTCCTTCTTAGGCGCCAAATCGGCGGCCATCACCGTGGTCATCGATCGCCCTTACTACGCGGAAGTGACTCTGTTGGTATCCGGAAAAATCCGGTCCGACATCGTCGTGGAACCGGGCGAGATCTCCTTCGGGGACGTGGATGTCGGCGCAACCAAAACCGTCGACCTCAAGATCTCCTACGCAGGACGCAGGGACTGGGCCATTCAAGATGTACGGGGTGATACCAGCCATCTGGAAGTTCGATTGGACCCAGCAACCCGCCAAGGAAACATGACCGACTATCGAATGCGGATCACCTTGAAGGACACTGCTCCGGCCGGCGATTTCATGGAAGGGATCACCGTCGTCACCAACGATTCGAACGAGGGAATGTTCACTCTCCCGGTCAATGCTCGCGTGGTCCCACCGGTTACCATCACGCCGAAACTCGTCTCGGTAGGGGACGTCAAAAGCGGACAGCAAGTCCAGCAGAAGCTGATGGTTCGAGCCAAGAAACCTTTCACGATCGTCTCGGTCGAATGCCCGGACCCCCGATTTAGCTTCTCGATTCCACCTGGAGAAAAGCCACTTCACTTGATCCCAATGACCTTCACAGGGGAATTGGTAGGAGACGAGCGATCGATCAAGCAAGAGATTGTGGTGAAGACATCCCTTGGGGAACAAATCACTTTGGAAACCACCGTCGCGGGCCGTATGGTCGACTAGCAAGGCCGCCAGCCCGAGCGAGCCAGTCCGAGCGGGCCAGTCAAGAATATTGCCGCCGTACTCTTGGGTGCGGCGGTTGCCACCCCGTCGAATCCACCGACAATAGCAGTCTGTCGGCGTGCTCTTTCTTACCTCTGTTCGATGCTTCGAAATGACTGCTCCAAAAACCGCCCCACTTTTCGATTTGGATTGCTCTTATCAACCTGCAGGAGACCAACCCCAAGCCATCGAAGCCTTGGTGCAAGGGCTGAACGAAGGACGAAAGCATCAAGTCTTGATGGGGGTGACCGGATCGGGCAAAACGTTCACGATGGCCAATGTGATCCAACGGGTCCAGCGGCCGACGTTGGTGCTCAGCCACAACAAGACCCTCGCGGCACAACTCTATGCGGAGTTCAAAGAATTCTTTCCGCGCAATGCCGTCCACTACTTCGTCAGCTATTACGACTATTATCAGCCCGAAGCCTACATACCTCAACGCGATATCTACATCGAAAAGGATGCGTCGATCAATGAAGAGATCGATCGACTGCGATTGGCTGCGACCAGCGCCCTGGTCAGTCGGCGCGACTGCATCATCGTCGCGAGCGTTTCTTGCATCTACGGCCTCGGTTCTCCTGAAGACTACCGTCGCATGGTGGTCGCGATCCGTTGCAACGAATCCATCCACCGCGAGACGCTCCTGCTCCGGCTGATCGACATCCAATACGAGCGCAACGACATCGCATTCGAACGAGGCAAGTTTCGCGTGCGCGGCGACACGATGGAGCTTTGGCCCGCGTACGAAGAGTTCGCCTATCGCTTTGAATTCTGGGGAGACGAAGTCGAGCAGATTTCGATCATCAATCCATTGACCGGCGAAGTCGTTTCGCGATTGACCGAGGTCTATATCTTCCCTGCGAAACACTTCGTGACATCTGAGGATCGAATTCAAAAGGCGATTCACGTCATCCGCAAAGAACTGGAGGAGCAACTAGCGAAGTTCAATGCCGCAGGCAAAATTCTCGAAGCGCAACGACTGTCGGCGCGAACCAAGTTCGATATTGAAATGCTGGGTCACACAGGACATTGTCCCGGCATCGAAAATTATTCACGTCCTCTCTCGGGGAAACAGCCTGGAGCGACTCCCGACACACTATATGAGTTCTTTGACAAGGACTTTTTGCTCCTCGTCGACGAGTCGCACGTGACGATTCCGCAAGTGAGAGCCATGTACGCGGGTGACAAAAGTCGAAAAACAACCCTCGTCGAGCACGGCTTTCGGCTCCCCTGCGCGCTGGATAATCGCCCCCTCAAGTTCGAAGAATGGGAGGCGAAGATCAATCAAGTCATCTTTGTTTCCGCCACGCCGGCCGAGTACGAACTGGACCAAACCGGAGGCGAAGTGGTCGAGCAGGTGATTCGGCCCACGGGATTGCTTGATCCCGTTATCGAAGTGGTCCCAGCTCGTGGGCAAGTCATGCATCTGCTCGAGCAAATACGAGAGCGGATCCAGATGGGAGATCGCACGCTCGTCACGGCTTTGACGAAGCGACTAGCAGAGGACCTTGCGACCTTCTTTGTGGAGAACGATTTGAAGTGCCGGTGGCTCCACAGTGAGTTGGACGCATTCGAACGCGTGGAGTTGCTGCGAGAACTTCGAGACGGTCGCTGCGATGTGTTGGTGGGGGTGAACTTGCTCCGAGAAGGCCTCGACTTGCCCGAAGTCAGCTTGGTAGCCATCCTCGATGCCGACAAAGAGGGATTTCTACGAAGCGAAACGTCCCTGATTCAAACCATCGGTCGCGCAGCTCGCAATGCGAACTCCAAGGTCATCCTCTATGCCGACACCATGACCGAGTCGATGCGCACAGCGATCGACGAGACAGGGCGGCGACGCAAAGTGCAGGAGGAGTACAACCAAGAACACGGGATCACGCCGGAAACGGTTCGCAAGCAAGTTACCGCTTCGATCCATCAGGCGGCCGAGAATCGCAAGAGGGCTCGAGAAATCGTGCGTCGCGATCCGCAGGCCGAGAAGATCACCGAGGCCTACTTGAAAACACTGGAGGAGGAGATGTTGGCCGCTGCAGAAAATCTCGAGTTCGAGCGAGCCGCCGCCCTACGCGACAAGATCTTGCGGATGCGAGACCGAATCGGTGAACCCATCGAGTCCGAGGACGACGACCAACGGGTGGTGGGAACGCGACAGAGAAAGCGATCCAAACGAAGGTAAACCTCAGGAGCATGATGATGAATCACGACGAACGAATCGCGACGATGATCTTTGGAAAAGTGTACCCGCTCTATCTCGCCAAAGTGGAAAAAAAGGGGCGCACCAAAGACGAGCTCAATGAAGTCATTCGATGGCTAACCGGTTTGACCGAAGAGCAGGTTCAAACTCATATCGCTAACGGATCGACCTTCGCCGACTTCTTTGAATCTGCGAATCTGCATCCGAACGCTAGTCTCATCACGGGAGTGATCTGCGGCTATCGAGTGGAAGAGATTTCAAATCCACTCACGCAGAAAGTGCGTTATCTCGACAAGCTCGTCGATGAGCTTGCCAAGGGTCGCAAGATGGAAAAGATTCTGCGGTCAGACGCCCCGAACACTTAAGTGTCGTTCGCTCTCTGCTCATGCGCGATGCAAAGCTCGTTTGAAGAAAAAGTTCAATCCCGTTCCGATCGTGAGCAACCGCTCGCAAACGAATTTCCATACAATGCGACGAGCGTATCGAAACGAAGAGGTTGATGCCCTGGATACACCGATGCAAATCGCAATCGGATGGTGCTAAGTCATTAAGATTTGACTTCGTTGGAGCCCCCATCGTTATTCATTTTGGACGACACTCCTTTCAGGACGGTGCAGCCAAGGCTCGGTAAAGGGTTCATTGTGATAAAAGGTGACCAATGTTAGCATCATCGAAGTACAGCCTTTTGCTTCTTCTGACTTTCTGGGTAGCGGGTCGTGCAGAAGCACAAAGTACTACCCTAACGGCGAAGCAAATTAGGACCGCCATGCAGTCGGAAAGGAATAAGATTACAGACGGCATTCTTACTGCGGTGGGCTCTTATTCACAGGCCGAGGGGAGAGGGCCGGTCAGAAAGACGGATATTCGTTGGTCGTACGAATTTGATTTTCCCAATGGCAAGTTTCTTTTCGATCGGTCAGAAACATGCTTCGCCACAAGCGACACTCGCTCCGGTGAACGTGATGAATTGCGAATCTTTTTCTGCGAAGATCCAGTCACTAGATATACCTATCACGATTTTATAATCCCAACGGCTGCATTGTTCATACATCCGCGAATCGCTCCGGAAAAAGAGCTTTCGTCCCACTTCAAGAGATTCGACATTCGAGGCGTCGGTTTTTGTAATTCCTCCAACATCTATAGCAGGTCCCACGATGGAGATGAATTCTTTTTCGAGCCGCTGGGGGTCAATGTTATGGACGACATTCGGGTCGACGAAGAGAGCGGAGACATTTTGAAGCTCTCGTATAAGAGAGATGTACCGCAGAGAGCCAACCTTCCCAAAATACCAATGGACATGAAGCTATGGGTCGACAAAAGCCGAGGATTCACTCCGATTCGAGTAACCTCAGTCAGAGGGGGTGAAATCGAATTGGATTGTCGAACTGACTGGAAGCAAATAGGTGGCGTATGGGTACCGTCAAAACTATCGGGAACCTTTCGCAGTCGGTTCTTACCCGAAGGGAAAGAACCCAAGGAGGAAAACATCGAATATCGAACCGAAGACTTCCAACTTGAAATCAAATGGGTTTTGCTGAACGGACCATCGGAACTGATCATGTACGATTTCAAAGAGTTCGACTTACCGAATGGAACAGCAGTTTACAAGGACGGAAAGTCCATCTACTTCTACTTGAACCAGCCCAAGTAGTAGCCCTTCGCGACGTTCGGACGCGGCGGAGCAGTCACGATGTTCCATGAGATCTCCCCAGGGGCAACGTCGCATCGTGGAGTTGGATTTGCTTGGCTCCCGACTTCTGGCTAGAATCCGTCTTGCTCAGGGCAATACTACTTTGCTACTGAGACAGCCCGCGACGTGAACGCGTCGTTGGGATTGACACTTTCTGGACCGCAAAAAGTGTCAAAATGTGGAATGGCAGGACTCGGATTTTGCCAGCGACACACAAAACCCAATAAAAACATGGGTCGGATGGGTGGCAGAGCGGTTTAATGCACCGGTCTTGAAAACCGGAGTAGTCGTAAGGCTACCGTGGGTTCGAATCCCTCCCCATCCGCTTTTTTGTGCTAGGCTTAGTCGGGTGGCTGGCTTATCGAGGTGGGAACGCATTCCACCCTAAGCTAGAATCTTGAAAACATCGTTTGGTTCGTTGGCTCACGGTGGCGCTCAGTTTCAGCATCGCAGGTTGGATTGTTGGGAACGTTCTAGCAGTGCTTCCGCTATAGAAACAAACGCAGGCAACTTGGATGACGGAATCGATGAGCAATAACTGTCCCCACCCCCACCCTCACTCCCACTCCCACCCGCGCGCGCGACTCGTGTCCTTTCGTTTTGGCTTGGCGGTCCTCGTTCTTGCGCTGGGCTTGGGACGAAACTCGAACGCTCAGTTTGTCTCGGGGGATCTTGAGAAGGAACCGTTTCGCTATTCCGATACCGAAGCGAACAATCGAGTCTCCAAACTGATTGCAGCGATGGAGAAAGGGGACGTTGCTCTCGAGCAGGATGGCGAGCGAGGGTATCTGCGATCGCTGTTGAAGCATCTTGAGATCCCCGAGAGTTCGCAAGTGCTCGTGTTTTCGAAAACGAGCCTGCAGGTTCAGCATATTTCCCCTCGTAATCCTCGCGCCATCTATTTCAACGACGACACCTATGTCGGCTCGGTTCCCGGCAGCTCCCTTGTCGAAATATCCACCAACGACCCAAAGCTAGGAGCCACCTTCTATTCATTTCGGATGGGCTTTCGACTTCCTCGAATTCGTCAAGAGACCTATCAGTGTTTGGGGTGTCACGCGACGAGTATGACCAAAGGAGTGCCCGGCCATGCGGTCCGCAGTGGGTACCCCAACTATGACGGCGATTACGATGTGAAGCGAGAGGCTTTCGTTACCGATGAAACGAGCGAATTCTCCAGGCGCTGGGGAGGATGGTACGTGACAGGCCTTCACGGGTCCATGCAACACATGGGGAACGGCTATTTGCAAGGCGGGATGCTCGATACGACTCGGTTCGCGAATCTTTCGTCGCTCGATAAGCTGTTCGATGTTAGCAAGTACCTGACGCCCCACAGCGACATCCACGCGTTGATGGTCCTTGAACATCAAACACAAACTCACAATACAATCACCCTAGCGGATTTCCGTGTTCGGACGTTGGAGCATGAGGATGCGAACCAAGATCCAGCGGAGCGTTCGGTGCAATTGGGCATGATTGCGAAGGAAGTCGTGGATCGTCTTCTTTTCTGCAAGGAGTTCGCGTTGACCTCCAACGTGTCCGGCACAAGTGGCTTCGCTCAAGACTTCTTGAAGCGCGGCCCCAAGGATTCGAAAGGGCGTTCATTGCGGGAATTCGATATGCTATCGCGGATGTTCAAGTACCCCCTCAGTTATTTGATCTACTCCGATGCTTTCGACGCGATGTCCCCCTCGCTTCGCGATGCCATCGGCGGGCAGTTGAACGCGATTCTCCAGGGAGACAATCAAGATGAAGAGTACCGCCATCTGACCCCTGAGCTACGTCAGCAAATACGGGAAATCGTTCAAGAGACCAAACCGGATCTCCTTCGCTAAGCGACAACGACCACGTTTTCCTTCGGCGGATGCGTTGCATTTCCATTGCGAGAAACGGTGGCGATTGATCAGTAAAAGAGGTTGAAAGACAGGATGTGATTCATCCGATCCTCGGCCCCTTGCCGGTTGAGGAATAGGTTTAAATATCCGATCTCTGTGCGAACTCGGGAGTCGGGTGATCGTTTGAACCCAACCCCGAGGAAGGCTCGGTTCTGGTCAAATCCTCCTTTGGCACCCCAGTCGGTGTCGTTGAATTGCATGAAGGCTTCGTCCCATCCGATCAAGGACCATTGAGGTGCTCGTGTGAGGGTTCGTTGTATTCGATGCATTTGACGCCACCTATGCCCGACGTCGTCCCCCGTTTCGACCCATCGTTGCTCGAGTCGGCTTCGGTGTAGGAGCTTCCAATCGCCGACTCCAGGGGATGCGGTCCATTGCTGCCAAGAACGATGCTCATCGAAATCCTGGCCGAGGACTGGCGAAGTCCGTATCCAAGCGTATCCCGCCCATACCGTTTGGTTTTCCACTACGTCATATCCGACCCCTGGACGCAGAATGCTCTGCTGGAAGCCGTCCGTATCGTCTGCCAATCGAAGCTGACTGTCGAACCACCATCGGAAAGGCGACTCCGTCTCCATCGGGCGGATCTTCCCACTTCCGAAAGCCGCGAACCACATTCCCGTGTCATCCAAGGTCTGCGCTAAACACCGTCCAGACCCCAGGATCGTGAGGATCAGACCGATCGAAGTTAGCACGAGATGTCGAAGCATACTTTCCTCGGCTGGGTAGGGAGAATGAAAGGGGCAAACGGTGCTTTTGGTTTCGTCAGTATCGCTGCGTAAGGCCAGACCGTAACGCGAAGTTCGGTTGCTCCGGTTCGGGAGGATGTCTGGATATTCCGAGAGAAGGAGCATGGAAAACAAATCCTGCCCGCGACCCAAACGCTAGCATTCGCCACATGTTCATACGGGAGCTCAGTGGGAGTCATGCATGGATATTTTCGTACACAACGGGTGCAAAAAAGAAGTGGGTTGGTATATTGGGTCCACACACTACTTCGGTGCAACGATTGTCAATGCGTTGCGATCGATAGCGAATGATTTGCATCTTTTCAAATGGACAAGAATGTCCCCATCACGGAGGAGTGATTCGAATGACTCGGGTACCGATTAGCCAGGCCGAAGAACAAGCCCGCCTTCTCAAGGAGCGACTGGACCTCAGCACAGCGGAGATAGGGCTTCAGGTTCGCACGACAAATTGCTTGGAAGAGAAAGGGATCTTCACCGTGCGGGATCTACTCAACAGCACTCCGGAGACTCTGCTGAGCATAGCGAATTTTGGTGAGAAGACGTTGGAAGAGGTTTATCAGTCTCTAGAGCGGCTCGGTTACCATCGAACTTGGCGAAAGCCTCGGTAGCGATTCCTCAAGCTTTGGGGTTCCACTCCGGGAACTTTTCTAATTGGGCTTTGAGGGCGAATCGAGCGCGGTTGAGTCTTGAGCGAACCGTGCCGATGGAAATGTCGAGGACTTCGGCGATTTCTTCGTACGCCATGTCTTCCATTTCGCGGAGGACCAGAATGGCGCGATGGTCTTCGGTCAGCAGGGCCAGAGCATTGTGCACTAGTTTGGCGTCTTCGAAGCGAGTCATTCGGTTATCGGGGGCATCCAATTCCGATTCAGGCTCGTGGCCGACGTTCTCCCGTGCTTCGTCGAGCGAAACCAGGTTCCTCGCCTTGCGTCGGCGGGCCAGTGCGAAATTGAACGCGATACGGTACAGCCACGTGAAGAATCGGCTGTTTCGTTGGAAAGTATCCAGCTTGAGGTATGCCTGGATGAAGGCTTCTTGAACCACATCCTCGGCTTCTTCGGCCCCGCCGACGACGCTGATCATCGCGGTAAAAAGCCTGTCCTGGTAGCGAAAAACCAGAATTTCAAAGGAACTGCTGTCCCCGGCCAATGCCGACTCGATCAATTCGTCTTCGTCGTTCACTAGAAGCCGCGCCTCAATTTACTCAGGCAGTGCTGGCCCATCGAGCCAGCCGCAGATGGGTACCCTGTTGCGGTAAATGGGGCCCAAGCAGCCAACGGTAGCGAAAATCGCGAATGGAGTTGGCGAGGAGCGGGGGAAGAGCATTCAGGCACGATTTGCGGGGGCGAGGATTCGAATTCGGAAGGAACCGCGAGGTTCCGGCCAATATTCTATACATGACGCCCGAGAAATTGCCGTTGCAAAGCTTAAAAAAATAGCTAGGATTCCACGATCTTATGGTTTAAAAACTAGGATGTACTGGTGTTCGGAACATGTCGAACACCGCTGGACCCAAGGTAATTGGTTGGCGAATGACCGTTAGCAAAGAACGAAAAGAAGAACTGATCAAGGCGTTTCAGAAGAGCGGAGCTGATAGCGGTTCCGCGGATGTCCAAATCGCTCTTTTGACCGAGCGAATCAATTCGATGACCTCGCACATGCGAGCCGCCCCTCGTGACTATTCCAGTCGCCGCGGCCTCCTTCGCATGGTTAGCAAGCGTCGATCATTGCTCGATTATGTCCGAAAGCATGATCCGCAGCGATATTTGGAAATCATCGGTAAGCTGAACATTCGAAAGTAATGAATTCATCGCGACAAGGGCTGGTTCTCACCAGCCCTTGCTCGCTTTTCCAAGTGATTTGACGTTGAACGCGGACTTGCATGGGATGGTCCGCCTGAAGTAGTGACTGGTTTCTGGTGCCGTATTGCTTGGATGGTTATCCGCTGGGTTAGCGTGCTCTGACGCGTTGACATCGCCGAGCTTTCTTGTCCCGCGATCGGTTGGTTTCACAGTTTTGCGTGGAATGTCAGGCAGGATTGTTGTTTGGAAGGTGTTTTTGCAGCGGCGTCGACAAAATGCGCTGCAAAAGACGCAGTGGAATGCGTTGTCGTGAAGACGCTTGGTGTGTTTCCCGCTTGAGTGGCGGGTTTGGATGGCTTGCGAGCTCTCGGTTCGGAGCCCGTAGTTGGTCCCGGCTGCTGTTGCATTTCGGGGAAGAAGTTTCGGCCGTCTTGCGGTCGCTCGATTGTTGACTTGATTTTTGCAGAAGCCACTCCCGGTCTCTTGAGCATCGCGCGAGCGGCATAGGTTTTTGGAAGGAAAGAAATTCGTGGTAAAGATTCGTGTAGAAAAACAAATTGGCGATTCGGTTCTCTCGTTCGAGACAGGGGCTTTGGCCAAGCAAGCCACTTCCAGCGTCGTATGCCAATACGGCGATACTGTCGTGTTCATCGCGACGACGACCGGCCCGTCCCGTCCAGGAACTGACTTCTTCCCGCTCACATGCGATTATCGCGAACGATTCGCAGCAGCGGGTAAGTTTCCCGGCGGTTTCCTCAAAAGGGAAAGTCGCCCGACGACCAAAGAAACGCTCACCAGTCGCTTGATCGACCGTCCTATCCGCCCCCTCTTCCCAGACGGGTTCATTGACGAAGTCCAAGTCCAGGCGATTGTGATGAGTTCGGACGTTCAAAACGACGCTGACGTTCTCGCCATGAACGGCGCTGCAGCGGCTTTGTTTATCAGTCCACTTCCTTTCCAAGGCCCGATCTCTTCATGCCGAGTTGGCAAAGTGGAAGGCAAGCTGATTGCGTTCCCCACCCACGCTCAACTCGAAGAGAGCGAACTCGACATGATCGTTTCGGCAAACGAACGAGAAGTCATGATGATCGAAGGCTTCGCGCAAGAAATGCCTGAAGCGGAGATGTTGGAAGCGATCAAGTTTGCACATGATGTCTGCAAGCAAGTGATCGAACTTCAACGCGAGTTCTTCGATAAGGTCAAACCGACCAAGACCACTTTTGATTCGCCAGATACGACCGAACTGATGGCGAAACTGCGAGCGGATTACTACGAACGCTTCAAGGAAGCGAAGCAAATCGAAGGCAAACAAGCTCGCAACGAAGCTTGCTCGGCGCTCAAAGCAGAAGCGGTCTCGGCTTTGATCCCCGACCCATCCGCCGAAGGGGCCATTTGTACCAACCAACTCAGCCACGTTTGGCACACTTTGGAAAATCAAGTTGTTCGCGATTTGATTCTTTCGGGGCGACGTTCCGATGGTCGCGACGCGAAGAGTTTGCGACCCATCCACTGTGAAACCGATTTGCTTCCTCGCACGCATGGTACGGCTCTGTTCCAACGGGGTGAGACCCAAGCGTTCATTACGGTGACTCTTGGTACACCGCGAGACGAACAACGCGTCGACGGATTGGTGGATGAGTACAGCAAGAAATTCATGCTGGACTACAACTTCCCGCCATTCTCCGTGGGTGAGTGCCGTCCTATTCGCGCACCGGGCCGCCGAGAAATTGGCCACGGGATGCTTGCAGAACGATCCTTGGAAGCCGTGCTTCCCGACCCCGAAGATTTCCCTTACACAATTCGTGTGATCAGCGACATCCTCGAGAGCAATGGTTCGTCGTCGATGGCCAGCGTTTGCGGTGGCTGTCTCGGATTGATGGCAGCCGGGGTTCCCATCACCAACCCCGTCGCAGGGATCAGCATCGGTCTTGTTCGTGAAAAAGACCAGCATGTACTGCTCACCGACATCATCGGTGACGAAGATCACTTCGGCGACATGGATTTCAAAATTTCGGGAACGCAAAACGGAATCACCGGAATCCAGTTGGATCTGAAGATCCCAGGCGTTAGCGAAGAAATCATCCGTGGCACGCTCAAGCAAGCGCGTGAAGCTCGGATCGAAATTCTCCGCAAGATGCTGACGTGTATTCCTCGTCCGCGCAGCGAAACCAGCCGTTTCGCACCTCGATTGCTTCGAACCAAGATCGAGCCCGACAAGATCGGCGCGTTGATCGGTCCTGGTGGTAAGAACATCCGAGCGATCCAGGAAGAAACCGGAGTGACCATCGACGTCGATGATGAAGGCAATGTAACTGTCGCTTCGGCAGACGCCGAGTCGGCGAAGCGAGCCATCGGTCGCGTGGAGGCCTGCACGGCAACGGTCCAAATCGGCAAGATCTATGATGGGATCGTCTCGAGCGTACGGGACTTCGGCGCGTTCGTCGAAATCCTCCCCGGTAAGGACGGACTCTGCCACATCAGCGAACTCTCCAGCGGCTATGTCGCGAGTGTCGACTCGGTATGCAAGGTCGGGGATGCGATGAAGGTAATCGTCATCGACATCGATGATCACGACCGCGTGAAGCTCTCCCGACGCCGAGCATTGGAAGAGCTGGGTATGGAAGATGAATTCGCAGCACCATCGGAAGAGTCAGACGATCTCGATGACTTCGGTGGCGATGATCTCGGCGATGACATTGGCTTTGATGAAAAGCCAGAGCGAGCCGATCGGCCAGAACGGACCGAAGCACGCACGGGAGATCGCGGAGGTCGCGGGCGAGGCGGTGACCGAGGCGGTGACCGAGGCGGTGATCGTGGAAGCAGCGGTGGCAGCGGGGGAGGCGGAGGCGGATTCCGACGCGGTGGCGGACGGGGCCGAAGCCGTGGCGGTAGCGGTGGTGGCAGTGGCGGTGGCGGCGGCCGGTCCAGCGGTGGAGACCGCGGTGGCGATCGCGGCGGGGACCGCCGGTAGCTCGTCGACGTTTTATCTGCATCGAAAATGACTAAAAAAAACCTCCGCTGGTACAGCGGAGGTTTTTTTATTTGTGCGGTTGCAATGCCCCGACTTATACAAGTTCTTTCTTCGCACCGATCAAGGTGCGGAGACGCTCTGCCAAAAGACGTGCGTCAAATGGCTTCTTGAACGTCTCGTTGATGCTCGACCGATCGAAGCTCATCGTATTGCCGTCGTCGGGAAGCAGAGCGATCAGAATGATTTCAGTGAAATCTGAATTCTTGCGTAGGTTTTGGCAGATTTGCAATGCTTCTAGCTTGCCGACTGAGAAGTCGACAATCATGCAATCTGGGTGAAAACTTTCGGCTTGAATGCCTGCCTCGAAACCGCTAGCAGCAACCGATACTTTGAAGCTTTTCTCAAGTGGGAGTTCTCGCTTCAAGTTTTCGATCAAGACCTGATCTTGCGCAACGATCAGGACTTTGGCCATGGCCTCATCTTCCAAGTCTCCGAGGGGCATACCATGCTCCTTCAAAAACTTGATGAGATATTCTCGCGGGATACGTCGGTCTTGCGAGCCGGGGATGCGATATCCTTTGAGACGGCCGGAGTCGAACCACTTGCTAACGGTTCTCGGGGCCACCTTGCAGATCTTCGCGACCTGGCCTGTGGTGAACACCTTCATATTTTTGGTCTCCGTTACCTTCCAATAGTGAGTGAGTCCGCACAGTCATGGTGATGTTCTGTGCTTGACAGTATTCGCCCTAGCTAGACGCCGGAGCACGTGGCCTTAGTAGGCCGAACGTACCTCCCACGCCCAACAACTGGGTCTGGGCTTAACAATCGTGAACGACCACTTTGCGTTGCAATCGTTAGAACTCCGTTCCCAACGATGACGGTGCAAAGCTTTCCTGTGAGGACAAACAGTTCGCCAATGAAACGTTCGCGAGCGACCGCACCCCTACGACGGTTCGATTCCGTTCCGCTTGCAGAGTTACCTGTCTGTATGGCAGACCAAGCTTTGGTCAGGGCAGAAGATGAGCGGCTGACTAATCCACTTGTTCGCACACGAAGTTCGTACGTTCAAATCGATAGCCGCCTCCGCACAAATTGCGCGGATTGCATGCACTTTCCCCCCTAATTCAGCCCGGTAGCTTCCCCGTACTGGTATTGACTCCTGCGAGTCGTCCAGAACAGAAAAGGCCGTTCTGAACCTAGTTTCGATTCAAACCGGGGGATTACTTTAGAAAGAATCTTCGGTTGTTTAACTACGAGCGATTTGTTGCTCGCAACTGATCGCAACAACGTATTTTTCAACCTTTCTTCACATTCTTCACGGAATTGATGAAGGGATTTCGGTAGGGAGGCCTCCGAAAACCGCACGGAGGAGCCCAAAACTGCTCTCCGCACCGTGTTGGGAAATTGGTAGTCTTCCAAGGTTCGCGTCGTCTCCATTTCGCCATCGCTCCGGTCCATGTTCCCTTTTGCCATACGAACCCTCTCGATCACTTGGCCAGGTGCGTTCCGGACTTGGAACCGTTCCGAGTCGTCCGCGTTGGTAACCGCCATCGCGTTCGCGTGGTTCGTTTGCTTCCTCTTGATCGCTACATTCGTTTGGCCAGAGTGGCTCCACGTGTGGCTCGTCCGGATTCTTTGGCTGACGGTCGCGGCCTGCATCCTCCGCTCAGCGCTCACCAGCGCATGGTTAGGGGAATTGCCAGAGCAAGACACTCGGAAGCATCGCGACCAAAACCTGCTCCTCGCCCAATCGGCCTACCTCCAAGCTTCCTACTTCGAGTCCGAAAAGTGCCTTTTGGAAAATTTGGCCAAACATCCCTCGGACATCGAATCGGCTTTGCTTCTGGTTTCCGTCTACCGACGAACCGGACGATGGGACCCTGCGCTCGAAGCAATTCAACAGTTGCAACGAAGGGATTTAGCAGCCCGTTGGTCCCAGGAGATCGCGACGGAAAAGGAGCGATGCTTGCGAGGGAAACGACAATCGAAGCCTCTCCCCCCTCCCACTCCCTGACAAAAGAGTTACGATCGCTACCATGCGGGTTCGCTGTTCTCTCCGCAATGCGAGAAACTTCCGCTTTTTCGGAAAATGCGGATGAATCGAACCGATAAAGGACTGCTTCTGATTCTTCACAATGGAGGTCGGGGTGGATGGCGTCAGATCGTGAGGCAAGCTTGCGCGCTTGGCTCGGAGGTGCGACGCGACCAAATGACAAGCGATCGACGCGTCGACTGCCAGAATGGATGGAACGGCGTTTGCATTGCCCAGTCGCATCTGGGCGATACACGATTGCAATCGTCGGTTAAACGTTGCAGGCTGGTCTCGCACGATCGCTAGGTAGTACCGGACGATGGTAGCTGGACGATGGTAGATAGCCCCTTGCGGTCAGTCCTTGACGCATGGACAGAGTCTATTCGACGGCAACAATAGAGACAACGAATCACCCCTAGGCCAGGCTCCGATGCTCGCCAGCGCGGAGGCTTGGGCAACCTACGAAAGGTTTTGAAATGTACGAAAGATTTACTGACCGCGCTCGCAAAGTGATGCAGCTTGCCAACCAAGAGGCACAACGATTCAACCACGAGTACATCGGAACCGAACACATCCTTTTGGGTTTGGTGAAGGAAGGAAGCGGGGTTGCAGCGAACGTTCTCAAAAACCTAGATGTCGACCTTCGCAAGATTCGTCTCGAAGTCGAAAAGCTCGTCCAAAGTGGCCCGGAAATGGTCACCATTGGCAAGCTCCCCCAAACTCCTCGCGCGAAAAAAGTCATCGAGTATTCCATGGAAGAGGCTCGCAACCTCAACCATAACTACGTCGGCACCGAGCACATCCTGCTCGGTTTGCTCCGAGAGCAAGAAGGGGTCGCCGCTCAAGTCCTGATGAACTTGGGCATGAAACTAGACGACGTGCGAGAGGAAGTCCTCAATCTTCTCGGCCATGGTATGGAAAGCGCCGAAGTCGGAGAGCGCGGCGGACGAGAGGGGAACAACCCCTCCGAACCCGGCGCATCGTCCAAGGGTGGAAAGAGCAAGACGCCGGCTCTCGATAGCTTCGGTCGCGATCTCACCGAACTCGCCCGTCAAGGCAAACTGGACCCGGTCATCGGCCGCGAACGAGAAATCGAACGCGCCACCCAAGTCCTTTGCCGACGCACGAAAAACAACCCCGTTCTTCTCGGGGAAGCAGGGGTAGGGAAAACGGCAATTGTCGAAGGCTTTGCGCAACGTGTCGTCAACGGCGAGGTCCCTGAGATCTTGGCCGACAAACGCATCGTTGTGCTCGACTTGGCCATGATGGTCGCCGGAACGAAGTACCGAGGACAATTCGAAGAACGCATCAAAGCGGTCATGAACGAAGTTCGCCGCGCGAAGAACACCATCCTCTTCATCGACGAACTCCACACCCTGGTGGGTGCCGGTGGGGCCGAAGGTGCAATCGACGCTGCCAACGTTCTAAAGCCTGCCCTCGCTCGGGGCGAAATCCAGTGCATCGGAGCGACCACCCTCGATGAGTATCGAAAATACATCGAGAAGGATAACGCCCTCGCGCGACGGTTCCAGGAAATCATGGTCGAACCGACCGGTACCCAGGAAACCATTCAGATCTTGAAAGGTTTGAAAGAGCGATATGAGGAGCATCACCGTGTTCAAATCACCGACGATGCGATCGCTGCTGCCGTTGAGATGAGCGAGCGATACATCACCGCTCGATGCTTGCCAGATAAAGCGATCGACGTCATCGACGAAGCTGGGGCTCGTGTCCGTCTCCGCACGATGAGCAAGCCGCCCGATCTGAAGGATATCGACGACGAAGTCGAACGTCTCAACAAAGAGAAGGAAGACGCCGTCGCGAATCAAGACTTTGAAAAGGCAGCCAGCCTTCGCGATCAAGCGGATAAGCTGCGACGCAAGAAAGAGCAGATCACCCGCGATTGGCGAGAAAAGAGCCGCGAAACGGATGGCGTCGTCGACGAAGAAGTCATTGCCGAGGTTGTCTCGAAGATGACCGGTATTCCTCTTACCCGTCTCACCACGGAAGACTCCCTCCGGTTGATGAACATGGAAGAGGAGCTTCACAAACGCGTCGTCAGCCAAGATCAAGCGGTTAGCGCGGTGGCGAAGGCCGTCCGACGCAGCCGTTCCGGCCTCAAGGATCCGAAGCGTCCTACCGGCTGCTTTATCTTTGCGGGTCCAACCGGGGTTGGTAAAACGCTGTTGGCGAAAGCCCTCGCGGAATCCCTGTTCGGTGACTCCGATGCGCTGATCCATATCGACATGAGCGAGTACATGGAGAAGCACAACGTGAGCCGGCTCATCGGTGCACCTCCTGGTTATGTTGGTTACGAAGAAGGTGGCCAGCTGACAGAAAAGATACGTCGCCGCCCTTACGCAGTCGTCCTTTTGGACGAAATTGAAAAGGCTCACCCCGACGTGTTCAACATGATGTTGCAAGTGATGGAAGAAGGACGTCTGACCGACAGCTTTGGTCGCAACGTTGACTTCCGAAATACCATCCTCATTTTGACTACCAACGCGGGTGCGGAAGCGATCAAGAACGAGTCGGCATTCGGTTTCCAAAAACCGGATAACGATGCGTCGTACGATAGCATGAAGGCACGTGTGATGGACCAAATCGAACGAGTCTTCCGTCCCGAGTTCCTCAACCGTCTTGATGACGTCATCATCTTCCGGCACCTCAATAAAGAGGATCTGAAGAAAGTCATCGATTTCGAAATGTCGAAGGTCAAAGAGCGATTGCGAGATCGTGGATTCGACCTCATCCTCACCGATGAAGCGAAGGAATTCATTATCAAGCAGGGTTCGAACCTCGATTACGGAGCTCGACCACTTCGCCGTGCAATTGAACAACGTGTCGAAGATCCACTCTCCGAAGAACTTCTCCGCGGCACCTTCGAAGGCAAAAACACGATCATCGTGGAAGCGTTCAAGGATGCGGACGGCAAAGTCACACGGCTCGAGTTCAAGAGCGAGAGCCGAGAGACTCCCGCTTCGGAAACCGCTACCGCCGCCTCCTAAAGCGGGACCTTCCTTCGCAGCAATAGGCCAACGCTCCCAGAACAGTTCGTTGCAATTGTTCTGGGAAATGCCTTGCGAAATGCTTGTGATGCGACGGTCGTCTCGGACCGTGCGGATGGATTAATTCGATTCTCTGTGGCGGCCTTCCGGCCCGCTCTCACCATCGGTCCCTTCCATCCGGATCGTATTCGCGAGCCATCCCGATCGCAACCTATGCGTTCAAGCGGGTGCACGATGGCCATTCTCACAGCGGCGATTCTCACAGCGGCGATTCTCACAGCGCCGTACGCTTCTCCGCGATCGTTGCGAGGAGTTGCTTCTGGGGAGCCACGAACTTGGCAATTCCTTGTTCCATGAGCGTCTTCTCCAAATCTTCCACGTCCACGGCGGCATCGAGCTCCTGTTGAATCTCGGGAGCAACCGAAGCCGCAACGCGGGAAACAAATCGTTCCTGGCTCGCAGCTACCGCCATATTGGTCTCGGGTGGATTGGTTTGAATATCCGATCCCGCTAACGCCGAGACATACTTCCAAGGAACATCGGATGGATTCTTTGTGCCGGTGCTGGCAAAGATGATCTCCTGCTCCAGTGGCGTGGAATGTTGGCTCCAGAACGACTGGTTGTGTTGCCAAATACGTTTCGCATTGAGGATTCCATACTCCCCCTGGGCTTGGGCGGATAGTTGACGGCACTTTTCGGACGTGTACTGGTCGATTCGTGAAACGAAGATGCTGTAGACACTCTTGAATCGATCCAATTGAGTACGCCTTTTCGCACCGCGCCAAACAGCGTCTCGCGCCTGCTCATACTGCCGACGAGTGAAAATCAGCGTCACGTTCAATGTCACGCCATGGGCAGCCAACTCTTCCAACGCGTCGATACCCGCTGGTGTGGCTGGAACTTTGATCATGCGATTCTCGTGTCCCTGCGACCACTTTTTTCCCAGTTCGATATAACGCGCTACCCGAGTATCGTGCGACATCCCCAAGATTGGGTCTTCCAAAAGCGGATCTAGTTCAAAACTCACCCAACCCGCGTTGCCGCCCGTCTTTTTCCAGACGGGCAAGAACGCCTCTTGGGCATCGCGAACCAATCGATCGGTCACTCGCCAGCAGATCGTCTCGTCATCTTGTCCTTCTGCTATAAAGGATCGGATCAAGTCATCGAATCGTCCTGAACGAACTAACCCTGAAACGATAATCGGATTGCTGGTCGCGCCAACGGCCCCCCACGCGATGTTTTGCACGACGAGGGCAGGGTCGATTGAGTCCAGATAAAGCTTGGTCCCAGCTTCGATCAGCGATGCGATTGGTGCATTGGTCATATTCAGTTTTCCTGTTTGCGTGAACGCGAGATTACAATCGGAGTATACCTTGAAACGGAATGACTCGGGGGATGGAGTGCCGAATGCCGATTTAGCGAAACCGGTCGCTTGGGTGACGGGCAGCGGTGCGAAACGTGTTGGTCATTCGATTGCGCACGCGTTCGCCCTCGCAGGTTACCGGATCGTTCTCCATGCCAATCAATCGATCGAATCAGCCAACGCGTACGCAGACGAGCTGCAATCGCGAGGAACTGACGCACTGGTGGTGCAAGGACCTGTAAACGATCCAGAGTTTGCCCCACGAGCCGTACAGCAAATAGTCGAACGCTTTGGGCGGCTCGACGTCCTCGTGAATTCGGCCGCAATCTGGGACTGGACAACTTTCGAGGAGATCTCGGAAGGAGACATTCGCCGGCAATTCGAAGTCAACACATTGGGAACTTTCCTCTGCTCCCGGTCTGCAGGGTTGCACATGGCCACGCAACCCTCGGGAGGGGCAATTCTGCTCATCGGAGATTGGGCGGTGCATCGCCCCTACTGTCATTTTGCACCTTATTTCGTCGGAAAGGGAAGCATCGAAACCATGACCCGCTCCCTCGCCGTGGAATTGGCAACGCGCAATCCTAGTATTCGCGTCAACGCTATCTTGCCCGGTCCCGTCATGCTGGACGCGAGTATCTCCGCGGACGCGGCAGAAAGAATTCGTCAACAAAGTTTGCTGAAACGCCATGGCACCCCAAGCGATGTCGCGAATGCAGCGGTCTTTCTCGCGCAGCAACCCTTCATCACGGGCGTCGCCCTACCCGTCGATGGAGGGCGATCGATCTACTCCGGCGACCAATGGGACGCCGTCGCTCATCCGACCTTTTCCCAGCTTCAAAACCCATAACATTGCCGTTCGTTTATTCGCAATGCGTTACCTCGCACCACTCTAGCAACCTATCACTCTGATTCGCCATGGACCATCGTTGTCTCAAACCCTGAGACCGTTTTCGCACTGGGAGCCACCGGCCCCCCGTTCGCGACAGGACTGCTTGGTGCACTCGGCCAAGAACTTCGTTGTACATCGTCTCCGTGCGACACGTCGCGTTCGTGACGACTTTCCCGTTCATGTTGCAACCACCAAGCCTCCGCCTTCTCTCGACACCAATCGTCGTTCGCTGCGACCAGTTCGAGTTTGATCGCCAAGTCTTTGGCCGTCTGAGGACGATTGGCTCGACTCTTTTCCAGACAAGCCATTATTGCGCCTTCTAATTGCGGGTCGACGGAAACCCCGTTCCGCTGGGAAGGTGGGAGTGGAACCGAATCGATATGATGCTGGAAAAGCTCGCCAAGCGAGGTGGCCTGAAAGAGAGACTGTCCAGTCAGCAAAAAATACCCTACCGCTCCCAGCGAATAGATATCGCTTCGAACGTCAATCGACTTGGGATTCTGGATCGCCTCGGGAGACATGTACATGGGAGTACCCGTCATTGCTTTGCTCGACTCTCCATGTGAATCTTCCTCGAGCGACCTTACCAGACCAAAATCAAGAACCTTCACCACATCGCATTCACCACCTCTTCGGTTCAGCATGATGTTCGCAGGCTTGATGTCACGGTGAACCAGCCCCAATGAATGGGCTTCATAAAGTGAACTGCAAATCTGCTTGAGTATTTCCACAACACGTCCCGCCGGCTGGGGGCCATAGCGATCAACGAGCGACTGGAGATTAATCCCATCGAGGAACTCCATTGCATAATAGAAAACTCCCTCGGGTGTTCGCCCATAGTCATAAATCGCGATGGTATGGGGATTGTTTAACTGACATGTGATTTGAACTTCATGCTCGAACCGTTCGATAGCTGATGGGCTCACATTTTCCGACTTCAATAGTTTGATCGCCGTGGGACGGCGCATCATGGAATGATGCCCCTTGTATACCACTCCCATTGCCCCGGTACCCAGTAGCGTCTCTAAACGATACTGCCCCAACTCCTTTGCTTCGATCGCCGCTTCCCGAGCTTCCTGTTGCATTCGGGCGACGACCAAGGTGAAGACAAAAATAGCCACCGCGGTGAGAATGAGAAGAAAGAACAATGAAAAGAATACCCAGCGCAAAATACTGAGTGGCTGAAAGGCTTCTTTCGCATCGATTTCCGTGATGATTCCCATATCGTATTTGGGTAACCACGTCCAAGCGGATACAGCGGGAACACCACGATAATTGCGATGTCCTTCGAGACTGACACCCGTTTTGCCTTCTAGCGCAGAGGTGCATGCAAACGTAAAAGGTAAATCCCCTCGTCTTACTTTAGGGCGGTATCCATCGATCAGACTCCCACCTGGGTCGCGAGCTTGAACATTTAATATCGATACAGCTCCCTCCCGGTCTGGAATCAAGCCAGATATGATCAATTGCTCGTCGAAACGACTGTTCGATACCATCAACCCATTCTTGTCGACCGCGTACGTCTCCCCAGACTCTCCCATCTGCCCCAGCTGAAGAATTTCCGTGAACTCCCGTTCGGGCCGAATACGGAATCCGATGCATGCCACCGTTTGAAAGTCCTCGTTTCGGACCGGGGACAATGCAAACATAGTCGGCACCTCGGCTCGCAAGACTCCGTTCGGATCTCGCAAGAGCACGGCACTCGGAAACGGGACACTTACGGTCGATTCTCCCTCCATAACTGTGTTTAGAAATGTGGAGTATTGCGGGACAACTTGTCCGATGAGCTCTTTTGTTTGCGCGGCGATCACGCGCTGTTCGCGATCAACGACGATGTACCCGACGAAATGATGTGCCGACATGCCGGGTAACAAGAGTTGCTTTAGCTTTCCATTCCATTCGTCAATTTCCTCCGACCGAGGTTTTTCACCTGCCCCGATCCCCTTGCCTGCTGCGATCGCTTCGTGGTGATCCAACATTTGGAGCACGGCAGTTCTCACGCCAGGAAGACTCGCCAGAGAGATCGCGTTGGACTCCTGATTTTGAAACCACTTTTCCATCATCGATCTCTCGACGTGCAGTAACGTGGATAGTTCGGATTGAAGACTCCCCTCAATGGAGTGCTTGATGGAACGATTCACAAAGTATCCCAGGGTCGCCAAGATGACGAACGCAACCAGCGGCCAAATCCACAAATGCTGGCGAAAGAACTGACCCGTCGAGCGGAACGTCTTGGAAAACGTGGTCTGGCCAAAAGTCAAATTGCCACGAAGACTCTTGTCTTGCCGATTCGAATGCTTGAAGTAACCAGTTAACCACGAAACCATGAACGGAGAGCCCGGAGAGGTGCAAAAATGAAAGTGGATCTTATTGTACTTCTCCGAGGACGAGGGTGAAATAAATGTTCCGAGTCCCTCCACTGTTCGGTTTCCAAAGCTGAAAGCGCCCTACTTGCTTCCATCGTTATGGATGGTGCGCAAGGGCTAAACACGAACGACCGTTGGCCAGTTCCTGATTTTCTGGAACCGATTCCAACTCCGTTTCGTCTTCGAAGTATGCTATTTCATCCCCTCTGCGGACAATTTCCCTCTCCGTTTTCTAGGCAAACGAAAGGCTCGCGAAGATGATCCTGCGACGCAATCCAGTTTGGCACCTCCTGTCGACAGCGGGCTTATTTGCCTGCTGGTTAGGTTGGCTTCCCGTTCCGTCCCTGTCGGACGACCGATCGGAGGAGAGATTTCGAGAGCGTTTTGCCTTGTCAGAAGACCGAGCCAAACTTCTGAGCGAGCTGATTCCGGGCACGGAAAACTATTTCTTTTATCATTGCCTCCACTTGCAAACTTCGGGACAACTCGATGCCAGCCGCACCTACCTCAACGAATGGGGAGAAAAGCTGGGATCGACACCCCTTCGGAGCAAGCTGGAGTTTCGACAGTACTTGCTCGAATACTCTCGCAATACCGAAGCAACCAGAAAATATCTCGAACAAAATCATGGCTTGCAATTGAGCCATCCCGCCCCGCAAAAGGATGAAGCGGCAAAACTGGCAACTGCGTTGAATGAAGGGGAGTTGCAGCTGGCAGAAAGATTGAAACGGTCGTACCAAGAAAGCCGTTATACGCACATCGAAGACCCGACTCCTCTTCTTTCGCTCGGTTTGCTTCGATCGCAGACGGACAAGGCCGAGTGGATTGGAGCATTGCAACGAACCGACATTCCTGGTCTGGTCGATGTCATCGCAGAAGAATTGGCTCATCCCCAGTCGCGTGGTTTTGGGTGGGCATCTATCCATGGTGTTCTAAGCGCCGAACAACTCGATGCCCTTTTGCAGCTTGTTCCAAAGCTGCAGGAATCCTCCGCATTTATCGAGGCACGCTTGCGCCGCATCCGTCCGATCGATTACGAATCGCTAGAAAACCCTCGAGTTCGCAGCAAACATCTTAAGGAACTATGGGAGTTCGTTTCCAAGCTTCCTCCTTCTCAAAACAGCCTCAAGGCCAATGTCCTGTACCAGCAATTGCTTTTGGACGAGAAGACAGAAAACTATGACTTGGATCGCTTTTTGGCCTACTTGGCTATTCCGAATATTCGGCCCATCTCCAGGGTGGATCTGCGAGAGCGAAACCAGAACTCCTTTCCCGTTCGGTTCGACGTGGACTTTCGCGAATCTTGCGCTCTGCCCCCCATCGGTGAGGACATTTCTCTCATCGAACGATATTTGCAACAGTTCTATCGAAAAGGAGAGTCGATCGAACCATTTTCGAAATGGCTAGATCGAGATTATCTCCAAACGATTCAAGCTCGCACATCGATCTTATTTGGAATTGGCGACAGCAAGGTTCACTATGCAAAGTTTACACCTTCGCAACAACGTGAACTTCAAAACAGGATCGAGCTCCATTTTGCGGAAAACAATCCGAATGCATTTCGAGGGACAGATCAGGTTCGGCTCAACGTTTGGTTAAAGAACACACCTAAAGTCACGATCAAAATCTACAAACTCAATGCGAGAGAAATATTAACGCGAACTTCGGAGGGTATTCATGCTGGTATCGAATTGGATGGACTGGCCCCGAATGCAGAAAAGTCCTTGAGCTTTTCCGAGCCTACCGATCGATTGCATCGCGAAGAAATTCTTCTTTCCGAGCTCGAAAGCGAAGGGATTTGGGCTGTCGATTTACTCGCATCCGGGCGTCGTTGCCGAGCGTTAATTCAAAAAGGTGGATTGGTTGGACTGCATTCCTCGAGCGATTTAGGTCACGTCGTTCGTGTTTACGATCAAGACGGAAAACATGCACCCACCGCAACGGTTTGGTTCGGAGAACGCGAGTATAGCCCAGGCAAGGATGGGAGCATCGTTATCCCCTTTTCGAATGAAGATAAGGTTGAGCGTCTGATTTTGTCTCGAGGGGATTTCGCGACACGGGAGTCGTTCCGACATGCGGCGGAAAACTACTCGTTAAGATGCGCACTGCTGGGGGATCCCCAGCAGATGTTAACGGGCGCGAAACCGCGACTCGCCATCCGACCAACACTTTATTGCAACGGGCAATTGTCGACTGTTTCGCAACTTGAACAAGTTCGATTGGTCATTCGTTCCACCGACCACGATGGTATCGAGTCGGTGCAGGAGCTGGCTATTTCGCAGCTTTCCAACGATGAAGAATGGCTTCCATCCCTCATGATTCCTCCGAGACTTGCGAAGGTGGAATTGGAACTGAAAGGGAGAATCAAAAAGCTTTCGAACGATACATTTCAAGATGTTTCCAACCGCGTGGAGTTGTTGCTCAACCAAACCTCGGAGCTCGCACAGATTGCCGACGGATTTGTTCGCCAAACGCCTGAAGGTTATTTGCTGGAGGTCAAAGGTCGAAACGGCGAGCCGATCGGCCGGCAACCGCTCGACGTGCTTTGTAAACAATCCGGTGTCACTCAGCCCGCGCGATTCCGAGTGGCGACCGATGAGAATGGAATCGTTCGACTCGGAACCCTTCCGAATGTGACCTCGATTCAAGCTTCTATGCCTGGAATGGAAATACGGACTGTCCCGATCGGACCGATTGCGCCAGATTGGCCCTCCGTATTTCACTTAACAACCCACGACACCTTGGAATTGCCTCTCGTTGCGGAAATACCGATCGTCCCCTTCGGCATATCCGATATTCCGAGATTCGAGTTGAAGGAATTTCGACAGGGGCAATCCATTCGGCACCTTAAGGGAAATCTATCGCTCGACAAGAACAAGCTTGTGGTAAAGTCACTTCCACCCGGGCGTTATCTCCTTACCGACCATATTGCGAAGCAATCGATAGAGATCACCGTTAGCTCAGGAATGGATCAAGATGGTGTTGTCGCTTCCTCGGAATGGATCGCGGAATCGACAGCCCCCAAGCTTACTTGCATCCAGCCCCCTTCAATTGATCAGGAGCGACTGCGACTCCATGTGGATAATGCGACCCCTGGGGCTCGAGTTCACATCCTGGCGTCGACCTATTTGCCATCGTCGAATCCACTCTCTTCTCTTCGACGCATTGGAAATAAGCCCCAATCACAAATCCTTCCTTATGGAACCAGCCTTTTTCTTTCGTCACTGAAGCTTGATGAAGAATACCAATATGTTCTGGATCGCAGGAACTCAAAGCTTTATCCAGGGAGCTTGTTACCGGCGCCGAGTATGCTCCTGCAACCTTGGGAACTGACGAAAACGACCAACGAAACACAGTTACCCGAGGCAGGTCAAGACTTACCATCGCTCGCACCTGCATCACCGAAGATGGCCGCCGAAGATGCGAGAAATCAGGCTTCGGGCTCCATGGCGGTCGGGAGAACCGCGGAGTACGAGTTTCTCAAGTATCCGAGCTACTTAGCAAGTAATTTGAAATTAGGCGGGCAAGGCGAATTGGACTTGCCGTTGGACGCGATGAAAGAATTCAGTCAGCTTACGATTGTGGTTGTCGACGAATGGAATACCGCAAGCGTGACGATTGCATTGCCTCAACCCAATGTTGCGACAATCGATCGTCGGCTGGCGGGCCCGCTGCCAACCAGCCATCGATATGCAGAGAAAAAGTCGACGCAAATTGTGAATGCCGAGGAAGCCGTCAAGATTGCCGATGCACAAGGAACTCGTGTCAAGCTAGTTGCTTCCCTCCAAGATGTCGCCAGTATCTATCATGGTTTACTCGGGAATGATGCTGTCTTGAACCGTTGGTCACCACTCTTGGGCTGGGACAAACTTTCGCTGGAACAAAAGAAAAAGCACTACACAGAGCTTGCCAGCCATGAAGCCAATTTGTTCTTGTATCGACACGACCGTCCTTTTTTTGATGCCGTAGTCCGTCCATTCATTCGAAACAAGTCAGTGCACCAATTCGTCGACGACTACTTGCTCGAGAAGGATTTGTCAAAATACCTCGAACCTTGGCGGATGATGCGATTAAACGCCGCAGAGAAGGTGCTCCTCGCTCATCGCATTCCGGAGGTGAAGCCTCGGTTGCTGCGTTGGATGCGAGAATGGGTCGAATCGCATCCAATTCCCGCTGATCATTTGGACAGAATTTTCATGACGGCAATGCGATTGGAGAAGTCGGATTTATTAGAACGAAACTCGCTGCATATGGACTTCTCCGATGCAGGGAAGCAATGGGCCAACGGTCCGATGGGAGGGTTCGCTGGACGAAGCGATATGTATTACGAGTTGGATGAAAAGTTCGCTATCGAAGCTGGCGGAGCGGTGGACAAAGAGATGAGAGCAAAGCGTAGCCGTTCGGCGCTCCGCGGTCTGGCGGAAACCGAATTGCTTTTCAAGGATCGATTCGCACGCGGATACGAAACGATGGAATCGACGCGCAAATGGGCTGAGACTCACTATCTGCAGATTCCGCTACAGGAGCAAAGGCCTTCACTCATCCCACCAAACTCCTTTTGGATAGAGCTTCTTTCGAAGCCCTCCGATGGAGCAAACACGCTACCACTATATTTTGAGCAGGCAACCGAGACCGGCACGTCGGCTCTCATGGCCTTGGCAATGCTCGATTTACCGTTCGAACAGACCGCCGCGACCGTACAAGTTGTCGAGAACGAATGGCGAGTCGAATCTCCAACTCCCGCAGTCCTGTTCGCGAAAGGAATCCAATCGATTGAAAGCGGGAGCGAGGCTGAGAGCGTGTTGTTAAGTCAGCAGATTTACTCCGTGTCCCAAACGGCGGATCCCAACAAGCCCTGGGGCGATAAGCCGTTGGTGAAAGGTTGGATTTATCGATTGAGAAGCGTCGTTTCCAATCCCAATCCGACTCCTTGGAAAGGGCAGATCCTACAGCAATTGCCAAGTGGTGCGTTACCTTTGGCGAAAGCAAAGTTTCTCACCGCGAGCGATGTAGAAATCGCTCCGTTTGGAATTCAAGAAGTCAACTCCCTGTTTTACATGCCTGCGTCCGGTGACTTTAGCATGCTGGGAGCTCAAATTAGCCAAGATGAAAAGAGTAGCGGAGCGGCAAAGGGTATGAACCTGCGGGTTGAAGCGGTTCCGAGCGACATCGATCAATCCGAATGGTCGTATGTCGCGGCTTGGGGAAGCGGCGAACAAGTCCTCGCGTACCTCAAGGATTGCAACCTTCAAAAAACCGATTTGCAGCTCATCTTGTGGAGACTAAGCGATAAGGAATTTTATTCGAAGTGCATCCGAGTTTTGCAGGAATTGGGTAGCTTTGACCCAAGGGTTTGGGCTTATGGATGGAAGCATGATGATCGCGATCGAATTCGCGAGCACTTGAGCGGAGCTACCGAATGGATCTCGCTTGGATTCCCCTTTTTCCATTCGGATCTTGTCGATATCGATGCTGAATCCCGAATGGTATTTGAGCACTATGACTTCCGTCCCCTCGTTTTGGCTCGATTTCATGCGCTAGGAGATAAAACTCAAATATTGAACGATGCGTTTCGGGTTCAATATGATCAGGTCTTGGAGAAGATCACCTACCAACCGAATCTCGCCCCCATGGATCGCTTGAACATGGTGTACTACCTCCTTTTGCAGAATCGGATTGACGAAGCCATGGCGATGTTTGAAAAGGTCGATCGCGTCGCACTGGCGCAAAAGGAACCTCGAGCCGAAATGCAGATCGACTACATGGACGCTTATTTGGCTGTATTGAATAGGAACTACGAGTCGGCGAGCAAAACTGCAGCAAGGTATATCGACTATCCCCACGGTCGATGGGAGAGTCTGTTTCGACAGTTGCGCCGCCACATCGCTCAACGAGATGCCCTGGAATCCGGTGTCGATCTAGCGAGGGACTCCGATCCGACGGACTCTGAAAGTACGTCCGAACGCATTCTCTTTGGAGACCGTGAAACAGCCCTCGCCACGCAATCCGCATCCGAGCCTTCGTTGGAATTGCTTGAGGATGGCAATGCCGTATCGGTCCAATATCGAAACGTGGAATCTTTCGAGATTCGCTACTATCCCATCGATGTCGAGTTGCAGTTCAGCCGCTACCCGTTTCAAAGCGGGGAAAGCAAGCCATGGAGTCGAATTGAGTCGAATCGGAAAGATCGCATCACCGTCAAAAAGGAATCTCGGTTGGGAACGCATGCTCTCTCTATTCCCAACGAATTTCGAAATACCAACTTGATGCTCGAAGTTGTGACGGGAGGCATCTCGCGTAACTTGCTCCTGTATTCTCATTCGCTGCGAACTCAATTCGCTAGCAATTCCGGGCAAATCCAAGTGCTCCAGAAGGGTGGAACACGTCCGGTCGAGGGAGCTTACGTCAAGGTTTATGCTCGAGGAATGGACGGAACCGTCCGCTTTTATAAGGACGGCTATACCGATTTGCGAGGCCAGTTCGACTACACGACGGTGAGTGTCGGGGAGCTCGAAAATGTGGAACGGTTTGCCATTTTGGTTCTTCATCCTGAATGGGGAGCGGTCGTTCGGGAGGCTGCTCCGCCCAAGCGATAAACCATTGCTATTGGCGTTCATGCAGCAATTTGCTATCGACGATGCCGAGTGCAACCATAGCACGAATTGATCCGTTTCACCGTTCCGACGGGACGATAGAGAAGGGGAGTGAGCAAGGATGCTCCTTGGCAGCGTTAGATTTAGACAAGTTCTTTCGAAAACTCTCCTATCGATTGCGTATCGGTCGCTGGTATTTGTCATGTTGGTATTTGTCACGTTGGCATTTGTCAGGGTAGCCCGTGCGCAGGACAGTCCCCCGCAGACTTCACCACCTTCCACATCCGCGTCCCCTTTGATTCCGTCGTTGGAGAGTCCGGGCAGCGTTCGGCCGAGCGCTGCGCCGAAAGCATTGCAAGAATTCTCGCTTCCGAAAAATGCAGGTCAACAATGGGTGGAATATGACATTCGGCCCTTTACGAAAAACGTCAAGGGAATTGATAAGCCGCAGCAGTGGCTAGTCGATTGGATCCTCCGAGAAACGGGTAGCGATGCTTGGTTTCAAGAGCCTTTCGGGGTTTTGAACAGCGACAAGGAAACGTTGCGTGTGTACCACACCCCGGAGATGCAAAAGAAGGTTGCAGCGATTTACGAAAAGTTTGTCAATGGTACGAGCGAACCTCAGATCTTTGGACTTCGCATCATCACCATCTCCAATCCGAACTGGCGTTCCCGGGCGTTCGGCCTCATGCGCTCCGTACCATCGGATTCGGCTGGCGTCTCCGCTTGGTTGATGCCCAAGGAAAATGGAGCGATCTTCTTAGCCCAGTTGCGTGAGCGATCCGATGCACGCGAATTGCAAGCGGTCGAGATCCCACTTTACAACGGTCAATTGCAGCATATGGAACAACTCCGCTCTCGCAATTACCTCAAGGAATTTGTCCGCAATCCCGCCGTCGCCTTTCCACCTTACCAACCAGTCACCGATGAAATTCGCGAGGGATTCAAACTCCAAGTAAGTCCCCTCCTCAGCTTGGATGGGCGTTCTGCGGATCTGTTGCTTCAATGCGAGATCGACCAAGTCGAGAGACTGAATTCGGTCAAAATCGACCTTCCCCTAAGTCCCAATCAAGTCCAAAGCGTGCAGATCGAGGTGCCACAAGTCGTCTCGTGGCGTCTTCGAGAACGATTTGTTTGGCCGACCGATCAAGTCCTCTTGCTATCGTGTGGTGTCGTAGCAACGCCATCTGGTCCAGTTGACAACACCTTGGTGGGAAATCCGCCCACCTTGTTCGGACTCAATCGCATCATCCCACCGGTCGGACAAAGAAACGATGCATTGCTCTGGATTGAGTACAAAGGGACCGCGTCGAACCATCTATCCGCGCCTGCTCCGACGGGTCAAACACCTCAGGGAACCAACCCTCAACAAGCCTCCAATCCTTTGTCGCGAGGCCGTTACTAGCGAACCACCGCGTCCGAACCCACACCGCTAGACGAGGAACTTCCATTGACCATCAACCCTTATCACTCCCAATCATCGGGCTCGGATATTCCCGAGTTCCCATCTTCAGAAACGAAAGAGTTACGGGACACTTTCGAGTCCCTTTCGCGATGGCAACTACTCGTCGCCATTCTAGGGGTGCTCATTACGGCTTTTTGGACGATCGTTCCAATGGTTCAATTTCTAGCCTACCGATTCTCCAACGCACGAGGGATACGTAGTCTCTTGTTGGTGACGATCTACTTCGGGTTTTCGATCCTGATGTACGCGATTCCCACGTGGAAACTTTTTCAAGCCATCCAATCGCTAAGGCGTTACCGCAGCAGAAGTTCGTCTGTCCTAGAAGTCGTCCAAGGACAGTTGTCTTTCTGGAGGACAGTCGGATGGATCGCAATGCTCCTGGTTGCCTATTACTTGTTCGCGATTCTCTACTCGCTATTTTATGGATTCGGTGTCCGACCGTTTTAAGCACAACGATGAATCGAATTACATTCATTGCTCTCCTCGGTTGCTTGCTCTCGTTAGGCGTTGGCTGCAAGATGTCGGCACCTATCTACACGTGGCAGGCCGCAATGGTCCCTCGTCCGGGCCCAGTGAAGGTAGCGGTCGGCCCAGTGGGAATCGCATCGCGCGCACAACGAACGAGCGATTTGCTCAACGCAGACCTTCAAGAAGCTGCATCGAAACTGCAGTTCGCTCTGCAATCAACCGAACCAGATCAAGCTGCCAATCTTCTCGCGATCCATCCGCCCGAATTGGAGCGAGTGAGCTTGATCCAACTCGTATCCTATGACGCTCAGCCCAACGATTCCGCGACCATTGGCGCTGCGAGAACGGTAGGAGCCGACTTTATCTTGCAGGGGAACATCGTCAATGCGAAGCTAAAACAAGACGAAGCACCGAAGCGCAAAACACTGAAGACCATGCTTTTCGGCGAAAAGAAGATTCCCGAGTATGTCGTGACTCATTGGACTATTACCGACGTCGCATCGGGACAACGGGTTGCGGAAAAAACGCTCCACTTCGATTTACCATCCGCGGAGAAGCGGTACTTTGATCTGGGATACCATATTCCAGGTAACGACGGCCGAGTTTTGATGGCATCATCGCGCGCTGCCTGGGAATTGGTGGCCTCCACTCCCGTTCGCACCGAAGCGATGCTCGATCTTCCGTGGTTTTGGATCGGCTCATCGCAAGTGCGCAAAGGAAATGGGTTTGCCAAGCAAGGACGATGGGATCTCGCAGAACGGGAATGGCAGGAGGTAGCCGATCGCCATCCCACCAACAAAGCAGCTTGGACGAATCTCTCCATCGCTGCAGCTGCTAAAGAAGATTTCGAATTAGCGAGAAATCGTGTCCGACATTCTGACACATATTGGCCGGGTGACTCGACATTCAAAACAAAATTGTGGATAGAAAAGCATCAGCGAGAATACCATCAGGCGTTTGGGATCGCACCGCCTCCGGACGGGTGGGAGTTCCCCGATGCGACCATTGCGACTCACGATGGCTTGCCCGATTCAAAAGACATTTATCGATAATCCCGTGGCACGACAATTTGTCATCTTGGTAATACATCCTCTCGTTGAGCGCGCACCGCAAGGGTTGTCTGTGGCCCCTCAGCCTGTTATGGTTGTTTGACATCATTCGTTTTAAGGTTGTGCTTAAGACTTACGTTTCAAACAAAGTCGCGATGGACATGTCGTGGCATGAACCAGTTCCAGGACGATGACGAAACTTGAGCAAGTTAAGATTTCACTGATAAGTTTGCATGGCTTGATTCGAGCGCACGATCCCGAGTTGGGACGGGATGCAGACACCGGTGGCCAAGTGAAGTACGTATTGGAGTTAGCTGCAGAGCTTTCTCGACATCCACAAGTGCGCGAAGTGGAATTGATCACGCGACAAATTATCGATCCGCGCGTGGGCCCCGAATATGGGATAGTAGAAGAACCGATAACGGAACGCGCTAAGATCATTCGAATTCCGTTTGGACCTCAGCGGTATCTGCGTAAAGAGTTGTTATGGCCGTATATAGAACTGTTTGTGGATCAAGTTCTCGCCCATTTCAAACGAACAGGATTGCCAGACATCCTTCATGGTCACTATGCAGATGCGGGGCTTGCTGGGGCTCAGCTCGCGAGGCTTTTGCATATCCCCTATGTTTTTACCGGGCATTCCCTTGGACGTGTCAAGCGTGAGAGACTGTCGGTAAATGCGAAAGACTTGGAACAACTCGACAAAAAGTACCACTTCAAACCTCGTATCGAGGCGGAAGAGATAGCCCTCGAAACTGCGACCATGGTGGTCACGAGCACCAATCAAGAGGTCGACGCGCAATATGCGGTGTACGATCATTATGTACCAGGTCGCATGGAGGTTATCCCGCCTGGAGTCGATCTTCATCTGTTCTCGCCACCTACCGAAGCGTGGGAAACTCCTGCGATCGATGCTAGGATTCGCGCATTCCTTCGCGAGCCTGAGAAGCCTATGATTTTGGCGATGTCACGACCGGATGAGCGAAAGAACATCCCCACGCTGGTGCGAGTATTTGGTGAAAGTCGGGAGCTGAGAGAGCGTGCGAATCTGGTCTTGATCCTAGGCACCCGAAGCGATCTCGACAGTCTTCCGTCGAGTCAACAAGATGTGTTCCTAGAGCTTTTAACACTCATCGACATGTACGATCTCTACGGACAAGTTGCCTATCCGAAATGGCACTCACCGAATGAGGTTCCAGACCTTTATCGGCTAGCAGTCCATCGTCGCGGATTATTCATCAATCCAGCGCTCACAGAACCATTCGGCCTCACGTTGCTCGAAGCGGCTGCGACGGGATTGCCAGTCGTCGCGACGAATGATGGCGGTCCCAGGGACATTCTTGCCAATTGTCAAAACGGTTTGTTGATCGATCCTCTCGACCAGAAGAATATCGAGAAATCGCTGCTCCGGGTATTAACCGAGCCTGTTCCATGGCAGGAATGGTCCGAGAACGGAATCCGTGGAGTTCATCAACACTACACCTGGAAACAACACGCAGATCGATATCTGAGAGATTTGGCAGACATACTCGAGAACTCACCATCCCCGGTCTTATGCAAACTCTCCGCCAATCGACGTCTCCCGAGTTTTGATCGTTTGTTGATTACCGATTTGGACAATACGCTAACAGGTGACGACGATGCGCTGCGTGAATTGGTCGATCGGGTTTGCAATCTGGATTATGTCGGTTTTGGAATTGCCACCGGCCGTCCCTTGAAGAGCGCGTTGGAGTTGATCGAATCGTTAAGGCTCCCAAGGCCCGATTTGATTCAATCGGATGCGGGGACTCAATTGCATTATGGAAAAGGATTAGCTCCCGATGTGAGTTGGCAGAAGCAGATCGGCTATGCGTGGAGACCAGACGAAGTTCGATCGATTCTCGATGCACAACCGGGATTGTCCTTACAGCCTGATGAACACCAATCGCATTACAAGGTGAGTTATTTATGGGATAGCAAAAATGCTCCCAGTATCGCAAAAATCAAAAAAATCCTGCGCGAAGCGGGTGTGCGGGCTAAGGTTCTATTGTCTCTCGGAATGTATTTGGATGTTATTCCCGTCCGGGGCGGGAGCGACCTTTCCTTGCGGCATGTTCTATGGAAATGGGGATTCTCGCCGGAGAATGTCTTGGTGGCCGGAGATTCGGGAAACGACGAAGGGATGCTCACCGGGCGAACCCTGGGTGTGGTTGTTTCGAATTACAGCTCAGAGCTAGAGCGATTGCGAAACAGGCCTCGCATTTACTTCGCATCAGCACCGCATGCACGAGGGATTCTCGAAGGTGTTGACTACTATCACTTCTTAGACCAAATCGTCATTCCGAATGATCACATCGACTGACCCGCTATCCCTCGACCTAGCCTTGGAGGCTGAACTGTCCTTGAGGCGATTGGCACGGCGATTGGATGCGTTTTGGATGCGATTGAGGGTCGAAGAGACGAACATCGTCCGAGTGGAGTTCGAGGAACGCCTCCAGGAATACTGGTCGACATTGTTTCAACTGTTGTTCGAGCTCTATGGATCTCGATATGACTTTATCTATCATTTGGAATGTACCCTAGAGATTCTGATTGAAGCGTGGGTTTCTCGCGATCCAGCTCTTCAGAAAGTGGATCGCCAAAGGATCAATCACCCCGATTGGTTTGAGAGCGAGCGCATCGTAGGAGGCGCGCTGTACGTCGATTTATTCAGCGAAAATCTTGGCAAACTGAGGCAGTGTATACCCTACTTTCAGGAGCTTGGGATTACCTATCTGCACCTGATGCCTCTCTTCGCCGTTCGACCGGGAAACAACGACGGTGGTTATGCGATCAGCAATTACCGATCGGTAGATCCTCGCCTCGGCACGATTGACGATCTCAAGGCATTGGCCGCAGACTTGCGCGAAGCAGGTATATGCCTCGTTCTTGACTTTGTATTCAACCACACTTCCGATGATCATCAATGGGCGCGTGCCGCACAGGGAGGAGATAGAGAGTTTGAACAGTACTACTACATCTTTCCTAACGCAGAGATCCCCAGTCAGTATGAACGGACCTTGCGAGAGATATTCCCTGCCGTGCGCCGTGGTAATTTCACGCGTCATGATGGAATGGGAAAATATGTCTGGACGACATTCAACAGCTTCCAGTGGGATCTCAATTACAGCAATCCGAGCGTATTCAACGCGATGCTGAATGAAATGCTATTCATTGCGAACACAGGGGTGGACATTCTGCGGCTGGATGCCGTCGCCTTTATCTGGAAGCAAATGGGAACAAGTTGCGAAAACTTGCCGCAAGCCCACACATTGGTTCGCGCGTACAATCTTTGTGCTCGAATCGCAACACCTGGATTGTTATTCAAGTCGGAGGCTATCGTTCATCCCGATGAGGTCGTGCGATATATCGATCCGATGGAATGCCAGATTTCTTATAATCCTACTTTGATGGCATTGCTGTGGGAGTCACTTGCAACTCGCAAGACGGATCTACTGGTACGATCTCTCAGCCATCGTCATCGCCTACCATCTGGAACGGCATGGGTCAATTATCTTCGATGTCACGACGATATCGGATGGACGTTTGACGATGCCGATGCAACGGCCATCGGTATCAACGCTTACGACCACCGACAGTTCCTCAACGCCTTTTATACCGGTCAGTTTCCTGGTTCGTTTGCCCACGGAATTCCTTTTCAGCACGATGTGAAGACGGGAGACATGCGGATCAGCGGTACGCTCGCATCGCTCGCGGGACTCGAACAAGCCATCGAACGAAACGACGAACGTCTCAAGGAATTGGCCATCCGACGGATGTTACTTTTGCAGGGACTGACGCTCAGCATTGGAGGCATCCCTCTCTTGTATATGGGTGAGGAGTGGGCGACGTTGAACGACTACGATTTTGTGAAAGACCCTGCGAAGGCGGGAGATACACGCTGGGTCCATCGCCCCAAGATGCGTTGGGAATACGTGCAGGAACTCGATGAATCAATGAGTCAGGATACGTCGCTCCGAAAACGCGTTTTCCGTTCATTGCAACGTATGATCCGGCTTCGGAAGGCAAATCCGGCGTTTGCGGCCCAGGAAATGGAATTGATGCAGCAACCCAATTCTCATCTTTTCGCGTTTGTTCGACGTCACTTGGGAAATCAGACGATCGTCATCGCGAATTTTTCCGAGGACGCGCAAACCATGTCGGGCAATGTACTACGAACGTTTGGATTCGGACGTTTTTTTCGAGACCAGTTGACCGACCGAACCATCGGTACTTCGGAGTCCATTTCGATCGATCCCCTTCAATTGATGTGGTTGGTGAGAGCTTAACCGATGGAAAACTTACTACCTTACGCGCCAGCGTTGCCCAATCCTCGCGCTTTGGCTACGGATTTGGACGGTACTTTGATTCCATTGCCAGAGACCGAAACGCATCAGGCGGACCTACTATCCCTGAAGCAGTTGCTCGAGAAGAATCGAATTCCCCTGGTGTTTGCAACGGGTCGACATCTCGCATCGATCATTACGGCGATCGATGCCTTTTCACTTCCCATTCCCGATTGCATCATCGCCGATGTTGGCACGACTATTTATGAACGAACCGAAAAAGGTTGGGCGCCAATCATTTCCTATGCTCATCATCTCGCAGCGAGCCTAGATGGCGTGTCACTCCTCGAGATCGAACAACTCTTTCAAAAGTATGATGCATTGACGTTGCAATCATTCGAGAACCAATCGCGATTCAAGCTCAGTTATGAATGCTCTCAGGATTCAACCTTCGAATTAGCGAAACATCTGCAGCTCGAATTGGATTCGATCGCCGCCCCGTATGCAATTACTGCAAGCCTAGCTCCATTTGCAACACATGGGCTCATCGATGTATTACCCCGATCCGCCTCGAAAGCATCGGCGTTGCGATGGTGGGCACAGCAGATGGGGTGGGATTTTGGATCGTTACTTTTTGCTGGGGATTCAGGCAACGACTTGGCCGCTCTCACATCAGGCTTTCGATCCATTCTTGTGGCCAACGCGGATCCTGAGCTTGTCGAACAAGTGAAAGCGTCACATCAGATTGCGGGCTGGAACGATCGACTTTATATCGCTAAGCAATCAGCGACCAGCGGAGTCCTGGAAGGCTGTAGATGGTTTGGTGTCATCTAGTCCGAGCCTTTCCCCGCCATCGCGGGCGACCGATCTCGTATGGGTTAGGGCCGTGAACTATAATCGCAGCGATCTTTTCAAGGTTTTACCCTCCTTGCTTTGCGAAGAATGTCATGAAGAAACTTTCTCATTCACGTCGCGGTTTTCTTGCTTCGGCCGTGGCAGGTGCCGGTTTCACTCTTGGAGCGAGTGTTCAATCAGATGCTAGTCCCATTCTGCCCGAGGGATTCCAGGAGCCCCCTCGATCCCTCCCTTTGAACTCCTCGTTCGATGTGATTGTTTGTGGCGCAGGACCGGCAGGCGTAACAGCTGCGATCCATGCGGCGAGGGGTGGCGCCAAAGTTCTTCTGCTGGAGGCCCATGGCGCATTGGGTGGAGTCTGGACCTCCTCCCTCTTAGGATTCTTGTTGGATTTCGACAAACCAGGATTCAACGTGGAATTGGTGGAACACCTACGACGCCACAATGCGATTCTCGGCGATGGCATGAATTGGCTCAGCTACCACCCGGAGGAGATGAAATGGATACTTGAAGAACTCTGCATGTCGACCGGGGTGAGCGTTCGTTTTCATACGCGGGTCGTCGCCACGCATTTGGATGGCAAACGATTATCAACGGTGATCACCGAATCCAAAAGTGGTCGCGAGGCTTGGAGTGCCGCCGTCTTTATCGATGCAACGGGGGATGGCGATGTCGGGGCATTAGCGGGTTGTGAATTTGAAATTGGGGAGGCCAAAGATTGCCCCTGTCAACCGATGAGCATGAACGCATTGATCCTTGTGAAGGACGCGTCGGCCATCCAAGAATGTATCCATAGCACAGGGATAACTGCGAAGGGATCCAACATCGCCAACAAAGCCTATCTTGCGGAAATACGACGAGCGGGTGTGGAGCCAAGCTATGGTTCTCCAGCTTTGTTTCCGATCCGGGACAATCTTCTTTTGACCATGATCAATCACGAATACGGGGTCAATGCGACCGATGCAGATGCGGTTAGCAAAGCAACGATTCGTGCTCGGAGTGAATTGCATAAAATTGTCCGGGCTCTGAGGAACCTGGGTGGGCGTTGGGAAGGTGTTCAGATTGTCGCGACGCCAGAACAAATCGGGATACGAGATGGTAGACGAATCCGTGGCCGATATACCGTTCAAAAGGAGGATTTGCTCAAGGGGTCTCGTCACGCCGACGCAGTGGTCCAAGCGACTTTTCCTGTCGATATCCATGCCTTGTCGAAAACGGACAAACCATTTGGCAATCAAGGTGTTCGAGCCCTTCCCTACGATATTCCGCTGCGTGCGTTGATCGCCAAGGAGGTCGACGGATTGATGATGGCGGGACGATGTATTAGCGGAGACTTCATCGCTCACGCGAGTTATCGTGTCACCGGCAATGCGGTCGCGATGGGGGAAGCGGCCGGTACTGTTTCTGCCCTGGCCGCCCTGACACGACGGGCTCCGCATGAGATCAGTTGGAAAGAGGGCAAAGAGGCACTAGCGAAGATGCGTCAGACACCATGAGCCGTTTTATCAGCTCGATTCCAGCCCCTGAGTTCGCCAGCGTTTAGGGGGCGAGGCGCTCGATGGTCCAAGGGCCGTTTCCTTCGAAGCGCTGATATCGGAAGCGATCGTGCAATCGCGAGGGTCGGCCCTGCCAAAACTCTATTTCTCGAGGAATGAGCCGATAACCACCCCAATGGGCCGGACGAGGAATCGGGCGTCCTTCATATTCTCGTTCCAATTGATCCACATGCTCTTGGAGATCCTGAGAAGGAGGGAGAATTTTGGATTGCGGCGATGCGATCGCCCCTAATTGGCTCGATCGAGGTCGCGCTGCAAAGTATTGGTCCGACATCTCCACCGATGTCTTCGACACGGTGCCACGAACCCTGACTTGCCGCTCGAAACAGGGCCAGAAGAAATGGAGTGAAGCGTTTGGATTCTCTGCCAGTTGTTGGCCTTTCTCCGATTCGTAGTTGGTAAAGAAGCAAAACCCCTCATCAATCCCTTTTAGCAATACAGTTCGGGAAGCAACCCCCCCGTCCACGGCGCGCGTCGACAGGGTCATGGCATTGGATTCAAACCACTCAGGCAACTCCGCAGATTGCAACTCTACCCACCAATGTTGGAACAAGGTGAGCGGGCAATCTGGCAACTCTTCGCGTCGAAGCGAGCCGAATGTGTAGTTTCGTCGAAGATCTTGCAAGTTCATTCCAATTCCTTATCTCACTCTTCGAACTTGAGTACTGAGGATCGAGGTTGCGTCATGGGGCTCTCCCGATAGTAAAGCTTAACGACCTTCGTTGTTTCCTCAACCGAGACCACCTTTTGCCATTCACCGGATTGGCACATTTTTTGCTTCATTTGAGAACCCTAGTTGGCTTTCGGTTGTCATTCTGACAATCGCAACAGTTGCCAGCTTGAAAATTTGCCGAAACCATACCGACCATCTCGGGGGCTGAAGAGAAGGGGGATTCACTATGAGTCGTTGGAAAGAACAATCCGCTGGCCCTGAGGTCTCCCGCATCTCGTTAGCCGGAACCGTACTTGTCGCTGCGCCAAATTGGACCGATGCAATGTTTGGCAGGTCGGTTTGTATTGTGGTCGAACATTCTGCTCAACAGGCTATCGGGATTGTCCTGAATAAGCGTCTGGAGATGGACATCAGTCCTGTCTGGAATTTCATTATGGAGGGTGCGAACCATGAAATGGCAATCGCCGCTCCGCACATCAATTTCGGAGGTCCGCAGAGCGGTCCGATTGTTGCCCTTCATCAAGACAAAACGCTGGCCGAAGGGGGGAACGAATTCGGAGTGTATTTGGCCGCGCAAGCCGATCACTTGAAGCAACTGTTCACCGCGAGCCAAAACCCATTTCGCCTTTATATCGGTCACGCGCACTGGGGCCCCCTTGAGTTGGAACAACAAATCGTCGACGGAGCTTGGCATGTTCTCCCTGCGGTCCCTGAGCTAGTCTTCGACGATGAATCGACGATGTGGCACCGGGCCGTTCGAACGATCGGCAACAATGTCCTCGAAAGCATTACGGGACTTCCTGCGTCTCGCGTGGTGGGACTGCTGAACTAGTTAGATCGGGTGGACGCTAGCCGGTATGCGATTGGCGTTTTCCATTGGCAAGAATTCCGCTTCTAGACGGGCCAGCATATCGTCGTCGAGAGCGTGCTCGAGCATATCGGCTCCCCGATCCAGCGCGGTCGGGGAGAGATCGGCTAAGTTGGAAAAGTAGATCTCTAGCAACCGATGCCGCCGCACGGCTTTCGTCGATTCTTGGATGCCGCGAGCGGTCAAGACAATGTCCCCTTGGCTGTTCCGATTTCCCAGCCCCTTTCGGCACAAGATATCGATCGTGCGTCGCAATCGGCTGCCTCCCCAAGAACCCATCTGGATAAGTGCACTGGGTGAGACTCCTTCGGACCGAATCTGACCGTGCGGCTGCGGCGCAACACCTCTGGATTCAAGCACTTCGAAAACAGCGCGAAGCAGGTGCTCCGTATCCGCTCGATGTTGAGCCAAGTAATGCGACCAAGCCTTCCACAGAATGCCTTTCTGTGTACCAAACAGAAAGCTGAGTAGGAAAAAAAATGTCGCGGCAAGGACAATCGACGGACCTGTCGGCAATCGCTCCAACCAGAGGCTCCCCAGTGACCCCATCACACCTGCCATGCCACCAATCGCCGCACTCAACCAAACCGTACGCCCCAGCTGCTCGGTCCAAAAGCGAGCGCAGACCGGCGGAATCACCATCAAAGCCACAACGAGAATGACCCCTACAACATTCGCTCCGACAATGACAACCAGGAGCACCGAAGTCATCAAAAGAAGGTCAAGCCAGGACACAGGCCACCCGTTTGCGGCGGCGAAAGCACTGTCGAAGCAGAGGAGTTGCAATTCTTTTCGAAACAAAACCAACATGCCAAGCACTAAGGTTGTCGCGATCCAAATCATGTGAAAGTCGAGTGTCACGATGGAGGCGGTCTTCCCGAGAATGAAATTCTCAAGGCCCGCGGCGTTACCGTCTGGCAGCTGCTGCACAACACTGAAAAGCACCATGCCGAATCCAAAGAAGACGCTTAAAACGATGCCGAGAATTGCATCGGGTTTGAGTTTGGTATACCGCCCCAACACCAAGACACTCAGCGACCCCATCCCTCCGGAAATCGCGGCTCCCAATAATAAGAAGAGTAGACTTTTCCCATCCCCTCCCGCGAGAACTTGGAGGAGAAACGACAACGCGATGCCAGGCAAAGCAGCGTGACAGATGGTGTCGCCGATCAGGGACTTGCGCCGCAATAGCAGGTAAACGCCGACGGCGCCGGCTAGACAGCCGAGCGTCCCAGCGCTGATCGTAACAAGACGGGTATTGAAGTCGAACATGACGCCCAGTATACGCGCGACCGGTAGGATCGGTCCATCACAGCCCAGCACGTTCATCGTCCACAATATGGCGGTAGACTTGCCAAGTCTCCTCGGCACAACGTTTCCAGGAGAATTCTCCCGCTCGCTGCTCCCCCAAACGCACAAATTCCGATCGCAGGGACTCGAATTCCCAGAGGGAGTCGATCGCGTGACTAACTTCCTCTGGACGTTCTGGATCGACGAGAAACCCAGCCTCCCCCACGACTTCTGGGAGTGAGCTACGATTCGATGAGATCACAGGGCAGCCCAACCCCATCGCTTCGAGCGGGGGAATACCAAATCCTTCGTACAGCGACAGGCAGACAAAACAAAACGCATGGGAATAAAGCGCTGCCAGCGAAAGATCGTCCGCGTTGAGGGAGTGGATGGGGAATTCCGCTCCCAGTTCGTTACCATATCCCGCGCGTTCCGCTGGGGTAAAGGGCTCTCCCCCGACACAGACGATCCCTTCGATTTCCTTCTTGTAGCGAGACTGATTCAACGCGTGAATGAGTCCCTGAAAATTTTTGTAACCATGCCGTGCACCGACCCATAGGATGAATCGACCACGCGCAATCGGGGTCGTTTTCGTCAACAACTCCCATCGCTTTGAGATGGCTTCCTGGGTGAAACGGCAGTGCAAATCGGAGGCGAGTGGGACCACGGTGATGCGATTTGGGGAGACTTGAAGCCACTCCACCATGTCGCGTTTCGTACACTCGGAAATCGCGATTAGATGACTCGCATTCTCCGCGCAGACTTTTTTGATTGGTAACAGCTTTTGCTTGTTCGCAATCTTTTCATGGATCATGTCGTAGAAGGTAACGACATTGGGAACCGACCAATCTACGTCAACTTTGGGGTAGTACGTCCAGTGCCGTATATCCACCCGCTGATTGCGCAGTGGGCGGCTGACTCGGTTCAGGAAACGCAAAACATTTCCCGCTCCGCGAAACTTTGGGAGGTAGTAAGGAGCAATTCGTGGGTGCAACAGGCTGGTTTTATCTCGCAGGTTCGCTTTATCTCGCAGGTAGGTGCAGCAGTGCACCCAAGCGTCGACAGTCGCATCGCAGTCGGAACGTTGCTGGAGCTGTGCGAACAATTCCGAAAAGTAACGCCCTATCCCTCCCTTGGCTTGGTATTCGAAAATATCGCTGGTGAATGAAACCCGAATCGATCCCAAATTACCCTCCATGGCTACACTCCTCGCGACAGTGTGCGCGTCACGCGATTGGGAGATCGGGTTGTTGCCAAATGCTCATCCCTCCATCAATGAAAATGGTTTGACCATGGATGTGCTCTGCCTCATCGCTTAAGAGAAAGACAGCGAGACCACCGCAAACTTCTGCATCGGGAACTTGACCATTCGGTGTATGCAATTCCATCCATCGCAACACGTCGGGTCGTGCGTCGAGGATTTGATTGGTCAGGGGCGTTCGCACCAATCCTGGCGCGATGGAGTTCACTCGGATTCGGTGTGGAGCGAGCGCGACGCAAAGCGATCGAACCATTCCACCTACCGCAGCTTTCGAGGCATCGTAGGCCGTATGCTCAGGCTCCGCTAACAGTCCGTTAATGGATCCCGTGAACAAGACGCGGCCGGCGGTGCCGTCTGTGATCCAGCGTTTGGCGAAGGCTTGTGTGAGGAAATACCCGACTTCGACGTTGATCCGAAACGTTTTGCACCAAGTCGTCTCGTCCATTTCCAAGAAGGAGGAATCGAGGAACACACCTGCGTTATTGACGAGAAGAGAAACCTGCGACAATGCTGGGTGAGACTCCGGGGAGAGGACCCGCAACGTGTCTTGTATGGGAAGCGTGAGATCAGAACAAATCAAGGTCGCCTCGACTCCCATGGCCCTGCATGTGTCCACCGTCTCGTTCGCAAATCCATCCTCGGACTTGCCATGAATGACGACGTTTCCTCCCGCCTTCGCTATCCTCTTAGCCATTGCAGCTCCAACCCCCTGCGATCCACCGGTGATCAGCGCTGTTCGTCCCCTTAAATCCATTTCCATCCTTATCGAAGCAAAAGACATCAACCCGCAGCAAGCTGCGGAGTCAATGCAAAAAAGGTCTCCGAAATTGCCTCTCCAACCGTATTGAGCTGAAGTTGCAAATCGTCGATCGATTCATGCAGTCCAACGCTCATGATATCGTCGATGTGCATGTAATCCAATTCGCTCCGCAGACGCCCAAGCAATTGTTCGGGACGATTATTGAAGTTGCCAGGAGTACCTCCCGTTATGTTGAGAAGCGATTGCTCGGCGCGAATGATGCAAAAGCGTACCGCCCGCGGGAAGTTGCGGTCCAACAACAAGAACTGAACCACATTCTTAGGTGAGAGCCGTCCGAATCTTTTTCGATACATCTCCAACGCGCTGGCACTTTTGAGCAACGTCCCCCATTGGCTGATATCCAAGGGAGTCCCTACCAATTCCACACCGGGTAGGAGCAAGTAGAACTTGACATCCAGAATTCTGGACGTTTTGTCTGCGCGTTCGATCAAGGTCCCCAGGCGTCCAAAGTTCCATGCCTCGCCGTGCGACATCGTCCCGTACGTGACCCCTTCCAACAAATAGCCTGCTTGCTTGATGCGTCCGAAGAATTCAAAAGGGGACGCGATGGCCCGCGAATCATTGCGAGCATCCCGAACCAATAAATAGAATTTATTCAACTCCTCCCACATCTGGCTGCTGATCATCTCGCGCGTGGTGCGGGCATTCTCACGAGCCTGCTGCAGGCAAGACATGATCGAATTCGGGTTCTCATCATCGAAAGTGAGAAAGCGAATAACGTTCTCTTGATTAGCAACCGGGTACCGCTCGAAAAAGAGCTCGTGGTCTCCGGTCGTGTAAATCAACGGTTCCCATTGCAATTGACGATCGAACCCCATGTCGATCGTCAAGTTGAGGGTCACGTCAATGAAGCGTGCTACGTTTTCTGCGCGCTCGGTGTAGCGGCTCATCCAAAATATCGAATCGGCAACTCGTGATAGCATCTCAATCCCTTAGCCTTTCGATCTCAAAACCCAAGTATCTTTGCTGCCGCCCCCTTGCGAGGAGTTGACCACGAGCGAGCCTTTCACCAGCGCGACGCGTGTTAACCCACCGGGCACAATGTAAATCTCTTCGCCGTACAGAATGTAGGGGCGAAGATCCACGTGGCGACCATCCAATCGATCGCCGCATAGCGTTGGCACGGTCGATAGCGCCAACATGGGTTGCGCTACGTAATTGCGAGGATTCGCGAGAATCAGTTCGCGATATTGATCGTGTTGCTCCTTCGTTGCCTTCGGCCCGAGCATGATCCCGTAGCCTCCTGATTCGTTCGCGGGTTTGATGACCAAATCCGCGATGTTATCCAACACGTACTGACGCTCTTCTTCCTCCGCGCACAGATACGTCGGCACGTTGGGGAGACTCATCTCTTCCCCTAAGTAGTATCGGACCATCTTCGGTACATATGCGTAAACGGCCTTATCATCTGCCACCCCTGTCCCGGGAGCATTGACCAGCGCCACACGCCCCTTTCGGTAGACATCCATCAACCCTCGCACGCCCAAAGTCGAGTCGGCTCGAAGACAATCCGGATCGAGGAACGCGTCGTCGATGCGTCGGTAGATGACATCGACCCGTTTTAAGCCCTTGGTCGTCTTCATATGTACGAAGCCATCATGGACTAACAAATCGCTCCCTTGCACCAGTTCCGCTCCCATTTGTTGGGCGAGGAAGCAGTGTTCGAAGTATGCGGAGTTGTAGATACCTGGCGTTAACACCACCACCGTCGGATCTCTGACTCCCTCGGGGGCAACATATTGCAACATTTTGAGCAAGTGCTCGGGATACGTCTCGACGGGCAATATCGACTGACCGTCAAACAATTGAGGAAATGTCCGCTTCATCACCTCCCGATTCTCGATCACATAGGAGACTCCGGATGGGCATCGCAGGTTATCTTCCAACACATAGACTTGACCATCGGCTCCACGAACCAAATCGGTGCCGGTGATGTGACACCAAATCCCTTTCGGCGGATTCATCCCTTGGATTTGGTGTAGGTATCCCTTGCTAGATTGCACCATGTATTCAGGGAAGACGCCGTCCTTCACGATCCGTTGCTCGTGGTACATGTCATCGATGAACATGTTCAATGCACGGATACGCTGCTTCAGGCCCAATTCGATCGACTGCCACTCCTGTTCCTCGATAATCCGCGGAATCAAGTCAAAGGGCCAGACCTTTTCGGTTCCTGCGGCATGCCCATAAACATTGAACGTGATGCCCATGTTGAGCAGCTCATGATCGGCAGCCTTCTGGCGAAGTTGCAACTCCCCCGATGCCAATCCAGCCAGCTTATTTACAAGAAACTTTGCAGCAGCCCGAGCCTCTCCGCGCTCGTTGAACATCTCATCGAAAAATCCGCTGGTTTGATAAGACGCGATACCCAAAGGGTCATGATTCGAGGAATCTACTCGATACTCGATACCGTCCATCGACATTCTCTGCACGTGCATACACCTAACTCTGGTTTCCGAGCGTCAGCCATTGATTTTCTGTGCCTAGAGAGAGGATTACGAGGCACTCCCATTCTTACAAGAAATTTCACTTCAGTGGCAACCCCGCCGCCGATTTTGAACAAAGTTTGGGGTTTTCTGGATGGCCAAATCTCGAAGAATAGATGGTCCCCGCTTTCGACGGGCCTCGCCATTTCCAATCTCGTATCATGCTAGGCAAAGGGTTTCTATGAGCGATTCCACCTCCTCTGCTCCCAGCCCCTCGAAGTTTGCAAAACCTTCCTACCTTCCACTTCTGCTGGCAGCACTTTTCATGACCGTTGGGATCACGGCTCTTGTCTACCTCGGAAGAGAAGAAACCCGGTTGCGTGGAACGCCCATCGGGGAACTCGATCTGCAGCCACTCCTGTTTCCCGAAAATGCAGTCGACCCCGCAGAGCTGCGAGGCAAAGTTGTCGTGCTGCACTTTTGGGGCTTTTGGTGCGGGCCCTGCCTGATGGAGTATCCGGAGTTTGCAAAACTGCAGAAAGAATACATCGACTCCGCCGATGTGGAGTTCGCGAGCATCGCCTGCGGGGATCGATCTCCTGACACCAAGGATGACTTGGCTTTCTACACGAAAAAGTACTTGGATCGAGAAAAGATCGAAGACATGCCGATTTATTGGGATCCAGCCGAATTTTCCCGTCAGCAGGTCAGTCTATTGTTCAAGTCGGGGGGATTCAGCTATCCCACCACAATCGTCCTCGACAAACAAGGAAAGATCGCCGACATCTGGCGTGGCGCCATCAACGGCAACACGCTCAAGAATTCCATCGAAGCCGCGAGAAAGCAGTAATCCTTTGCATTTTGAATCCCCTAAACGCCCGGTCGTCGCAATCACGCTCGGAGACCCCACCGGCGTCGGTCCGGAAATCACAGCAAAGTCCCTTGCAGATCCAAACCTGCAACAAGCGGCTCAGTTCGTTGTGATTGGATCGCCCCAGGCTTTGCGACTCGCGTGTCAGGTCACTCATGCCGACCTGGACATACACGTCATATCGGATCCCGAATCGATTCCTCCCCACCACAACCGGCCTTCCAGCCGGCAAGTTTATTGCATCGCCGCCGGGCCCGATGATTGGAGGGGCCGAATCGAACCGACCATTCAGGCGAGGGGTGGCCAAGCCGCATACGAAGCTTTGGTGCTCGCGACCGAACTCGCTCTCGCAGGACGAGTCGACGCCATTGTCACCTCCCCGCTCCAAAAGAAATCGCTTCAGTTGGCTGGCCACGACTGGCCGGGTCACACCGAGCTGCTGGCCTATCTGTGTAAAGTGACCGATCATGCGATGATGCTTTACCTTCCCCCAGGACCTCCTAAACATGGGGGCCCAGCAGGATTAGGTGTCGTACACGTCACGCTCCACATGGCGCTTCGGGAGGTGTTCGAACACATTACCGAAAGCAACATCATCGAAAAGATTCAACTGGCGCACCGCGTTTTCGCTCGTATCCGTCTCGCTTTGGGTTTGGATGGTAATCCCAAAATTGCTGTCACAGCGCTCAATCCCCACGCGGGTGAATCGGGTCGATTCGGCGATGAGGAATTGCGTATCATCGCGCCCGCGACCGCAAAAGCTGCATCATCTGGGATCAATGTCTCGGGCCCCTATCCCGTCGACACCCTTATGCCAAAAGCGGCGGAGGGGGAGTTTGATGCCGTCGTTGCCATGTACCACGATCAAGGTCACATCGCACTCAAGCTGCTCGACATGTTCGACGCCGTGAATATTACCCTCGGCCTCCCTATCGTTCGAACCAGCGTGGCGCACGGAACAGCCCATGACATCGCTTGGAGAAACATCGCGAAGGCGACGGGGATGTCCCAAGCTATCCTGACAGCTGTTCGGCTTTGCGGTGTCGCAAACGAAGCGAGCCGTCCATGAGCACGGAAGAAAAATTGCTAGGGCGTCATTGGTTTCTCGATCTATCCGGTTGCCTCAATATCCCGGACACACCGGAGCAACTAGAGCAAATCATTTGCGAGGCCGTCCTGCTTTCCGGAGCCACCATCGTTCAGCGATGCTTCCATGCTTTCTCACCCTACGGATTGACCGGTGTTGTTGTCATCGCGGAATCGCATGTCGCCGTGCACACTTGGCCGGAACATCAAGCTATTTGCATCGACTACTTCTCGTGCTCGGAACGGATCGGAGTACAGCGCTCCTTTGATTACTTGATCCGCGCTTTTCAACCACACAGCGCAAAGCAATCGACATCCGAACGCCGCGTCGCTTTCGGTCCCACTCTCAAACAATCCTAAACCAATTATTGATTGGGAATCAAACGCTGAGCAGGACAGGCACGTCCTCCCCGATGCTCCATTCTTTGAAGTCATTCGGATTGCGATGCACTCGCCGGTAAACGGTATCACGCTCAACGGGCTCGCGTCCTGCCTCTACAATCAATTGCTTGATCTGATCCACGCTCAAGATCTCGGGAGTCGTCGCCCCCGCATCGTGGTAGATCAGTTCGTGACGAACCGTACCATCGATATCGTCCGCGCCGTAAGCTAAAGCGGTTTGAGCCGTACCAATTCCCAGCATGATCCAATAAGCTTTGACGTGCGGAACATTGTCAAGCATCAATCGCGATACAGCCATCGTCCGTAGATCCATCAGCGCGGAAGGCTTCTTCAAATGTGAAAGCTTCGTATTCTCAGGATGGAATGCGAGTGGTATGAACGTTTGAAAACCTCCGGTCTTGTCCTGCAACCCTCGCAGCTTCAGCAGATGGTCTATCCGATGGTAGGCTTGCTCCACATGCCCATACAGCATTGTGCAATTGGTCTTCAATCCGATTTCATGCGCAGACTGATGAATCTCCAACCACTTGTGGGTGTTCGCTTTGTGTTCGCAGATCTGATCGCGAACCTCTGGGTGAAAAATCTCGGCCCCTCCGCCAGGCATGCTTCCAAGCCCTGCGTCTCGCAGGTCCTCCAAAATGTCTTTGGAACTCATCTTGGTTAGAAATTCAAACCAATTGATCTCCACAGCCGTCCACCCTTTCAAGTGAATCTGCGGATAAGCTCGGTGCAGGTTTTCGATGATCCCACGGTACCAATCGTATCCGAGCTGATGATGAAGCCCGCCCACAATGTGCATCTCGGTACAGCCGTTTTCAACCGCTTCTTGGCCCCGAGCGAGGATCTGCTCGTCGCTCATCACATATCCCTTCGGATCCCGCAAGTCCGAACGGAAAGCGCAAAATCGGCAGCGATACACGCAGACATTGGTTGGGTTCAAGTGGGTATTGATGTTGTAATAACCAACATTCCCGTTGATCCGCTCCCGAACATAGTTGGCCAACTCACCCACGGCCTGCAGCGGTGACTCTGGAGACGAGAGGAACAAACCATCCTCCATGGTCAGCCTTCCGCCTTGCTCCACTTTGTCGCGAACAACTCGCAATCGGTCTTGTATCTCAGGTGCTACCATTGGCTTATCACTCCTTCATCGGCACTAGTCTCGCGTAATCTCGACTACCACCAGACGTCCACCGTACCGACAACTAAAAAGATAACGCTTATCACAGCATTCAATTGAAAGAATGCCAAGTTCATTTTTTCGAGAGATTGCTCGGAAACCGATCGATGTTCGATCGCGAGCAATACACCCACCAATCCGACCGCCGAACTGAAAATCCATCCCAGTCCCAGCGAAGGGAATACCCAGGGCATCAAGATGGCCATAATCCACATCACTGCATGACAAAGCTTGGCAATACGGAGAGCATTCGCGATCCCCAGCTTGGCCGGGATACTGTGCAAGCCTGCGTCCCGATCAAACGCGTAATCTTGGCAAGCGTAGATGATGTCGAATCCCGCGACCCAAAACGAAACGATGCCCCCGAGCCAAACAACGGGCATGATGTCACCCGGGGCACGATCGATGATCTGACCGCGAATGGCGAGCCAAGCGCATACGGGTGCGAGCATCAACGCAAAACCAAGCCAAAAGTGGGCGAAGCGAGTAAACCGTTTGGTCAGACTATAACCCGCCAAAATGAAAAGGACCGGCAATGCCAAAAGGAGGGGCCAACGATTGGGTAAAAAGAGCGCGCAACACGCAACAAAAGCAATCGCGCATAACACGCAAAACCCTGCGACTCCCCGGCGGCTTAATGCTCCGCGCGGCAGGTGCCTCGTCGCAGTTCGAGGATTGGCCGCGTCGATGCGATGATCGAGCAATCGGTTGATCCCCATCGCGAAGCTTCGTGCGGTAATCATACAGAGCAAAACGCCCAGCAAATCCTGAATGCGAAATGGGACGTAACCACCTCCGGCCGCATCCGGGACCGGAGTGAGATACGACCAAGCAGTTGCGAGCAGGGCGAATGGCAAGGCAAAGATGGTATGGCTGAATCGCACCATCTCCAAATAGTTTTTGACCTGGTGATAGATCCCCTGCCGTGCAGGTGCGGTCGTGGAAGTCAGCATGGGGTACCCCACCGACGTATCAAATCGTGTTGGATTTGAAGATGGTCTAGAATGCGCGCCACCACAAAATCAATCAAATCGACGACCGATTGAACACCGTGGTACCAACCAGGCATAGCAGGCAATACGACTGCTCCCGCTTTTGCAGCCCTATGCATATTTTCAAGCTGAAACACCGACAACGGAGTTTCGCGGTTGACCAGAATCAACTTTCGATGCTCTTTCAAGTGAACATCCGCAGCGCGCACCACCAAATTTTGGCTCGTCGCATGGACGATTCCGGAGAGTGTCGAGCCCGAGCAAGGACAGACGACCATCCCTCTCGTCAAGAACGATCCGCTCGCGATCGGAACCATGAAGTCGTGGTAATGAAACACCCTGACAAGCTTCTTCCCTGCCTCCACCGCCATAGGAGTCGGTTTGGCCCACTTATCATCCCCCCAAGAGTAGCCCAGCAAGGCGGATAAGTCGCGATCAGAGCCGCCGATTTGCAATCCGAGCTCCTGTCGGACCACTTCCGCACCGGACGGACTGACCACCGCGTGAACTGGAATGCCTGAGGAAACAAGCGTCTGAAGCAACCGGGCGGCATACACCGCTCCACTCGCGCCAGTGATTGCGAGGACCAATGGGGCAGACTGCGCGTCGCTCATCATTACCCTTTTGTCCCTACATAAAGCGTCACTACACCCAATGTCATGGGTGTGAGTCGAACATCCACCAACCCCGCCTCCCGCATCAAATTCGCTAAAGCTTCTCCACATGGAAATTGCTGGACGCTTTGAGGGAGATACTCGTACGCCGATTTGTCATTGCTCGCGAGTGCTTGGCCGACGCGCGGCAATACTTTCAAAAAATAGGTGTTGTAGATTTGCTTGAGCCCTGGAGCGGTCGGTTTGGAAAACTCGAGCACAGCCACCTTTCCGCCACGCTTGGTGACACGGACCATCTCTCTCAACCCGCGCATGGTATCAGAGACGTTTCGCAATCCGAATGCGACCGTGACGCACTGAAACGTATCCTCTTCGAAAGGGAGCGACTGCGTATCGGCTTCGATGAACCGTAAATTCGAACCTTCAGGAACCGTCTTCGCCTGCTTGACCTTCGCAATGTCAAGCATCTCCGAGCAGAAGTCCGTGCCGACCACTTCCGTCTCCGGTCCAAGTTCTTTGGATATCGCGAGGGCCAAATCTCCAGTGCCGGTACAAACGTCCAGAACGGGTGATCCGGGCGTGAGTCGAAGCAGCCGGAGGGTCTTGCCTCTCCATCGTTTATCGATATTGAGGGAGAGGATGTGGTTGAGTCGATCGTATCGGGGGGCGATTTGGGCAAACATCGCACGAACCCGGTCGCCCGACTTATCCACGACCTGCGTCATCATGATCCTCACCCGTTTAGCGTTGCCTTGAAGACTCGCGTTGGCCGCCTAGAAAATGGCTTTCCAACCATCCGATTCGAGATAACCGCACCGACAGCCCAGGTTGTAACTGCCGATAGTGCGGTTTGCTCGCCAATACCTAAGGAGTGCTTGGATCTAGAACTTCAGTCCGAAAAGCTCGCCACCGTTATTTTTGCCGGTGCCACCTTTAAGCGGTCCCTCGAACTTTTTAACCGCTGGGGCTCGGCGCACGTCTTCAACCTCGGGCTCCGGAGCCTTTCCACCCGATTCCTTCTCGGGCTTGGCTTGGGTCGCACGAAGCGAAAGAGCGATTCGCTGTGTTTCCGGTTCAACGGTCAAGACCTTCACCTCGACCTCTTGCCCCTCTTGCAACACTTGCGAGACGCTGGCAACGCGACGATGTGCCAGCTCGGAAATATGGATCAATCCCTCGATTCCTGTCGCCAATTTCACAAAGGCACCGAAGTTCGCAAGCCGAGACACGGCACCTCGAACGACCGATCCAGGAGGGAAACGCGTTTCAACATCATTCCAAGGGTTGTCTTGTGCCGATCGATAAGAGAGGCCAATTTTGCCGGTAACGGGGTCGATCTTGTCGATCCGAACTTTGATTTGATCCCCTTCTTTCACCACTTCACTTGGATGCTTGATCTTATCCCAGGAAAGCTGGGTGATATGGATCAACCCATCGAGCCCGCCAATGTCGACAAAGGCCCCGAACTCCAACACCTTCCGAACGGTTCCGTCGCAATGGTCGCCCACCTGGATGGAAGCCAAGCGTTCGCTCCGTTTCGCCTCTTTTTCTCGTTCCAATACTGCGCGGTGACTCAGTACCAAGTTGCCGCGACGAGGATTGGCTTCGGTGATCACACAAAGGAGTTTTTGCCCGACGAAGTCCGCTGCACTTTCGACCCGGAACTCGGAGAGCTGGCTCATCGGGATAAAGCCTCGGACATTACCGACCTTGCACTCGACCCCGCCGGTGTTAGCCGATTCCACTTTTGCTTCGACGACTCCGCCCTCGGTCAGATCGTCCCAATCGTTGACCGAGATGGTCTCGCCCGGAATCGACAACTCATAGAGGCCTTCTTCGTTGTTGAACGAACGAATCAAGACATCGACGGGCAGTCCTTCCGCAGGAGGCTCGTCAAATTGCAGGAGATTCACGACACCTTGGTCCGGTTCGCCGAGGCTGATGAAAACGTTCGCATTGTGAACTTTCAGGACTTTACCGGGGTGCCTAGAACCATCCTCCAATCGACGGCCGACTTGAACCGATTTGTCCCCGATCATGAGCTGATCCAGGTTTGCGCCGCTCAAGGCATCTTCGAGCGCTGCGTCTTCGTCCGAGAAACGAACTCGGGCACTCGGAACCGGGACCTTAGGAGCAATGGGGACGGATTGGTCTTTGTTTGATTTATCTTTGTTCGATTTGTAGCGAGGAGCCTGTGCCTCCGCGTCGATCGATTCGGCGGGAAGATCCGATGCTTGCGATTCAGACTCCGCCTTGGGAACAGAACCAGGAGTCGAAGCGGCTTCTCGTTTTGGTCCTCTCTTTTCGGGTCGCGGTGACGCTGCCCCCTGCTGGTTTTCCCTCAATCGGCGAATTGCATCCAGATTGATGGGGCCACCTGCAGCGGGAACCGGCTGAGCAGGAGTAGAAGCAGCCGGCGCGGCCTGGGAAGAAGACGCATCCTGAACAGGTTCTGGAAGAGAGTTCGCGTCGCTCATAGTCGGGGGGGTTAGAGATCGTTGAATCCAATAATGTGACCGGAGTAGTTTAGCAGCGAGCGCGTTATGTGCCCAGGTGCTGCAGCAACAGTCGCAGGGGGCTGTTTTTTTGGTATCTTGATACCCCGAGCCTGTTCTCACTGCGAGAGTCGGCTATTCTTTGCATTCGCAGACCAGTCCCGCAACCGCTACCAGGCCATCTGAAATCTCCATGTTCGATTTGCCGATCGCTGTCGTACTTCTTGGACAAGAAGTTGTACCTGCCGACCTCGTCATCGTTGGTCTGCTGATCGTCTTGGAGGGTCTCCTATCGATCGACAATGCGCTCGTGCTCGGGATGCTAGCCAAAAGACTCCCCAAGCACATGCGGGCACGTGCACTTTCGTATGGCTTGATCGGCGCATTCGTTTTTCGGGTCATCGCGATCCTGACGGCTGGCTTCCTTTTGAAGTACACGTTCGTCAAGTTCCTAGGGGGGGCTTATCTTGTTTTCATCGCAGTGAAGCACCTTTTTCTCGAGCAATCCGACGGCGGTGAAGAAAAGATGGTTCTCGATGAAGACGGGAACCCGAGACTGGTGGATGCCGAGACAGGTGAAAGCCTGGATATCAATCGCGAAAATATCGAAATTGAGCAGCGGGTCCCGGTTGCAGCAGCCTTGGTCACACAGGACGGAGTGGACCCCTATGGAAAGACCTACCCCGTTTCGGCGGCGTGCGATGTCAATAAACACTCCATGGGGCTGTTCTGGAAAACGGTGCTGGTCATTGAGTTGACCGATATCGCATTCGCCGTGGACTCGATCTTAGCTGCGATGGCCCTCGCAGGGTCCCGACAAGAAAAACTATGGGTCGTAATCACCGGGGGTGTCCTCGGTGTCGTTTTAATGCGTTTTGCGGCGGCGTTGTTCGTCAGATTGCTCGAGCGATTCCCCCGATTCGAAATCTCGGCCTATCTGTTGGTCAGTATCATCGGCATTAAGCTGCTCGCGGACTGGGCCTTTAATAGCAACTGGAGCTTTGAAGGAAGTACTTGGTTGGGCAGTTGGCAACCGTGGTTTGCATCGCTCGAAGAATCACGAGTGGAGCTAGTTCATGCTTACGAAAGCTGGTTGATCGGTAGCTGGCCACTGGGTATGTCGGAACATGCGGAAGGTCCCATCAAGGCTGCGCCGAAGCTTCTCGATTTCCACGACTTCCGCAGGCCGGAATGCTCTGGATTTTGGATTGTGATGCTTTCCTGTTTCTTCGTCGGCTTTCTGCCCAAAGGCAACACAGCGAACCCGAATGCAACCTGACCGACAGAGTTCGAATTGTGAATCTCTGTAATACGCGATGAATTACTTCACTTCGTCGTCATGCGGAACGAGAGATTCCGGCAATCGATCTTGAGCAAAAGGACTTTGCGCCGGTGCCAGGGACTCGCGCGTGATTTGCGTCAATACCCCAAACGGTAATGTCAACGCATAGCACAGAGCAAAGAGCGCGAAAGTGAAAAGTGGTACGGCGATCACACACAGGAGCACTCGCAATGCAGTCCCATCGCTTTGAATGATGGCCAACCTCAGCAGCATCATTAGTCCCGCGATCGCCGCGATGCTCGCTAATAAAGTGCGAAGGGAAATGCGATCCGACATGCAGCTGTCTCCTTGTGTGATCCGATTGTGTGATCCGATACCAAATGGGATGGACGCTGGCCTGCGAGCAAAATCCCCGGATTCCCCAAACGGCGACGTATTGTAACGTATTTTGATGGAGAAAGCCGAAACGCTCCAAGTGCAGCCACGTCCCCCTAATTCAGCCGCCCAACAACCTATTTCGAGTTGGCAAGAACTTGCAAAATCGTGAAACTGATGCAGCGATTGGGAGTGACAAAATAAGTGGGGGGTTTCGGTGAAGGTACTACTTAGTGAAGATCGAATCCATGCAGGCGTAGATCGTTTGGCCAAGGAACTCAACGCCTTCTACGGCGAGTCCCCTTTGACGGTCGTATCGATCATGACGGGGAGCATCGTCATGCTAGCTGACCTCATCCGAAGGCTCGAGATGCCCGTGCGAATCAGTCTCATCCAGGCAAGCTCTTATCGGGGTGGAACTCGTTCAGGAGAACTCGTTGTTCAAGATCAAATGATGCTCGATATTCGGGATCGAGACGTCTTGCTTTTGGACGATATTTTCGACACCGGGAAGACGCTCTTTGAAGTTTCGAATCGGCTTCGACAAATGGGACCGACGAGTTTGAAAACCGCTGTGTTCTTAAACAAGCTCGGGCAAAGCACCGTCCCTATGAACCCGGATTTTGTCGTCTTCGAAATCCCCAATGAATTTGTCGTTGGGTATGGGTTGGACTATCAGGATCTTTATCGCAATTTACCGTTTGTGGGCGTTCTAGAAGAATCTGACCTCGCGAGGCATTCCACCAATTGAACCAGCGTGTCCCCGAGCATAATGAGCAAAACCTTGTTGTGATCGCGCGTCGGTACTGGCCGTATTGCGATGACGCGTCCCTGCGACTGATGCACTGGCTGGATCACCTCCAAAACGCAGGTATCCGTAGCACGGTTCTTACCTCGCGTTGGCACCCTAGCTGGCCCGACGAATTCGAATTACGAGGAGTCCGAATTCACCGCTTGCAACCTGCAGCCAATACCAATTGGAACGAATCTCACTTCCAACGAAACGTGCTTCAATGGCTGCAATCGCACCTTGATCGCATCGGGTGGATCTATGTTGATCGCATCGATCCTCTGGCTTCGGTCCTGCTTTCGAAAAGCAATCGACTGGATCGCCCAATCCTGTTGCGAGCCGGCTTATCGGACTCTCCTGTTGGATTGGCGCCCGCGGTCCGAAGTCCTCTCCCCATGCAAATCGACATCGCCAATCGAGCCAAGACCGTCGTCGTACCGTCTGCGTCGGTCCATCGATGGATGATCCAACACGGTGTTGCCTCCCAGACCATGGTGAGGATCGATGATTTCATTCCCCCCCCTACCCGTCGCAGCCCAGAACTTCGCAAAGAGACTCTCCACGCGTTAGCGAAGATCAACAGCGACTTTTTATTGCCCGACTCAACGCCGCTGGTCCTGCATCTAGGACATTGCCAGATTTCGACCCTTCAAGCCACGCTTCAGGCTATGTGCGATCTCTTGGATTCCGGGGCCATGTTTCGGACATGGATCATCAACCCGGGCCTCCCCTACGATCAGCTTTACGAGTTCATCAGGGACCGCGGATGGCACCGAGAACTTCTTCTATTCGATAGCTTCGACGACGTCGATTCTCTCCTCCAAGTCGCTGATTTGGTTTGGTTCAGCAATCCCGAGGAAGCACTTCAATTCACTCTACCTGCAACCGTTTCGTCTTGCATTCCGTGCCTCATTCGAGAACATCCCGATCTCGAACCCTTGTTTGGCCTAGGGATTCACGATTGTGTTTATGATTCACCGACGAGCCTGGCCCTTCAATTGCATCGATGGTACGCCCAACCTCGAGCTCTCGCACACGCCATCGAGACTCTTCAAACCGAACTCCATTCGCGTCATCCGACCACTCAACTGCTGAAACAGTGGCTGTTGGTTTTGGAAAACAGCCGAGGAACAAACGGTCATGAAAACTAAAATCGCGCTCGTCATCCCAACGCTCGATCAAGGGGGCGCAGAAAAACAGCTCTGCCTGCTGGCGGAGGGCTTACTCCAGGAACACTTCGACGTTCATGTGATTGTCCTGACCCACACAGGCCCTCGCGAAAACTGGCTCAGGGAACGGAACATTCCGTTGCACTTTATCAACAAGCGAGGAAAGCTAGACCCCTTTGCTTGGTGGAGACTATACCGCCTATTCCAATCCCTCCGGCCGGATCTTGTTCACACCTGGATCTTTGCTGCGAACGCTTATGGACGGAGCGCAGCGTGGCTTGCAAATGTACCGATCGTTGTAGGATCGGAACGCTCTGTGGATCCTTGGAAATCGGCATGGCAGTTTTCGATCGATCGATTTTTAGCGAAACGCGCTCCACGAATCACCACCAATAGCAGCGGTGTGGTCCAGTTCTATGCAGACAAAGGTATCCCGAAGGAGTATTTTTTCCTCATCCCTAACGCGGCGATTGCGGCACCTGTATCGGACGTTACAAAAGAAGAAATCGCGGATCGATTGGGGGTTCCGGCCCGCTTGAAGTGGATCGTCTCTATCGGCCGACTGTGGCACCAGAAGGGATACAAAGACCTGATATGGGGAGCGGAAATGCTTCGCATGCTTCGGGAAGACACGTGCTACCTCATTGTCGGCGAAGGGCCTGAACGGAACCGATTGGAGCTATACCGTGACAACATCCGAGCGGGTTCCCAAGTCTATTTGCTAGGCGAACGTACCGATGTCCCCGAGATATTGAAACACGCCGACGTTCTTTGGAACGGCAGTTTGTACGAAGGGCAGTCCAATGCGATTCTGGAAGCTCAATTCGGTGGCGTTCCTGTCATCGTGACGGATATCCCTGGAAACCGCGATCTTGTGCAAGATCGTGAGACAGGTCTCCTCTTCCAACCTGGTGATGTCCATCGATTAACACGACTCACCAATGAACTCTTTCGCGACGCCGAACTGCGCGATCGAATCATTCGGAATGCCAGACGACAAATCGAACTAGAACATAGCTGTGAAGCCATGGTACAACGGCACGTCGAACTCTATCGAAATTGGTTGCAAGGGAAATGAATAACCAACCCATGATTGAAGCACGCGCAGGCTCGTTGAAAGTGACGCTCCCCGTTTCCGAAAACTTGCTCCCATGGAGCCATGGCCGTGCAGCTTCGCGCGACGACTACGCATCCATGGTTCGGGAGCGGTTGGAAAATCCAATCGAGTTTCCACCGTTGATGCTGGCGGTGATCCCGGATGACCGTATCGCAATCGCTCTCGAAGAAGGTGTTCCGGATGGGATCGCGATTGCTTGCGAATTGATTCGCTATCTCCTGGAACATGGATGCTCTGCGGACAATCTAAGTTGGGTCATTGGGACCACCTCACCATCGATCCTGGACGGGGCAAAGAATGCGATGGCCTCGCATGGACTCGATGGTGTACGACTCGTAGCGCACGATCCGCAGGACCAGGAGAATCACGCGTATATCGCGGCGAGCGAGTCCGCAGATCCCATTTATGTCCAACGCGAATTGATCGACGCCGATGTCGTCCTGCCGATTTACTGCATTCGCACTGCAGAATGCCCTTGTGCGAGCGACCTTTTCGGTATCTCGCCTGGGTTCACGGATGCGGCCACACAGCAACGTTGGGGATTGGCGTGGCTCGACGACAACTCCACTCATCTCCACCAACATGAAAAGCTGAGCCGCGAAGCAGGTTGGTTGGCAGGTGTTCAATTTGCTCTCGCTGTCGTCCCATCTATCGATGGAAAAGTCGCCGAGATCCTCGCGGGAAAACCCGAAGCGGTCTTTCGTCAAGGTGTAGAGCAACTCAGCCCGCTCCCGAATGAAACCTACGATCTGGTTATCGGTATCGTCGATGGTGCTCCCCAGCAACAGACTTGGCTCTCGGTCGCGAGAGCTGCGGTCCTCGCGGATAGCATCTGCCACCCGAACGGCAAAGTGGTTGTGTGCTGCGATGTCCATAAAGCAACTCCCGGAATCCGCGATCTCCGCTCCGATGCACCCGCCGAGCAAGCGAACAAACGATTGCTAAGGTCGCACGCCGAAGACGCGTTTCCCGCCGCGGTGCTTCGTTCGATCTGCGTACATCGCAGTGTCTATTTGATGTCATCCCTTTCATCTACTGACACCGAATCGCTCGGATTCGCTTATGTCGATGGCCTCCACTCTCTAGAGCATCTCATCGAACAGTCGGATAGCGTGTGCGTGATACGCGGTGCTCAGTACTAGACGTCCGAGAGGAATCGTCCAGTATGGATCGCCCCAACCATCCATAGGGCGTCATTGGGTCTGAAAACAACTCGAGCCCGCTGAAGAAGCAGGCTCGAGTCGATTCAATTCTGGGATCTATCGGTTACAGCCACGACGAGTCGGAGAACAATTCATCGACCGCCTCGTCGCTCTCTTCGTCCTCACCGATCCACATCGCTAGGTAATCCTCCAACGACTCGGAAGACATTCCCTCTCCTTCTACCAACGGACCGTACAGGCCAGCATCCATGCCTAAATCCGATTCGTTTAGAGTCAAAACCTCTAGCTCCATCGCCGTTTGCTTCTCTCGTACCAACTCGAGATAGCGTGCATTCGACAGGATCTCGACATTGATCGGTGTCCAAGCAACCGGCGATTCCCCTTCTCCACCTGAACCGGCATTACCACGGTTGTTGATGAAGTTGATCACGTCGAGAACGTCGAGCGGATCGGTTCCACCACTTCCATTGACATCTAAGAACGGTGGTTGACCAAAATCATCGGGCAACGTTCGTGCTCCGTTGAAGTTGATGTCGTTGACGATCAACAGAACATCGATCGGCGAAACAAATCCATCATCATCGACGTCGTATCGATTCGTTGGGTTTTGGTGGAGGGATGAAACAACCCGAAGAGTGACCGTTGCGAGATTGCTGGGCTGACCAGTTCTATCCGAAACGAAGTATTGGAAGGTCGCGACACCTGTGAACCCGGTCGGCGGGGTGTAAAGGATATCGCCGTTCGGTTGCACCGAAGCGCCCCCAACATCGGGTCCCGATGCAATCGTTACCGTCGCTGGATCGAGACCACCAACAGTATCAGGATCGAAATCGTTACGTAGAACGTTGATGGTTGCCTGGCGATTGCGAACGATTGTCAACGTATCGTCCACGGCTACCGGCGGAGTGCTCGAGTTCACCGTTACCGTCGCTTCGTTCGAGAATGCCCCGAGCGAATCACGGAATCGATAGGTGAAGGTATCGGGCCCTACATATCCCGCGTTGGGTCGGTACTCGACACGCCCGGTCGAGAGGACTGTCACCGTTCCGTTTACGGGCAAGCGGCCGATTTCGATTGTCCGGACATCGATACTGGAATCGATATCCGTGTCATTGGCCAAGACATTCAGCGAGGTTGCCTGACCTGCAGCGATCGAGAACGAATCGTTCACAGCGATCGGCACATCATTGATACCGGTCACCGTCAGAGAGACCGTTCCTAGATTGCTGGTCAAGCCGGAAGCGTCTCTTACCGTGTACGTGAACGTATCTACGGCTGCTTCCCCGACTGTCAGCCGCTGCAATTGCTGCGCTCCACGGGGATCGTAAACGAAACCACCGTTCGCACTGAGGGTGACTGTCGCCCCCAAGGCTGTCGTGATCGAGCCGCTGGACAAGACGATCGATAAGGTATCGTTCGGCAAATCGACATCGCGATCGTTCGCCAACACACCTGGGGCTGCAATGTTCAACACAGCATCCTCCGTGGTCGTGTAGCGATCGTTTACCGCGAACGGAGCATCGTTCAGCGGTTGAAGATCGATCGTAAAGGTCTTGGGCAAGGAACGGTTAACGTTCGGCGACGTACTTGGTCCGTTATCCACACCCACTACGAAGACTTGCACCGCTCCAAACGCATCGGCCGCAGGCGTAAATGTAAGGCGACCAGTGGCGTCGACCGCGGGTTGGACGAGGAAGAGGGAATTATTGCTATTGGTCACTTCGAAGGTGACGCTTTGCCCTGCTTCGTCCGTTCCGGTTGGCGTCGCCGAGTTCATGCCTTCGGCGCCGACAATTCGCCCCACAAACGGCCCACTGAACGGTCCGAGATCTTCGTCATACACGATGGTTGGACCAAGCTCAAATCCTGGGGCATCATTCAATGCACCCACGGAGATAGTCAATCGATGCATCGACGAAGTGTTGACGTTCTCACCACCTGTAGCACCATTGTCGACCGCTAAGACATCAACGGTGACAACGCCGTTCACGTCGCGAGCAAGAGTAAACGTCAAGACGCCGTTTGAATCGATCGCGGGCTGCACTGCAAAGAACGCAGGGTTCGATGGGGTTGCCGTGAACGAAACTTGTTGTGCATTGGGACCGCTCCACTCGTCTGGAGCATTGATTGGTCCTGCCAAAATCTCGGTTGCCCATGACTGGCTGTAAGGTACAGAATCCTCCAATACGCTCACATCCGCTCCAGGAGCAAACTGAGGAGGATCATTTACCCCGGCGGTTCGAATGATGATCGTACCAGTCGCACTTCGCTCCGGCGAACCGTTATCGGTCACGACGTATCGAACGATATCATCCCCGACCAAATTGGAAGGTGGTGTGTACTGGAACGAAGTGATGACGCCACCGGAGAAGACCGGCACTACCGACCCGCCTCGTTCGCTGGTTCGTTCGATCTGAGTGATTCGAACGGTTTGACCTTCTACGACGCGTTCGTCTTCGGGACCGGGTTGGTCCAAATTCAGAACGTCGACCGCTTGTACGGTAACCACTCGGTCTTCCGTTCCCGCGACGACGAACACATCAGGAATCGGGGGATCGTTCACCGGTGCAATGTTCAAGGTGAAGGAACGGATCACCGACAAATTGGTATTCGGTGATGGACCAGCTACTCCTCCATCCTGCAGTTGAAACGCGACGACACGGCTGATGTTCGCTGTGTTCGAATTGATGTTCGCACGTGTGCGGAACGAAAGCGTACCGTCTGCTTGCAGGGTCGGTGGAATATCGAATACGTTCGTGTCAAATTGAACCAAATTGAAGGCCAATGTCTGGCGTCCTTCGTCGGCAGCCGTGGTTGGACCAGGTCGAATGGCGGTCGCGAAACCGGGCAGCGAAACGACACCTTGATCCTCGACGACATCCAAACTACCAGGGAGCGTGAACTCTGGCGCGTCGTTGATCGCATTGGCAACGATGGTGAAGGTCACGATCGGCCCAAGATTCGTATTGGGAGCTGGCGAATTCGCTCCGTCATCGATGAGTCGAGCAGTCACCACCGAAGTTCCGTTCTGATCCGGAGCCGTTCGGAAAGTTAGTCGACCGGCAGCATCGATTTGCGGTGCCTGAGCGAACAAAGCAGGATTGCTGAAGTTCATGACAAAGGACAGCGTTTGCGTCGCTTCATCCAGTGCCGTGATCTGACCAGCAACTGTATTGGTCGCAGGTCGAACATCTACTGCAAAGTTTGGAATCGACACTAACCCGGCGTCTTCGATGACTTCAACGCGATTCGTGCTCAACGCCGCGAACGGTGCATCGTTCACAGGCGTGACATTCACCACCAACGTCTTCGTAGTTGATTTCGGCGCCGGCAATCCATCTTCTTGACCATTGTCGGTCGCCGTGATGATGATATTGAGGAGACCAGGTACACCGCGAAGCGCTGCAAAATTGCTGTTCACATCCTGCCGATACTGGAACTCCAAGTCTCCGTTTGCATTGAGACGAGGGAGAACAGCATAGAGATCGACGGCCTCCGGCGGAACGCTCACCGAACGCGTGACGGTTTGAGCCGTCGACGACGGTGGCAATTCATCCACAGCTGTCGACGGGCCCGCCAGCTCGTTGAGATAGAAAGCAGGGAAGGTTTGTAATGGTGCGTCTTCTTCAATCGTCAACGTATTGAAGGAAAGATCGAATTGAGGCGGATCGTTTACTTCGGTGACCCGAATGGTAATGATCTGGCGTGGTGAACGATTAACATTCGCAGGGGGTGTCGTCGAAGGGCCGTTATCGACCGCATAGACTTCTACCAAGATATCTCCGTTCGAGTTCAATCGGTTCACATCGGGAGCGAGTTGGTACTCGAAAACTCGATCGGTTCCCGTTCCCACAATTCGTGGATTTACGGCGAATCGACCTGCGGGTGCCAAGACAATGAAGTCGAATGCCACCGACTGCGACAACAACTCGTCGATCGCCGTGGAACGTGCTCCGGCCACGCCGTTGACAATCGAGTAGGAACGCAACGCGGGTGTCGGGTCCTCGGCATGCTGAATCAGCGTCTGCGACAAGGAGTATACCGGTGCATCATTTACGGGGTCAGCCGTGATCGTCAACGTATGTACCGTGGATCGATTCACATGATTGACAACACCACCCGAAGGTCCGTTGTCGATCGCTACCACTTCGACAATCGCTGAACCGTTTGCATCTTGAGCCAAAGTGAACGTAAGCGTTCCATCCGCCGCAATCGCTGGTGCTACTGCGAAGAAGTTCGGGAAGTTCACAGGAGGTGTGACCTGGACGGCAAACTGTACCGTTTGCGCTGACTCGTTAGCAGGCCCAGGCGAAACATTCGTTGCCCACGCTTGCGAGTATGCCGCAGCATCTTCCAAGACGACGACATCGGCACCGGAGGTGAAAGTCGGAGCGTCGTTGACATCCAGTACGCTTAGCGTAATGGTTCCAACGGAACTCAACTCGGGGTTGCCATTGTCCGTGACCGTGTACGTCAGCGAATCCGGTCCGAAGTAATTTGCAGGCGGCGTGTAGTCGAAGGAAATGATCCGATCGGTCGTGCCATCGAACAGAGGTACAATCGTTCCCCCTTGAGCGGTTACCAAATCGACACGCGTAATGCGCAACTGTTGAAGCTCGATTCGATCTTCGTCAATCGGACCGGATCTATCCCCAGCCAGCACATCGCTCGATTGGATCGTGAGAACAACATCTTCGACAGCTTGAGCGGAGTGTGCGTCTGGGACTGGAACGTCATTCACCGGAGTGACAACGACTTGGAACGACTTGCGAACCGATCGGTGTACGTTGCTTCCCCCTTGCGGTCCATTGTCAACCAACTCGATCTCGATCAAAGGATTGACTGCAGGCGTTACGGTAGGATCACTAACCGGCGCGTTGTAGTTGCTGTTCAAATCCGGACGAACTTGATAGGTCAAGGTACCGTCGGAACTGATCGTTGGGATCGAAACAAAGAGATTCGGGTCCCAGCCAACTACTTCAAACTGAACGGTTTGATCCCGACTCTCGTCTTCCGAAGTGACCGTCCCTGGACGAATTCCCGTGATGAATCCGGGGACCGTGACCACGCCCGCATCTTCCAGTGACGTGTGGGTCGCAGGAACCGTGAACTCAGGCGCGTCGTTGACCGGTTGGATCTGAATAGTCACTCGTTGAACGACCGAACGATTGACATTCCCGTTTGCATCATTCAATCCGTCGTCGATCGCGACCAATTCCAGAACAATATTGCCAAGCCCATTGGTATTGAGGAAGTCGCCTCCCGCATTCGCCCAGTTGATATCGGGGGCTAGCGTGTATTGCAGAGCACGGGAAGATCCCGTACCCACCACGGCAGGTGCCACTGCGAAGAGACTTGCTGGGTTGGGATGATTCGCGACAACGTTTACTTCGAAGCTCGAAACCGTTTGCGCGGTCGCTCCCGACAACTCATCCAGAGCCAAGACCGGACCAGCAACAACGTTCTTCACAATGCCATACGTTCGTGCCGAAGGAGTGGGATCTTCCACTTCAGCGATCAAGTTCGTATCTAAGGTGAACAAGGGACGATCGTTGAGCGGGTTGATCGTGATGGTCAACAAACTCGTCGAAGTCAACGGATTTGCATTGATAAGAGGATTAGCTTCCGAGAGTTCATTAGGCCGAACTACCCCGGTGCTTCCATCGTCCTCGATGGTCAGCGCGATCACAACCTGACCGTCGATGAGATCGTTGTAATGATCACCCGGATTGAAGGTGATCGTGTTATTGACCAAATCGACGCTGATCCCGTCACCCGATTTACGTGGCGTTACGAATGAGGCCGCGATGACTCGCAGGTTCTGGGCTGCTTCGTTTGTTGCGATGGTGCCATCGCCATGGCGACCGCGAATGTCGTTCCCCGTAAAGAGCGACGCATTCCACGTAACGGTACGTGTCGGATTGGTCTCGACATCCGCGATATCCTCACTGATGGTGACTTGGTCATCGACTCCGACCGGTACATCGTTTACCGGTAGCACATTGATCGTCACCGTCGCGGGCGTATTGGAGATCATTCGTGCATCGCGAACTTGATAAACGAATGTATCGATACCAAAGAAATTGCGATTTGGGGTATATCGGAACGCACCCTTGAACTCGCCTGCATCGGGACCCGATGTCTCAGGTAGAAACTCAAGCGTCCCGTTCTGGGGCGCTACCACGGGATCGATCGTTGCCGTGAATGGATCCACGTCGTAGACCCAAATTTCATCAGCATCGACGTCATTTGCCAACACGCCGTCCGCTCGCGACACGTCGAGTGCAGTGTCTTCGAGAACGCGGTACTCGCGTGACGCCGTGCTGGGATCGTTGGTCGCCACCGGGGGCAATCCCGGCAGGACCTCGATGATGTAATCCTCCACTTCACCGCCGAGCGCCAGCCCCGAAGGAGACAGCCCTCCGGTCGTACTCAAACGGAATCGAGCCGAGGTGTAACCAATCGCTGCACCGGCTGGAGTAATGAAATTGCTAAAGGTGTTTGCCCCTGCAACTACTGGCACCGAGTCGAGCATTTGCTCGCCCGGGTCATTGAAGTCGTTATCCTGATTCCAGTCGATCCAAACATCGAGAAACCCAGCACCAGAAGCTGTTACCGTTGCGGTGACAGGGGTTGCCGACGCGTTGAAGTAACCTTGGAATCGCACGCCATCTTCGTCGTCCGCCAAGATCCGCAGTTCTGTTCCGGTGAGGGTAACCTGCGGGAGATTCAATCGGCGCGCGGTGATCGCGGCATTCATAGCATCGCGGAACGTCGCAGCGATCACAGTATCCGAATCGGTCAACAAGTTGACACGAACTGCGATATTTCCAGCCGCCAAGGCGGTGGGGGTTCCAGCAGACGTATCGATCACCTGGAAAGCAACAACGTTTCCGGAACCATCGGCCAACGTCAATGTTTGGCCATCCAAAAGGTTATTTCCGGAACTGTTGGTTTTTTGCACGACGACAGAAAGTGTTCCTGTGCTGTCACGGCGAATCAAACCGGCAACGTCCGACAGATCAAAGCGATGATTGAGGGTTCCGTCGAGCGAAATCACATTCGCACTTCGGCGTGCGATGATGTTGAACAAACGCCCTGTTTCAATCGCTTGAGTGTAAATCGCAACTCGCAATGATTCCGCAATCGTATCGGCGGAATCAGCAGGAAGAACGGTTACGCCGACCTCGCCCGCTCCGAGGGTGACGGTACCATCTGTGAATCGGAAGACGACTGTGTTGTTCAGGTTGTCACGGATGGTAATGGCCTTTCCGACCAACGCCGCGCCACTCGCAGTGGTTACCAAACGAGCAGGTCCCGATTGACCTATCTCGAAGGGTAGTCCCGTCGAGAAGGTGACGCTTGAGTCGTTGTCATCTCCATCGGCCCCCGGACTCGTTACTCCATTTGCGTCTGCATCAACATACTGCCCCAAAACCAAGAGAGGCTCGTCGATCGGATAGATCGCATGACGGGCTCCATTGAGCGCGAGCAGTGTGGCACTGTTCGCACCCGTCCCAGCGCGTTCGATGGCGTCTCCGTAGTCCAACGAGACTTCGGGCATCGCGATGGTAAACTGCGTGAGGGAGTTGGCGCGATTCGCACGGAGCTCGTTTCCTGCTAGATCGCGAATGGGAGCGATCGCCAGGACTGGGATCGGAGACGTCACCGAGGTGGCCCCAGTGATCATCAACGTATCATTCGCGAGTGCAAAGGTGGCAACCCCAGCATTGACGATATTTGCAGCAGCCAAGGCTTGCATGATCCGACCGGTCAATACGGTCGCACTCGTCGTATTGCTGAATGGAATGGGGGTCGCCCCTCCCGTAACTCCATCTCCAGAATCAAACTCCAATACAAAGGTGCTGGCGCCGCGCACAACCCGAATTTGCTGACCATCGGTGATGGCGCTTCCTGCAGGGACCGTGAGTCGGTTCGCGGATTGGTTCACCAGCGTCACCTCGTAAACGCTATCACGTCGCCAGAACCCACCCAACGGAGTCAAGCGAATCGTTCGGCTGTTGACGCTGTAGCCGAAAACATAATCGGCGCCCGATACCAAACGACGCCCGTTTTCGGTCACGATTACCGTCGCATCCAAAGCCGTCGAGGGATCGACTCCCGTTCCAGAGCTCTCATCGAGCAATATCTCGAAGAAGTCATAAGTACCCGATCGAAGAATCAAATTCGTCGGAGACAAATCGCCGTCGTTATTGGCCGCATCGTTGTCGAGCGGATTGAGAAGAACAGCAGACGGTCCAACGAAATCCACGCGGTCGATCGCACCCCGATCGATAAAGACGTTTTGGCCCAAACCGGCAGGGGTATTGACTGCTGGATCGTCGCTGCGGCGCAAACCATTGACATCCAAACTCGGAGCCAAGATCGAACTGGTGGGAAGCCCAATTGCCGCCTTCACTTGTTCAATGCTCGAACGGTTCTCCAAGGACGCAACCGACGAGTCGATCGCTTGCGACAATGCCTGGAGATAGAACCGACCGTTGGCAGGGTCATTGAAGAGGGGTTCGGTTGCACCAAGGCTAATTTGGAAGGATTGTACCAAGCCAGCTGGCGATGTATTTGCGCCGTTGAGCTTGTAGATGTTACCACCCACTTCGGTGCCGCTTTGGCTATTTGCCGAAACAGATATGCCTACTCCGAAGTTCGAAATAGCGTTGTTAAGGATCGTGGGAACCGCTCCATCGTTCACATTAATACCCGTGCCGGCACCGGTCCCGTACAGAGTGTTATTGAGAACGCGAGCTACGGTGCGAGGTGGTTCGCCATTGTTGTTATTGCCTGTGTCACCGCTGATGCTAATGCCACCAGCCACGTTGCCATAAAGCACGTTGTTCATCACCACGACGCCAGGCGCGACATTCGAGGAGTTGAAGTTGACCAAGTTTCGAACCGCACCAGGGTAAGGCTTGGTCCCGGTCTGCGTCGACCATAGCGATTGTTGCTGGGCGGCTGCATCCACATTGATCCCGAAGTTCTGGGAATTGCGGACCACGCTTGAGGAAACGATGAACTGACCTTGATCCCGAACAGAGTTCGAATCGCCGAGATCTTCCCCAAATCCAGTTTCTTGACCGAACCGAATGAAGGATAGCTGGGCTCCCCCATTCGTGAATCCGAGAATCCCGCCAGCTGTATCGGCAGCGGCCGAACCATTTAGGAAGATGACCAAGGAACGAGCTGGGTATTCGCCACCAAATCCGCTCATATCTCCGCCAGTTGATGCGGTGATCTTCAAGACCGATTGGGCCTCGGGGCTGTTGATGGCATCTCGGATAGCACGGACGATCTCTACCGCCGTCGCGTTCGGCAATACCGTTATCGGAATGCTGCCCGATGTGACACTGGCCGCAGGGTCCGAAGTCGACGTGATCACATTGAACTCGAAGCGAGCGGTGCTAGAACCGTCGCTCAGGGTGAAGAAGGCTCCGTCTCGTAATCGGCTCGCCGAGTTGAACTGCAATGCGTAGCTCTTGCTCAAACGATCATTCGTATTGAAGGAACGACCATTGGGGCCGTCGATAAGTAAACGGGTCCCTGGAGGCGTTGTGCCGTAGTCGGCAGCTGCTCGAATCTCCAATTGATAAGTTCCCGTTTCGACTTCGTTTGCTCGTAGTCGAGTTACAGGATCCAGGATGGGCTCGTAGAACGGCGTGGGAACAAAGGTGGAGTTGCTCGCGGGGGCGTTGTACATCACCTCTCCTCGCTCTGCAAAACCGATGATGATGTCATCGATTTGCAGTCCTTCGAAGTTGTTCTGCTGTGCCCGGAACGAAGAGGTGAACCGAGGATTCGGAGTGTCCGCTGGCCCAAATCGATCGCCAATCCGACCATCGGTAATGACCAATCGACTGGAATTCGAAACCGCGGTTTGCAATGAACTATGGAAGAGGATGGTATTTCCTCGAACACGGTAAATATCAATATTGTTTTCTTGACCAGCAATATTGAAAGCTAAGGCCAGCGAAGTCCGTACGGCATCGCGAACTTGAATCGCGGTCATCGCATTGGTGATATTGACCGGCTGGGCACCTGGTGTAACAACCCCTGGCTCGCCAATGATGATCGCTTTGTCGGCGCCGAGGATGTCGTAATCCCCAATGGCTGTTGGAGCTGGCAACGGATTTCCAGCCCGGGCAGTCACATTCAACACGTTCCGCGTTGTGGTGTGGCGTGCGACCGTGTACCCATTGGCGGTCAATACCGCGAGCACATTGTCGGCGACCTGTTCCGGCGTCTGCGTCGCAGAGAAAGGAATATTCTGCGCCCCTGCAGCGTTGGAAAATGTTAGTAGCTGCGTCCCGATCTTGATCTGATCGCCCGTTTTGAGACTTGCTCCGCTGGGCAGATTCAGCACCAATCCCAAATCGAACTCGAACACCGTTCCGCCGAGGGTGAAGGTATTCGCATTCGCACCGATCACACCATCGACACCGCCATCAAAGAACCGATCCCCTGAAACCGCAGTGATCTCAATCCCATTGCGAGTTGCATCGGGTTGCAGGGAAGCATCCAAGGTTCGGAAATCGCCACCCGTTGCGAACTCGAAGCGGAGCTTGACATCCCTCAAACCCGCTACGGTTGACAAGCTGACGCGTGCCTGCCGCCAGCCTTGGTTATCGAAGAACTCGGAAGTGATGGGCGGCTTGCCAAACGGGTCGACGTTCGGAAAGTTCACCCCGGTATTACTTACATCGAATTCGTCCGAACCGTTCGTGAGGAAGTTGTCCGCGAAATCGGTACGTGTGCTATTGGTCTGCGGTGCATTGTTGGTACCGAGCAGCGTCCATTGTCCGTCTTCCGCCGATACGTATACCCGGAATGTGTCCAACGCAGCTTGGTTGTCTCCAATCGCGCTATTGCTGTCCTGCGTATTCAAACGGTAGTTGAAGTACAAGTAGGGCTGATCGTTGGCGGAGTACTCCCGCAAGTCGATCAATGCACTTTCAATTGCCCCTCGCGCTCCGCCTGGTGCAGCAACTGTATTGTACTGAAGCGGGGTGTTGTAAATACCGCTGTAGTTGCCTGACTGAGTTCGTTGGTTTGCGTTCGGATCTGCATAACCGAAGCGAAGCGAGACGTTGGTACCTGTTTGGGCATCGCTCGACTGGTTGAAGATGGCTGGACGACCATGGCCTGCCTCGGCCGTGTTTCGCTCGGTCAAATGCCACAAATTGGTATCCAACGAGGAGAAGCTAATGCCGGAAACATTGGTGAGCCCAGCGGATTCCACATAGCTCCTAGCTCCTGGGAAAATGTTTTGCAACACTCCATTGGTATTGAAAGCATACATCCGTCCGTTGGAACCAACGCCGAACAGAAGCTGTGAGTAATTGATCGCGCCTTCAACCAAATTGCGCGGCCCAGTTGTCAAACTTGTGAATTGAATCGGTTGATTCGAGTCGGGATCGTTGATCACCACATAGGAATCGGAGAAGACGTGTCGCTGGGTCAAGGACGGGGTCATACCCATCAATTCGCCCGCGTTTGTCACCGCGTAAAGCCTATTTCCGATTGAAGCAAGACCGGAAACGTTTCCGATCGCTTCGGTGTATCCGACGACGTTGTTGTTGATGTCCGTCGTTCCTGCTTGTTGAACGAAGAAACCGGATGCCATTTGATTGGTCCCAGCCCCCCATCCTCGCTGCGCTGCATTCAAAGCATTGCTGCCCGATGGATTGATCGCGGCGCCCAGAGTCCCGTCGTACGAGCTCAATCGGTAGAGGATGTTCCTCGAGACAACAGGTTGCCCGATCCCAACTGCAGTCGGTGTCCCGTTGACGATTCCAATGATCGGCTGGAATCCACCTCCGTTTCGAGACGCAACCCCCCAGAACGAAGCAGCCTGCGCTCCACCACCCAGATCGGTCGCGCCTAGGGTTGAGAACGCAAGACCGTCGAACGTCAATCCGACCCCGTTGTTACCACCGTTGTTCGGGACTTGGACGACCTCGAACGTCGGTGGATTCGAATTCGGTGTGACACGCGTGGTGGTCGTGGTAAGACCGCTATTCCCGACAGCGGGTGCGCCGTTGCCGATGTCCAAACCGATGAAGTTACCGGAGTTGGCGTCAGTCAAGACGCCTCCCGTGGCTTGTTGATAAGCGATCCCTTGTCCGGAAGGAGTAACCGCCATATCCAACATGGTCGTGTTGGCACCGTAGTTCACGGCACTCGTACCGTTCGTACTATAGGTGGCTTCAATTACTCCCGTTAAAGGATTATTGAAGTTGACGTTTCGTCCCGTCGCAGTGAAAAGGGTGACGTCCGAGAAGTTAAACGGAACGGCCGATGATGCGGAGAATGCAACTTGTACGGGTGCCGCATTGGTCGATGGCCTAGCCGCAGGCAAGGTATCGAATCGATCCTCCGAGATACGACGGACGGAATCGATGGGCTCGACTCGCACGTTCGCAAAGCCGCCTCCATCGACATCGCTAAACTGTCGCATGCTTACATGGCTCTGGCTCTTGTTCGTTACAGCGACGATATAGTCGCCTGGCGGTAGCTCGATAGGACCGATATATGCATCGCGTGTTCCCATCGAACCTCGCGTCAGATCCGAAGTGTCCGCACCCTTCTGTGCCGCCGGTTGATCGTCGTGAATATTCGAGTCGTCGGCCATGAGGACCAACGTCCCATCCGGACGGAAAACCCACAGTTGCGTGTTGGCTCTTGCCAAACCATCGGCGTAGTCGACGTCGAAGATCACCGAAACGTGGGCCGACGGTGTCGTGCTGACTTGTTGAATCGAATCGCGAGCCGCTGTGAATCGGAAGAAATCGATGTCATTTGCAGACGCAAACTGCCCTGCAATCGACATGCTCGCCCGGTCCGACGAAAGCAAATTCCCTAAAGTCTGTGCGGTTGCGAGAGCATTATTGGTCTCAGGATTGGTCTCTCCATACTCGCCTACCAACGGCGAATGGATACCTACACCACGTGCTTCGATACCGGTCGAAGCAAAACGAATGTCGGCATAGCGAACCGTCGAACCGGAGATTTCTTGCGTTTGTTGCAATCGCAAATGGAGCTTGTATTGCCCCACGGTAATCCCCGATCGTACCAGACTGGGGTCCGTCAATCGGGCAGTGCTCGTTCGATCCACTCCCCCGGGTCCAGGCACCGGCGACACGTTGCTGCTGCGAACGCGCACAAAATAGTTATTGATGCTGCCGGCCGATCCAGGCAATACAACCCGGAATCCTGCATCCAGTGGGTTTATGCCCTGGAAATCTGCATCGGTTCCAAGGAACGAATTCGTCGGTGCGCTCACCTCTTGATCCATCGGATTCGCTCGGCCCACTGGAATCAACGCAGGGTTCGAGTAAACGGACGAAGCAAGCGACTCATTGAGCGAGTTATTGCTTTGGGCGATGATCTGCCCATTGGCATCGATGATCTCAACCACCGAATCCAATGTTCCAGAAGTTTGATCCATATCGAACCAAACAGTGGTCCCCGCGGTACCGATAAATCGATACACGTCCAGATCGCTCGGCGAAGCGATCGCACCGGTAAGAGTCACCCCGAGCCGGAGATTCTCATCGCCGCTCGATAGATTGGGGGCGATGGTTCCAACATCTTCGGCTGTCGCAGGGAAGTCGTTCGAGCCAACACTCGCGAGCAAATCAGGCTCTCGCTCGTACGACTGATCGACGTTGCGATCATTCGAGAACGGTTCGAATCGTACCGACCGCCAGCTGCCTGGCGTTGGAACGGTCGCGCTGCCATTGTTGTTCGTGTCCAACATCGAACGCCCAGCGAAATCGAAACCAGCTCCGATCGAATCATCGGCAAGACTGGTAAGCACAACCGGGAAGCCTGGGCTGCCCAGCAACTGCAAGGTTCCGCCGATTCGATCGGTGATATCCAGGGGTCGACCTGCTGCCGTGAACCCTGCGTTCGCCCCATTGAGCTTCACAACCAAGCTTTCGTCGGCGCGACTTGTGAGCCGCAAACCGCCATAAGTGTGGAAATCAGGAATCACAATCTCATTTTGCAGAACGTGGACGATATCGGTATCGTCCCAAACGCTCTCGGTGGTCAATGTTCCGCCGCGCACGGTCATCCCATTGATCGCGTTGCCTCCCAGTCGATTGTTGCTAACGAGCGGACCGAAATTCCCCAATCCAATCGGCTCACGGGAGTTCGAACCCGTCGAGCGGCCAAAATCACGAACGGATTTGAAATTGAGCGAGTTGGCGTCGATGCTGATCGCCGAGGTACTCGCCCCCAAATTCCCTGTTCCTTGAGAATTATTACGGATCACATTGTTAATGATGACCGGCTGGCTCGCCAAGACGAATATGGCAGCTTCGTCGTTCTCCCCACGTGCATCCCGGTTGGTTGTTCCAGGTGTTCCAAGGCCCGACGCATTGTTCTCAATCAAGGAATTCGCGATGCGGGCTGTCGACTGATGGACTTCGATCGCATTGAAGGAGGCGAATCCCCCAGGCACACGCGAATTGCCACCACCAAAGGTGATGACCGTGTTGTCCAGACTCAACTCACCCAAATGCCTAGAGATAATACCTGCCCAGTCCCCGGGTAACCCAACACTACCATTTCCGTCGTTGTTGGTGTCTAAACTACCGCCTGCACCGAAGCGATCGTCAAGTCGAGAGGTGAAGACAATCGGTTTCGCCTCGGTTCCCTCTGCGAGCAATGTCGCGCTGATACCGACTTCAATCCGTCCCCCTAGCGCCTTGATCACGGTGCCTGGATCGATGACCAAACTTGCATCGCGTCGCGATCGACTTACGGAGGTCAAGCCTAAGGTCTGCAATCCACCTGCGATCGTGCCGCCATTGTCGAAGTATTGATTGTCATCTCGGTTGAGATTCGCGACCAACCGATACACCGGGGCTCCACTCCCGTTCACTTGATTGTTATCGCGCCGATAGAGTTTCCGCCCTACATAATCCAGAGTCGCTGTGGGCAAATTATCGAGACGGATGGTTTGGCCTGCCGCGACCAATCCGGTCGTCACCGCACTGGTGAGGCTTTCTTGCCCAAATCGGTCGACGTAGGTCATCAAATACTCGACCGCAGTCGCTGCAGCAAATCCAGGTGTCGCCAACGAAACAGGATTGAGCGTTACCAACGAGATGTTGGGCCGGAGCGCTTCGCTCCCCGCTCCGCCTGGCGTGCCTTGGATAATCAAGTTTTCGCCAAGTACGATCGTGATTTCGGAGTCGTCGATCCGACCTGGAACCGTGAGTTGCTCCAGACCTCCACCAGCGGTCGTATCGATCTTGATAAACAATCCGTTGATGGAGTTATTTTGAACCACGTTGGACCGGATGTCAGGCCCGACCCGAGTGTAGTCCGGGATGAACGCACCGACATGCTGGTAACGAGGCTCGGTGAAGAGAGTCTCTTCGAAGCTGTTGGGATCCGCGCTGATCGCGGCGTCGCCGCTTCGGGTGATGATGTTGTTCAGAATCAGAGGGCGAGCTTCCGACAAATCGATCGGACTGACCACACGGGCCAATGCACCTTGCCCAACCTGTCCACCACCATATCGAATATCGGCGTTGGAGATTGTGTTCAGGAAGACTCCCTCGCGTTCCCGGTCAAATCGACCCTGCGCGCGATCGAAATCGTTGCGAATCTCAATCCCTCCCCAATTTCCCGCGGACGGATTGGTAACCAAGGGATTGGTGTCTTGCCCCAACGACTGGTCGTTGTAACTGGTCATGTACACAGGGAGCCCCGGGACCCCGAGCACTTGAATGGCAGAACTAGAGCGATCGGAGGTGGAGTCATTGCTACCCACCAAAATGCCGGATCCACCAAATTTAAGAATCGCGCCCGCGTCGATCATCAAGGTCACGCCGCGGGGGACATTCAAAGTCGCGCCATCGGAAAGCGTTCCAACGGCAGCTCCACCATCGCCAATCTCATAGGCTCGATCATCCGTCAAACTGTTGGGCGTACGGTTATCACCTACCAACCGGATGATATCGCCCGGTCGTGCAGCAGCCGTCGCATCGGAAATTCGTGTAAAGGGCTGCGTCAACGAACCGACTTGCGCCACCCCGAGATACGCTTTGTCCACGTACAGAGTCCGCGCGGGACCGGAGGCTGGAGGAGCGACAATGCCTGCGTACGGGGCCGCCGAGCGGAACCAGAAATTGAAATCGCCACCCGCGACTCCGTCCCCATCTCCATCCAATGCGCTCCCCATCGCGGTCGAGCCTGTCTTCTGCTCAACCATTTGTCCAATGATCGTCGATTTGAAATCGAACCGAAGCTGGTATTGGCCTTGGCTGACAGCCCCACTCCCCGTGTTCGAAGCCAGAGGATTGTTGTCCTCGTTTCCTTTGCCGGTAACCGAGATGAAATACTCGCCCGGTCCCAAGTCGGCTTCAATGAAGGAATCGTCGCTGAAATAGTTATTGTTGGCATTGACGATCGACAATGAGCCGTCCGCCTCCCGTTTGAACAAAGTCAAATAGGTATCGAGATTGCTCGAGTTGTTCAGCCGTTCCGCAAAGGTCTCGATGCGAACCGTACCCGCTTGGGTTACCGGAACTTCGAATCGATAGAGATCGACGTCTCGATTGTCTGGTCGATACAAGTTCTGTCCGTGAATCACATCGGCGTTGGCGGGGTAAATTTGTTCCAGAACACCACCGGTGCTGGCGGTGCTATAGCCCAGCACGTTCGCGGAACCCATGATGGTTCCAGGAGGCAGATCATAGGTATGCCCATACCCCATCACGTGTCCTACTTCGTGCATGGTCGTTTCAAAGAAACTTTGCGTACCCGGGATATTGGAACCTTGTCCAAAGGAGTTGTCCCATTGTTCCGATGCATCCATGATGGCCAAATTGCCACCCGCAACACCAATCACGTCGCCAGGACCACTCACGATACCCAGCGGGGCCATATCCCCCACGACAACTTGAATGTCCCCGCCTTGAACAGCACCCACCCTCTCAACGAAATCGATACCAAGTTGAGCGGAGAAAAACTCAAAAACCTCGCGAACACGCTGGCGCTGGTCGGAGTTGATGGATGAGAAAAGAGGTCGCCCCTGAACGTCCACACCGTAGGACTGGTTGTCCATGAAGCTGTAGAAACGCGTCGTGATCTCTGGATTGCTATCCGTACCGTTGAGGTGGCTTTCATCTTGGATATCCCGGTGCCCAGGTTCCAAATTGTTACCGGGGAAGTCCAGCAAAAGCTGGTTGCCTGCCAGCGTGCGAATTTCCTGGGTGATAATGGTCGAAAACGATCCGTTCAGAGTGCCTGTTCCCAGACCCGTCACGTTCACGGCACCATTGAGCGTACCCGCAGGATCAGCTCCTGGGGTTAACGTATTGGGAGCGATGGGCGCCAAGACATTCGCGACCGGAGCATTGGAACCAACTCGCAGGCGGAACGTACCTCCTCCTGAAGAACTCGGAAGGGAATCGATATCTTGCGCGAACGTGAGCGTCGCTTTCTTGAGAACCGGATCATACGAAATGGAGGTCGGCTCGAAGACTTCATCGTCGTTCGGGCTCACGGTGTCCTTCGTCAAAATCAATTTATAGAACTGCCGATCGACAACCGAAGGATTCGCTCCCAACCCGGTCGTGATGGCTTGGTCGTAGAGCTCGTTGTCATTGAAATAAACTTCAATGTCAGCTCGGCGCTGCGAAATCGTTCCATTTCCTGCGCGATCGATAGGCTGCGGCACGACGGCGATGATCTTTGTTCCCAGTTCCAAATCGAACGAGAAAGTATCGCGATCGGTCCCCGCAATGCGAGGCAGCAACGCTTGCCCCGCAGTGTTCTGAATAGGTGTCGGGCTCCCTACTCCGAGAACCTGCACGGTGTACAAGTCATCCGGAAGGGGCTGAGAGAACCTGGCAATCACGATTCGGTTCGATTCACCGAAATTCAGAAAGGCAGGAATCTCGCGAATATCCGCAATGGGATTCGAAGCTCCAACGGAAGCACCAAAGGCACGATCCCCTCCGGAGCGAATGATCTGGATGCCGTTGGCAATCGACCCCAAAGTAACGTCCGAATCGAATCGCAGTACCAACTCCCGCGGAGATTCGCTTAATGTGTTTTCGCGCGTGACCGATAGAAGTTCGCCAGCGTTCGGAGCGACCGATAGGAGACGCGGACCATCTGCCGCCATGAGATCTCTTCGTTCCAGACCTTCGCAAACCATCCGGCGAAATTGCTCTCGCTTGGTTTGTACGAAGGATCGAATTCGGTTTGCGGACTTCGATGCGTCAATACCCATGTTGACCTAACCTTTGAAGGCTTTTGGAATAGAGATTTGGTAGGTGTGTGAATGGAATCGAGGCGGGTCGCTCCGAAGAACGCCCGCCTCTCATTTCGTCTGTTGATTAACCGTTGAACGCTTCAGCAAAGAAGCCATCCAGCGAGTCGATATCGGGGTCTGAAGAATCGACCAGAACGGTGGCAATGTCTTCTTCTTCCTCGTCGGAAAGGCTGGCCCAGTAATCTGCGAGGCTCATGCCAACCGACTCATTCTCACCGTCACGAGGAGCTCCTGCAACTCGCACATCGGTCATCCCGACAGTTTGGTTCGAAGAGGTCTGCGTAACCGATGAACTCCAAGCAGCCCGAGCTGCTCCCTCGAGTCCGATTCCAACCATCATCGAGCCAGATCCTTCTCCTTCACCTTCGCCAGATTGATTGCTGCGAGCGTTGATAAAGTTGATGACTTCTAGCACGTCAAGCGGCGAGATGAAGTTGTCGCCATTGACGTCTCGATAAGGAGGTGGAGCTTCCAGTCCAGCAACCGGAATGCTCGAAGCACCCGCAAAGTTGAGGAAGTTGACGATGATCAACACATCCAGAGGCGAAACGCTTCCGTCTGCATTAACATCCAAACGATTCGACTGATTTTGATGAAGCGGTGGTGGAGGATTGCCGATGGTGATCGTCACGGTACCTCGCGATCCCACTGCACCGAACTGATCGACTCCTTCGTATTCAAAGGTATCGGTCGAGCCGACGCTGATCGTGTTGTTCGATCGGTAGGTGAACGTGCCATCTGGATTGAACGAAAGGGTTCCAAACGCAGGCTGGCGCGTTACCCTCGCGGTAAACGCGTTGCCTTCGGGATCACGATCGTTCGCTAAGACACCATCGTCGTTCCGCGAAGATGTCAAATTGCCAGTTGGATCGGTTGTGGTAAACGGAGCCCCACGCGGAACCGTGTAGCTGTCGTTGACCGCTCGTGGACCATCGTTCGTAGCCGCTACGACCAGATCGAAACTATCGCTGATCGTATTGCCAGCCAAGTCGGTGGCACGAACCGTGACCGTTGCGATACCAGACGCATCCGGCAGCAATACCAAGCTCAAGCTTCCATTGATGATCGTTGCCGACACCAAGTCGGTGTTGTTGACATCGACGGTGAAGGAAAGTTGATCGCCATTGAGCAAGGAATCTGGATCAAAGAAGTAGGTCGGCGACAGTGTGATCGGCGAAATCGCTTGATCCTCACTGACATTCAAATTCGGCAGTGGTGTCGCCAAACGTGGAGCATCTCCCACTGGATTGACTACGATGTTCAACGTATTGGTGACCAATGCTCCTGACAGGTCGCGTGCTTCAACGACGACCGTTGCATTGCCATTCGCATCAGCGAGCGGCCGGACAAACATGGTGTTTCCAACGAAGTTGATTTGCACCAAGTTGTTGTTCGTGTTGCTAACGATCCGATACTGAACCTCGTCGCCGTTGGGCAACACGTCCGGATCGAAGAAGTACTGCGTCAAGTTCAACGAGACTTCTGGATCGTCTTCGTTCAACGTCAAAGTGCCCATCGGTGCAACGACACGAGGAGCATCATTCACTGCCGACACAGTAACCGTGACCGTTCCTCGCGAGGTTTGCGGATCCAACACCCCTTCGCTCGTTCCATTGTCGGTCACCAAGTAGAAGAACGTGTCGGTTCCGTTGAAGTCCGGTCGCGGGGTATATCGCACCACACCATTTTCGAAAACAACCGTTCCCCCTTGGGTGCTCACTGGTTCGACGCCCGTGAACGTCAGCGTTTGGCCTGCCTCACCGGCGGTGTCCCCATTGGTGAAGAAAGCGATGTTATTGGAGTATTGGGTGTCCTCATCGATCACCACCGACTTTGGCACCGTCACCGGTGGATCGTTCTTATCGCGGACCGTGATGGTCGCTGTGCGCGTTACCGATCTTGGATCCGCCAGCGTACCAGTCACTCCATCATCGGTGATGGTGAAGGTGAACGTGTCGATTCCTGCAAAGTTCAATGGTGGGGTGTAGGTCAATACACCGCCGACAACCGACAACGATCCATTTTGTGCTGAAACGTTATTCGGCACGGACAATCGCAACGTTTGGGCCGACTCGTTGGCAGGACCAGCAACCGCACCCGACAACGTAACGACTTCACCGGTTGTCAATCGCAACGGTTGGTCTTCGTTGATGGTTCGCGAGAAATCAGCCGCCAAGGGAGTGTCGTTCACGGGTCGAACGTTGATCGTGACCGTTGTGTCTGTGGTCGCTTCAATGATCTCCCCAAGACCCGCATCAATGGTCACGAACGATCGATAGACAAACGTATCGGTACCAAAAAAATCGGGGTTCGGGACATAGGTAAACAAGCCGTTGCTACCCAGAGTGAAAGGAACCGAGGAATGCTGCGGTCCCGAAATCAATCGTCCCGAGATGACTCGGCCATCGGCGCTGGTATCGTTCGCGAGAACTCCATCATCGACGACAAATCCAGGTGTCAATTGACCATTGGCATCGATGGTCACCAACCCACCGACTTGGTCCTCATCCATGGTGTAGACGTCGCTGTTTCCAACGGGTGGTACACCGGGAATGATGCGGACCAAATAGTCTTCGACTTCTCCATCCAAAGCCAATCCTGTCGGCAAGTGATTTCCTGCAGAAGAGGTTCGGAAGCGAGCGTACGAATTGATGCCCGACGCTGGGATGGGTGATGTCGCTGGAACTCGAATTTGGAACGTCTGGGTCAGATTGGTTCCGCTGAATTCGACGTTGCGTACGATGTGCTCACCTGGATCATCCCAATCGCCGTCGCCATTGAAATCGATCCAGCCATCGACAAAGCCGTTGGTGGTCAACGTAATGGTGACGCCGGTGTCGATATTGTGATTGAAAATCGGGCGAGCCAAGTTCTGGAATTGGAATCCGACGCCGTCATCCCCTGCATCCCCGTCGGAGAGCGGCGAGCTGCGTCCATCCAATTCCGAATCGATGTTGACTCCCAATCGCAATGCGGTCGCATTAGAAACGTGCCGAGCCCCGTCAAACGCGAGCAGCGTTGGATAACGACCTGGTGTGGTCGTGATTGGATCCGGTGCATCACCAAAATCGAGCAGAGTACCCGGCATCAAGATCGTGAACTGTGTCTCGTTGTTGATGCGGTTGCTTCGCAGGAAGTTGCCGGCGTTGTCCTGAATGCCTCGGAGATAGAAGTTCGCAACATCGGTGCTGATGTTGACCGCTTCCTCAACAAACAAAGTCGAACCGCCGCGCACTTTCGCGAACAAGTTGGTTCGACCATCCGCATTGGCTTGGTTGATGGCTCGAACAATTGCGTCTCGCATGTCGGTAGCCGAGAACGAGAGGTCTTGTACAAAGCTGACCGGTACCGCCCCACCAGGCACTCCCGAGATCTGCAGCGATGGAGCATTGTCGATATTGGTCGTATACCGAGCGTTGTCCAACAACTTAAGACCGTTGGGGGTGATCTGTGTCTGCAGACCTAAGATCGAGGACTCGATCGCGGCCTTCATCGCTGCGAAAACGTCGGCTCGAGAACTTTGGTTGTTGTACCGAATCGGGGTGTTTGCGGGATTTCGCCCGTTCCCGATGCTGAGATTCTCAAACTCGAACGATACAGCAACCGTTCCGTTGTTAACGATGAAAACATCTCCGTCGGACACGTTTCCTCGCGACAAGGTAATTCCGGAATCACCTACGTTCACCGAATTATTCGGCAGCAAGCCCACATCGATCCTACCACCCCCTGCGTCGCGTGGGTTAATACCCAGGCCGGCGTTCGCAATGATTGGAAGAATGGTGGTGACGAGATCCGCAGCGGTTGAAGCCGCTCCGTAGCGAATCACGATGTTACCGGGCAAAGATGGGCCGCTGAAGTTGCTATCGAACTCGAACACGACCGATCGATTGTTCGCCGAAATCGTGAAGGTGGAGTTGTCGGCAATATCGACACCACCACGGGTAGGAATCTGAAGCAGCAACGTGCCGAAGATGTCCAAAGTGGTGTTGTCTTGAATACCTGGTCGGCCGAAAAGTCCAACCGTCGGAGCATTGGTGACCGAGATCGAATAAGCTTCCGTACCGCCAATGAAGATATTCCCGTCTCCAACATGACGCGGCTGCAATCCGATATTGGCGTCCCGAATCGCGAGCGCCAACTTCGTCCCAATGTCACTTTGCGTGTCCGCACCGGTGATCAAGACAGGTAGATTACCTGGCTGAATATTTCCGTCGAATGTGAACTCAAAGACGCTCGTTTCAACGCTCGTTCCCAAATCTCGAGTGATGGTGATGGATTGACCATCGACCAGCGACCGTGCCACACCCACTCTCTTTAAGTTGGTGTTGACGACATCGATTCGGCCCGCGATCGGAAGCGACAAATGGACCTTGTCCGAATCGACGATCGTTGCGTTGACTCCCAATCCAGAGCCATCCAATGCAAGCTTCAAGGCAGCAGATACATCGCTAGGCGTACTCGCTGCGGAGATGTCGATGCGGACATTTCCCGGTGCTGTATTGCGATCGCTATCGAACTCGAAAATCAAACTGGTTCGACCATCGGAAACTCCGAAGGTTTGACCGTCCGTTATTCCACCAGGCCTGGTTCCCAAGGCAGGTACCAAGAGAGCCAATGTGGAATTGGGTTGAGGCAATGCGGGGGTGTCGGTAGTGTCGACATAGCCTCCCAATGGTGCGCCGATGAACACGTCATCGTTATCCAACACCCGGACACTAATCGTCGGGATCGTCGACAAGGCTGCAACGATCGCATCTGCAATGTTACGCTTGGTCGACAAGGACGAGAACGGAATGCGAGTATTGCCTGCGATGGAGTTGTTGTTCGAGTCAAACTCGAAGACATAACTCTGATTCCGATCATTCACAATGAAGGAATCTCCATCTCCAATACCACCCGCTCCACCGCCTGCGATCGGAACTTGCAGCTGGATGCCTTGGGGCACTTGCAATCGGAATCCGCTGTCGTACTCAAAGTAAACCGTTCCACCCAGCGTGTCGCGAATGGTGAAGGTATCACCATCGTCGACGATATCGCCCGAGGAGGCATCGATAACAAATCGATCCTTATTGTTCAGACTGATATCGTAGACGCGATCGTTTCGCCAAATACCAGCCAAAGGCTTGAGAACGATTTCGTTCGTCGTCGAGTTGTAGGCGAATGCGTAATCGATTCCCTCCACGAGCAGACGTCCGTTTTCAGTCAACGTGATCACCGAACCTGGAAGGCGATTTCCACCTTCTCGGCCGATCACAGAGTCATCGTTGATTCCGGTGCCAGCTTGCAGATTTGCGGTTTCGAAACCATCCTTCAGTTGGATTCGGAATTCTCGATAGACGCCATCTTGCAGTCGCATCACCGACAACGTGTTGTCGATGTCGATGCCTTGCGCGTCGTTATCGATCGGTGTCAGAGCAACCGCGGTTGGGCCCACAAAGTCCGCTCGGTCGAGCGCACCGCGGTCCTTGAAGACGTTACCGCCCAAGCCGCTTGGTGGTGAAACTGCAGGGTCGTCGGCACGAAGCTGACCGCTGTGGTCTCGATCCGGAGCAAGCACCGGCGAAGGGGATATTCCGACAGCGCTCTTCACGGCTCGGAACGCTTCTCGCTCAGGGAGCGAATCGACCGAACTGTCGATCACTGGGGACCCTGGTGCCGGCAGGAACCGACCCCCTGGGGCATCCACAAAAGCCCTTACGTTGTTCGGGATTGTCGTGTTGAAGTCGAGCGACGTGTTGGGAACGTTGATCGGTCCCGTTTCGACACCCACATTCAACGCGGCCAGCGACTCCGCCGTTTCCCAATATTGCGAAATCGTTCCCGATACAATCGTCGGAGAAGGTCGAACGGGGGAATTTGGACCTGACCCGAATCTACCATTCGTCATGCTGGTGACCGGTCGACCGTTTTGCTGAGCCAAGAACCCGTTGATCAACCTCGCTTCTTCTTGAACGATCGGGGTTTGAATGTTGACAAACGCGTTGTTAAGCAGCGTCGGAGACGCTCCGCCTGTTACCAGGATCCCCGTCTCAGAAATGATCTGATTGAGGTTGTTGTTCGCATCGAAATCCGGATCGACTTTGATATTTCCGTTGCTACGAATCGTCGAAGCATTTCGAATCACGACGTACTTCTCAGTCGTTCCGTTCCCTTGGGAGGTCGGGCCGGCTGATCCCGAATTCGAACGGTCGGTACCCAATCCAATCGACGAGTGCGTTGGAGAGACGTCAAACGGCGATTCGTCGTTGTTCCATCCCGGATAGATCGCCAGCCCCGCTTGAACTTGAGCCCCTCGGATATTCCCCGAGTTCACACCTACATCCCCATGTCCTGCTGGGATGCGAGAGTTAGGTTGGAAGCCGTTGATACCCCCAACAGCCACCGCCGAAACGGGAGCCAGAGGATTGGCAGAACCAAAGTCACCGTTCGGGAGCTGTTGGGTATTAAACATACCTGCTGCATTGACGGCGCCCGCAATCGCCCGAGCGACGTCGGGAACTCGATAATCGGCACCGATGAACACGGGAATATTCCCCGCCGAGACGGCACCCGTTCGAGTGAACTCGAAGGTGCGAGAACGGGAACCCGTCGTACCAAAATCGGCAACTTGGTCGATCGTAAATGTCTCGCCATCGGCATACGCGCTCGGATCATCGACGCTGATGACAAACTGCTGCGCCTTGAGAACTTGCAGCGTCATCGTGTAATCGCCACTTGTTCCACCACGCTGACGTCCTGCCAACGACAAGGGATCGTAGGTCGAATTGCCTGCTGCGGAGATTGCTGCGTAGTAAACGCCCGGCACCGTCGCGGTAAAGTCGACATACGGATCGCGCCCTACACTGGTATCGCCAGGTCCGAGGCCGAAGTCATTGGTGGTGGGATCGATCAACCCACGCACATTCATGGCTCGCCCCTGCGCATCGAAAATCTTGATGGTTGCGTCGAGGCTCGCGGTATCGAGCGTATCCACGTCGATCAGAACGCGTTCACCGATTCCCAACGTGAATTTGAACAAATCCACATCGGACGAACCCGTTGACAATGGGTCTGGATTGAGGGTCGCGTTGACGGTGTAGCTAGTTGGGTTGGTCGCGATACCTTGCCAAGTTTCGATTGCACCAGCGATCGTGTCGTTGGCGGTCGTATCCGTCGTGCTCGCATTGAAAGGAGCCCGACCATCGTTTCCGAAGACGGTGTTGTTCACCGCACGCACGAACGGTGAGGCGGTGAACTCACCCACTTGTTGGATGGAAAGCGGGCCATTGCCACCGAAGACGCTGCGATTGGTGATCGCCTGCGGTCCCTTCACATAGATCGATGCGGATCCCGTGGTCGGCGCTGCCACCCAAGTCCGAATGTTATGCGTGGTGAGATTCGTGACCAGCGCACTGCCGTTGATCGCATCTCGAATCGCTTTGACCACTTCGTCGTCCGCGTAACCCGATACCCCATTACCGGGTCGCAAGTAGGCTTGGCCACCATCTTCGCGATAGTAAATAGGAATGTTGTCTTGGAACCAACCGTTTCCTTGGACTACGCCGCTGCCGAAGTTCGGGGCTCCCGTCGGTGCACCGGCCACATCCTCGAATTCGAAGTTCACCTTCTGACGGCCAAAACTGATCGACAGGATATCGCCGTCGTCCACAAACGAACCAGAGTGATCTCCATCCGTGTTGGCGGTTTGAACATCATCCTGACCGCCTGGGAGCGCGGTGATCTGCCACATGGGGGTATCCCCTTGGATATGGAGACCACCCAAACCATTCCCATCGAAAATGTTGTTCGAAACGATCATACCGGGTGTAAGTCCGGCATTCTCGGCTCGCGATCCTGCCCCCACTCCGAATGGAACCAAGTTTTCTTGCGGCAGGTTGCGTGCATACGCTCCCCCCAGTGTCGGGGGCGCTCCGTAAGCCGTCGACAAGGTTGTTCCGTCTGCAAAATATTTGTCCGCAGGCGCCGAGAGAACACCAAAGTCCCTCGCATCGGTCACTCGCGTCGAAGTGACAACGAATTGTCCTTGCTCTCGCGGTACGTTTTGATCGCCAAATTGATTGAAGTTGATGATCGCATTGCCGAACAGCGACGCTCCGCTCACAAACTCGACTTCACCTGACAAGTTGACAATCGTATTGCCGCGGGCCGCGCCGCTGATGATGCCATTGCTATTCGCGGCGGTGATACGAAGCCGACTTTGAGCGAAGGTGGTGTTGATTGCATCGCGAACCGCCACCGCCAATTCTGCCGGCGTCGACGTCGCACTCACGCGGATCGGCGTATTGCCGAAATCGAACTGACCATCGTAGGTGAACTGGAAATTGACGCGCGAGGCACCGTCGCTGAGCGTGAAGACCGCTTTGTCAGGCATTACCATGCCTGGCATGAACATCAACGATGTGCTGAAAGATCCTCGATCGTATCGCTCCTTCGGTGCGTTCGCATTGACTGCATCCGATTTTCGGATTTCGACTTGATACTGCCCCGCACCAGCCCCGCCCGCTGTGAAGGCACGCGAGGAGGTGGTGTTCGTCGCAAACTCGCCGCGCGAGATCATACCGATGACAACGTCGTCCATACGGACATAGCCGGTGCTACCGGTTCCCGTCGCGTTCGCTCCATTGGAATCGTATCGGAAGACCAACTGAACGGATCCCCCCTCAAACCGATCCAAACTGATGCGAGCTTGATCGTATTGCCCCAACGTTCGATTCAACGACACAGGTGCAGCGCCCGGCAAACTGCTTGCGAGCAAGACATCGGGCTGCCCCGCGACACGACCGTAAATCTCGAAGCGATCGTTCGCGTCGTGCGGTACGAAATCGTAGGTCACGTACAAACGAGTCCCGTTGGCTTCGTTGCTGAGGTCCAGGGTATTGGTGACCAAATCCTGAGCCACGTCTCCATCCGAAACAAACTCGAGCTGTCGCGAGCCACTATAGTTCGGATTCGAACCGACAAAGGACGTTTGCCACTGGTTGGTGCCCGGTGCCGCAGGCAATGCAGGGAAGAGATTGGGGATGGAAACCCCCGGTCGATTGTTGAAATCAAACCCTTCGTGTGCAATCCACCGATACGTATCTACCGGCGTATAACGCGGCGTCCAAATACCAAGATAGAAATCGTCAAACTGAACTCCTGTAGGGCCTCCGGTGATTGCACCGTTGGCATCGCGATAAGAAAACTCAAAGACGAACGTAGCGCCGGGATTCGCTGCGAATACCGATGACAGGTCGGCTTCCAAGGTACGCCACAGGTTGTCGCTCGAACCCAATCCGGAGCTGTAGACCGGCGTGCCCGTCGCGGCCGCGTTGTTGTACAAACGCACTTGCAAGTTGCCACCCGGGGCAGTCGGATACCGATACTTCATCGAGAAGTGAACTCGGTCGTTTGCATCCCAGTTTGCTGGGGCGGTGAAGGCCGTGGAGTAGAGTGCATCAGGCGTTACCGCCGTATTCGCTTTCGGATCCCCCGGATTCCAACCGAACACCTGTGTTCCACCGTGACCACCTGCATTCGTGGTCGCTGGCCGCCACTTGTAATCGGGATCGGAACCGAACGATCCGTTCGATCGTGCAACGTCAATGAACGATGGGAAGACAGGGTTCGAAATTCTGGAATTGGAGAACAAGTTCTCAAAACTGTCGTCGAACAACACGGTGTTACGCGACAAAGCTACCGGAGCGCCGCCGTCGCCGCTGATCCCCAAGTCGTAAGTACCGCGAGGCAAAGCAATCGAGCCGATATACGGATCTCGAGAACCTACCGAGCCTCGCGTCAGATCCGCAAATTCGGAGCCCGAAAGAGGACGAACCGGATTTATCAAATCGTCGGCGATGCTGCTGCTCGTTCCGACATAAATGCCGTTGTTCGAGAACAAGTAGGCCGAGGTATTCGGACGATTCAATCCGTCCGCATAATCAACATCGATCGCGATCGGGTAGGTTGTGCCAAAGGATGGTTGAAGGAGATCGGTATCACCCAAAGTGAACCGAATCAAATTCGGCGCACCACCCGTCAACTGACCGGCGACGCTAATCGCACCCGCATCGGTATAGTGGAGATTGCCAACTTCTGTGATTCCGTCATTGCTTCCATCGAACATGTTGACATGCGCTTCCCCCGTCAAAGGCGAATGCGCCGGAAGCCCGGTTGCATGAACCCCGTTGGTGGCGTAGCGAATGTCTGCGTAGCTAACAATCGATCCAGCAAACTCTTGCTGATCTCGCAATCGAACTTGAACGGTGTACGAACCGCTGGTCAAACCAGCAGCCGAATTGTCGATGTTTGTGCTCTTCGAGCGAACTCGGAAGAAATAAGTACTGATAGTTCCGCTGATTCCTGGTAGCAACACTCGGAGCGCCGCGTCCTTGGGATTCGTCGTAAAGTCATCCTTCAACAACCCTGACTCGTTGCGTCGCGAAACAGCATTGTTTCGCTTGACGATGGGATTGACCGACGTGCTATCTACCAGAGACGTTACTTCGATCAACGATGGATTGAGTTGCTCGTCCGTGCTGTTGTCGCTCCGTGCCAGCAGAGCTCCGTTCGCATCGAGAACCTCAATAACGCTATCAAGCGTGTAACTCGTCGCGTCGATATCAAACCAAACTTCCGTTCCTGCCGTTGCAGAGAAACTAAAGATGTCCTGATCGTTCGGCTCGCTGATCACACCTTCCACGACAAAACCAAGAATACGATTCTCGTCGCTCGCTTGCGCATTAGGAGCTAGAACACCCAGGAACTGAGACAGGGTCACGGAATCATTAGTACCCGGAGCGATGGTCGTCGGCGACTCGACCTCCATCACCGTCTGAACATTGCGATCATTGCTGAACGTGTCGAACACCAAACTACGCCAATCACCAGGTCGTGGGACCGTCGCGATTCCGTCATTGTTCGTATCGGTCTGAGGACGTCCATCGGGCTGCGTCCCCGCGCCGACGGTGTCATCTCGCAAACTGGTGAAGACAACAGGGAATCCTGGCTGCCCAATGACTTGGATCGTTCCGCCGACTCGATCGGGAGTGCTGCTGTAGGTCCCCGTCGCTGTGAAACCTGTTCCACGCTCTTTGTCAAAGTTCGAGCCTTGCCCCTCCATCTTGATCACGAGCGACTCATTGATCGCACTTTGCAACCGAAGCCCATTGCTGTGCTCCAAGTTGGAAACGACGACCGAATCGAACAAGACGTGCACAATATCGGTGTCGTCCCAAACGCTCTCCGTCGTAAGATAATTGCGTGGCAAATCTCGAACGGAAAGAACGTTCGTGTCCGTGCTATTGGTCGCGGCATCGGCACGGATTTCCAATCCATTGATACCATTGTTAAAGAGCTTGTTGCCCCGGAACAACGGCCCGCGATTGGCATCGAGAGTGAGATCGCGATCAATCTGCCCGGATTGACGCCCCGAGTCCCCTCGCAACTCCGCGTCCATCGAATTCACGTCGATGGTCATTGCGGTCCCTTGGTTGTTCTGGAAGACGTTGTTCAACAGAACCGGTTGTGTTCCACGGATGAACACAGTTGAGCCGCGGCTCGCATTGTTTCCAAAGGGATAGTTCTCGTTGGCTGGTCTTCCCAATCGATCGATCGGGCCTTGTCCGCCCATGCCGTTGGCGTTTTCTTCGAAGATGGTGTTGGCAATGCGAGCCTCGGCCTGCTGAAGCTCGATTGGGCTGAACGCTTTCAATGTACCTTCGATACGCGACACGCCACCGGCAAAGGCAAATACGGCATTGTCCAGTTGCAGCGTGGAGCCCGGCGAAGCATAGACGCCGCTCCAATCGCGTGGGTTTGCATCGTTGTCCGCATTGCGGCCATTGTTGTTGGTGTCGAAGGTCCCGCCAGCACCGAATCGATCATCCTGCTTGCTGGTGAACACAACTCGACCATCCACGGTCCCTTCTGCCAACAGCTGCGCACTGTGCCCGATCTCGATACGAGTCCCCTCGAGCTTGATCACCATGCCTGGGTCGATCGCCAAGGAAGCATCCAGTCGCGGCCGAACATTGCCAAACGCAAGAACCGATAGAGGAGCCCCCGAGAGACTTCCATTGTCGGTGAAGGTGGTAATCCCTGTCGCTGTGATCTCTCCAGCCAATACAAAAGTCCCAGCACCGCCTGGCGCACTGCGATAAATCCGACGCGTTACGTAGCCTTCTTGCAGAGCCGGTACGTTCGTAAGACGAATCGTTCGGTTTGCCGCGGTGGTGGAAACCGTTGCGGTGGCATTGGAAGCGAGGCTTTCACGACCGGCGGCATCCACCATCACTACGCGATACGTGTAAGTGGTCGACGCATTGAGATTGCCCGCTGGCAACGTCGAAAGTCCTACACCCGAGACATTCGGGCGGTCGCGCAGCAAGGTTGCGGCACTATCGGCAGGCTGCTGCCCTCGATCCAAGAACGTTGTGGTGCCCCCATCCAGTTCGGCGACCAATCGATAGGAACCACTCCCCGAACTGTCGCTTCGGTAAATACGCCGTGTGACATACTCGCCACTCACTCCCGGAATGCCGAAGACGCTCACGGCGGATTGCCCAGGGGCCACGATCACGCTCTGAGTCGGATCCGAGGGCGGGGTTTCGTACCCATACCGATCCACAAACGTAATCTTGTAGTTATAAGTACCGGGCAGCAACACGCCTCCAGTACGAGCCTGGAGCGAGACCAAATTCGACGAGACCAAGGTTGCGTCGAGCAATCCTGCCCCCGGACGACCTTGGATCAAAATATTTTCTGCAATGACGTGCGTCACATCGGTATCGTCGAATCGACCTGGCACCGTCAGTTGCTTCAGTTCCCCACCCGCCGGCGTCGAAACCTTGATAAACATCCCATTGATCGAGTTGTTGACCAAGATGTTATTGTGGATATCAGGACCAACCCGATCGTAGTCCGGAGTGAACGAGCCTTTGCGCTGGTAAATCGGCTCGCTAAACAGAGTCTCTTGGAAGCTGTCCGGAGTCGCGCTCAATGCCGCGTCCGCCCCACTCGTAATGCGATTGTAGGAAATGGTCGGACGCATATCCGCGATCTGAATCGAATTAACAACTTGTTGCACCGAATCGATCACAACCGAACTAGAACCACCATATCGAATGTCGGCATGGTTCACATACTGAAGGAAGATTCCTTCATCTTCGAGATCGAATCGCCCTGCGGCTTTGTCCAAATCCCGCTTGAACAGCAACCCACCCCAATTTCCTGGCGCAGGAGACGTGGTGGGAGTGTAGTTGTCCAAACCGATGGATTCGTCGAGCCACGAGGTAAAGAAAACACTTCCCGGTGCCGTCGAGCCATTACTGAGCTTGATCGCATTCCCTGCATTGTCGAGCAAGACAGGTGCCCCCAGTACCTGCAACGCACCGCCGCTGCGGTCCACGCCCAGGGTCGAGCTTCCGACCCCGATGCGGGATCGGTTCGACTTGAAGATGGCCCCGGCATCCACCATGACGGTGACGCCCCGAGGCACATCCATTGTCGGTCCGTCCGATAGGATCGAACCAGCCAACAATCCAAATCCAATTTCGTAAGCGACGTTGTCGTTGACCGTTTCCAACCGACCGTCGTTACCACCGTTCCCAACGATCCGGACAATGTCCCCAGGGAACGTTGCTCCAAACGCATTGGGAACGCCGATGCCAGCGATGTTATTGAATGGCTTTGCCAAGGATCCATCGGCGCTCGGTCCAGCCGACTTGTCGACGAAAATCGTTTTGCCGAGAACGTCGATTACGGTGAGGTCCGGCGAGAGTTGCAGGTTCCGTTCTCCCTGCAATGTCACTGTCCCACCTACCGCCGAAGCGGTAATGCCAAGCTCTCCTCGCGATTGAATCGCAGCGACAACTGCAGCCGCTAAATCAGCCTCCGAGCTGGAGTTGGAATAGACGATTCGCGTGTTCCCTGTCCCAACCGTTGCATCGGAGCTGAACTCAAAGCGGCGCACTACGCCATTGCTTCCGGTCAAGGTTATCAACCTGCCTTCCAAGGCAGGAGAGCCCCCAGCATTGAAATTGAACGATCGATTAAGTTGACGGGTTTCAAACCAGAAGTTGTACACACCGCCAGGTGTCCCATCTGCGTCCCCATCGAGCGCGACCGAAAGGCCATTCGCATCCGCAATGTCTTGAATGGAATCCGCCGAATCCGTCTGAGCTCGGAAACTCAATCGCAAGTCATACTTGCCCTGCGTCCGCCCGCCGGTACCCGTTCCTGGAATCACAGGGTCATAGCTGTCGTTACCCGACGCAGACACTCCGATGTAATAAACACCCGAGTCCAAATTCAATCGAATCAGCGAATCGTCGCTGAAGTAGTTATCGTTTTGCGCGATCAAGTCCACGCGCCCACCCTTCAAGGTGATCGGCGAATAGGTGATGTCGCGATTGCCCAGCAACGTCGAAACGCTACCGGCCAACAATTCCACCTTCACCAAACTTCTCGCGGCAGGATCGTTGTCCAACGCAGAGATGAAGTCCCCCAAGGTCGACTCGCTTCCCACGGTCGAATTCAAATCGATGGCGATGGCGTTCGGGAAAACTTGCACCAACGGCGATGCCCCGACACCGCGAGGACTTCGGGTTACGAAGACTTGAAGATTGTTCCCCAACTTGCCCGACTGAACCGCCGTGAACTTCACTTGGACCGACTGACCCAGATTCAAGGTGGACAATGCGGACGCCTGCACTTCTTTGTAAAGCGCCAGCCGCGTGTCCAAGTTGCTGCTGCTCGCCGCTCGCTCTGCAAATGTCTCGGCAACAAACACGCCCGTTCTCGAAGCTCCATTCGGCCCAAAGTCGATGTCGAATCGATACAGATCGATGTCGCTACCTTCAGGTCGATGAATGTATTGCCCGTGAAGAATGTCCTGATTGCCTGGGAAGATCGGCTCAAAGTTGCGATTGGATCCAGCCGGGGGAAACGTGATGAAATCGGTGTCGAAATTCATCAGATTGGAAGCATCCAAATTACCCGCATTGGATAACCCAAGCATCAGACCGACGCTCGCGGCAACCGAACGAGTGAAATCCTCGGCGTAGTTATCTTCCCACGCGTTGCTCGCAGAAAAAACCGCCAGAGAGTTTTGATACGCAGGGTCGATTCGGACGGCAAAAGAAGGCCCTTGGCGAACCTGCATGCCAAAACCCGATGCCGCTGCCAACTCGCCCAATGCAAAGGTCAATCCGCTGTTCGCTGTCTCCACAAACTGAACACCGAGTTGATTGCTCCACAAGGACAATGCCTCGCGAACACGTTCCTTCTGCTTCTCGGTGATCGCGTTGGTAACAGGACTACCGTTTACTGTTCCATAATTAGAACGGAAATTGTAGAAGAGGGTGCGAATGCCAGGAAAATCATCGCCGCCAAACGAAGGATTGATATGGTTCTCGAATGCCTCCGGAACAACTCGCTGCCCCGGGTCGTTTGCCGCCCCGATCAAATCGAGCAAATGGGTCTCTGCGTCGATCGTCGAAGTCATCAACAAACTGGTCATCGGAACAGCCGACGAGCCGATCGTGCCCAAATTGGTCGAGGTCTGGAATGTGCTTCCCATCCCAACCAACGTCGCAGAATAATTGATCGGACGATTGCCGACGACGAAGCTTCCGTTGGAACCTGGCTCCAACGAAGTTCGGATTAAAGAAGCCGCTGCGGATGCCTCCAATGCCTCGATGACCTGAGTCACCGTCGCCGTGGCTGATCTTAAGTCAACCGTGACCACATTGCCTGCAACAGAGACGGTTGGAAGTCCACCGGCATTGCTATTGGTGAATCGAACGGTCGTTCCCGATCCAGCCTCTCCCAACTGCCGCGCCGTAAATCGGACTTTGGCGGCACCGTTGGAGTTCATGTCGATAATAGCGGTAGCTGCCCCTTCGTTGGCGACGGGTGCCATGGGCGCCGACTCGCGCGTTCCGATCCGCAAACGGAACGAACTGGCTGGAGCGAATGGACCGGCCAATCGATCGATGTCGTCATTGAATTTGAGAGTTGCCGTGTTCGCCGAGGCGTTATACCGAACGGACACCGGCAGGAACGATGCGAGATCATCGGTGTTGCGAACCGTGTCCGCCGTATAGATCAATTGATAGAACTCGGGGTTCTCAACGCTTCGCTGAGTTGGATTTCCTGCGCCGTCATTTTCCACCAACAGCTTATCGTTGTCGAAGTACACCACGACCGTATCGCGCAACTGCTCCAACTGTCCTGACGCGTTCCGAACGACAGGTTGCGGCACCACGCCGGTGATCTTCGCTCCAAGATCCAATCGGAAGTCAATCGTGTCCTGGCGAGTATTCGCAATAGACGGAACAAAGAATTCACCGTCGGTGTTGCGCAATCCTCGAATCCCTTGACCGGGATCGTCAAAGCCAAAGATCTCGAGACGGTAGACGTCGTCTGGCAGGTTCTCTGCGAAACGGAGCGTTACCTCGTTCTCGTTCGGACGATCCCCAATCACCACCGCCCCTGGCTGAATGATGACATCATTGTTGGTACGCATGACGATTGGCGAATACGACGCCGCAGGCGCGCTGCCAAGACGAGTCGACGCCAAGCCACCATTGACCTTCGCACTCATTCGTGGCGACACGACCGATGAAGCATTGATCGCATCCACCAACCCCTGTGCCGTCACAAGAGCCGTCGGATTCGAATTCAAAACAATGCTGACGACGTTCCCACTGACACTGAAGCTCGGACCGACCGATGGCCCCAAATTCGATGCAGTGACCTGTATCGTCAAGACGTCCGACGCGTTGCGACTGGTGAACTGCAAGTCGACGGCCCCAACCGTCCCGAAGTCACTGGAAACCGATGGCAGCGAGAAGGAACCATCGCCGCCAGCGCGGGAAACACGTATCCCACCGACTGTCGCTGCGTCGATAATCTGTGCATCGTCAAAACGGAACGTCAACTCTTTCGGCGCAATCTGCCGAATGACTCCGTTCTCGATCAAGTCGCTATTGTTCGGCTGTACACCGATCAATCGTGGCCCCACTGCCATCAATTGCCGCGACTCGAGAGTCTCGATCAGACTCTTGCGGAACGCAAAGCGCTTGCCCTGCTTGGCTTGACTCGATTCATGCTCGCGCGAAGCATTGCCTTGGGCTTGCGAAGAATCGTTTTGGGGGGCTTGGGAAGAGAACTTGTTGCGAAGCCGGCGGATGGTCATCACCAACCCTCAGTGCAAAGGTAGCTTGGAACCCTACAACAAAATGCCTGCTGCAGGGAAAGGACTAGTTGGTCGCCTCAAAGAGAGCAGCTAACGGCGTTTGATTTCACCTTGCGCATCGCCCCCCCATGAGAACTCACGGTTTCGAGTATAATTGGACCGATTTGGGATGCAAATTTGTATGCGATACGCGAACTATTCCGAGCTCACTCATCCGTAAATTGCCCCCCTGTTGGGGGAGTTCCCGACCCTCATGCCGATCAAAAATCAAGCCATTTGGGAAAGAATCGACCGCGAACTACTCGGCCAAAACTGCGTAACGTGCGGGTTATGCAGAGTTTGACGTCGATTTGGATGCAGGGGAGGACGATTAGTTCCCCCTGGAATGCTTGGAAATCAACCAGAAAACATTTCGAGAAAAATTTTGACGCAATTTGTAATCCTCCGGCACGAGTACCCGGCCGGCAATGAACGGCAAGACCACTGGGACCTACTCTTGGAGCCTCCAAAATCGGCAGGAGAAGCTCCACTGCTACTCTGTTTTGCCATTCCGTCGCCGATCAAGGACTGGGCCGGTGCCGTGGTTCAGAAACTTCCCGACCACCGTCGCCTCTACCTGCACTACGAAGGCCCTATCAGCGGCGATCGAGGATTGGTCAGAAGGATCGCGACCGGGGAAATCGAGTGGATCGAACACTCTTCGGACAGGGTCGAATGCATCCTCACTTCCATGCACCCGCCTGTTTTGCTGCACGACACCCCTCTCGACGCAGCACCGACGGAAACAGAAGAATTCGAACGGACATCCCCATCCCTGATGAAAACACTTCCCTACGAATGGAGCGCCCAACCGATTCGCTGCCGTATCGATCGACTCGCTGCGGAGAGCCGAGCAGATAGCGGAATCGGCAGCTTCCACCCCGCCGATCCAGAGCTGGATTCGTGGCGACTAACGTGGCAACCCTAAGTTTTCGTCCAATCGCGACGCTGGCGGCTGCTAGGAATTCCCATTTTTTTGCGGTACTTGGTAATGGTTCGGCGAGCGACACCCAAGCCATGTTTCTTGAGCTGCTCGACCAAATCGTCATCGCTAAGAGGATTCGATTTGTCTTCTTTGTCGATAATCTCTTGGAGCTTCATCCGAATCGTCTCGTACGCGACGTCTTCACCGTCCGCACTGGTTGTCCCAAAAACAAAGAATCGACGCAAAGGGAAAATACCGCGAGGAGTTTGTATCCATTTGTCATCGACCGCGCGGGAAACCGTGGTGACGTGCACTCCTACTTTGTCGGCAATCTGCTGCATTTTGAGCGGCTCAATCGCCTCGGGACCTTCGTCCAAAAACTTCTTCTGGTAATTGACAATCTCCTGTGAAACCTTTGTCAATGTCCTTTGCCGTTGCTGAATGGACTCGATCAACCACTGGGCGCTGCCAATCTTGCGCTTGATAAACTCCCGTTCCTCTTCCGTCGCTGTAGGATCCCCCAGCCTGCGTCGGTAGTACTCGCTGATACGAAGCGGGGGCAAGGAATCGTCCACCAATCGAACGGTGTACACTCCCTCTTCGTTCGGTTCCACAATCACATCGGGGGTCACCAACGGAACAATCACCTCCATGAAAGCCGCGCCCGGCTTCGGATTGAGGCGATGCAACTCTTCGCGGATCTCCTTGATCAGCTCCAACGAATACCCGGTCTTCTTTTGAATGACCGGCAAGCGATTCTCCGCGAGATCATCCAAATGCTGAGAAATGACCGTTCGCATTTCCTCCGACAAATAATCATCGGGACGGATCTGGTTGAGCAAACACTCCTGAAGCGTTCGAGCCGCAATCCCCGCAGGCTCCATCGACTGCACCACGGCCAAAGCGCGCTCCGCCACCTGCAAGTCCGCTGGCTTGTGGTCCGGTGGCAGAATGTCGGCCAGCGAGGTCTTCAAGTAACCACCGTCGCGGGCGTCCAAACAAGAAATAATCCGCTCGGCAATCCGCTCGACCTCCTCCTCGATATCCAACTCCGCCAATTGGTGAAGCAAGTAATCGTTGAGGGATTCAGGACGCTCGGCAGCGTTGGCCATCAAATCATGCGCTCGGTCCGCGTCTTCCTGCACCCGATTGCTCGAGCGACGAAAATCATCGAACGTGTCGGGCATGTCCCCGTCCATGTTCGCTAAACGCTCGAAGTCCTCGGCGTTAGACTGCCCGTCCTGAACCACTAACTCCTTCTCGTCCTCCGTCCGCGATGCGTTCGGATTGACGGTGTCGTCGTGCTCCTCGTCAGGCAAACTCTCATCCCGCTCCTCCACTTCGAGCATGGGATTCTCGTTCATTTCCTGCTCGATCCGCTCCTGCAATGCCAGAATCGGCAATTGCAAAATCTCCATCGACTGGATCATCCGTGGAGCCAGCTTCTGCGTTTGGATCTGGCGCGCTTCGAGTCCGAACGAAAGACGCATAATTCAGTTATGTCCCACTGATATAAAAGGAGTTGTACCCCTACACTGTACCACTTCAACAGCCGCAAGTGCAGACTTGTTCCGCAAAAAGTTCATGGGCGGAACGAAATTTGCTGCGTGCCACATGGCCCGCGGTAGCCTGGGAATCGATGTAGCAGATCGAACATGGAACCAAAACCTCAATTCGACTCCTCCCCAATCGAAGCCCCATTCGCCGAAGAAGATTCTTCACAGGTTACATTGCAGGACCTGCAGCAGCGCGTCGATACGTGGATCCGTACCATCGGTGTCCGCTATTTCAGCGAAATGACCAATTTGGCAGTCCTCATGGAAGAGGTGGGCGAACTCGCGCGGTTGATCGCCCGAACCTATGGCGATCAGAGCTTCAAGAAGTCCGATCTCGAGCGCGACCTCGCAGATGAAATGGCCGACATTCTCTTCGTTTTGGTCTGCTTGGCAAACCAAACGAATGTCGACCTCACCCAAGCCATCCTGAAGAACTTGGACAAGAAAACCAACCGAGACGCCGACCGCCACAAATCGAACCCAAAGCTTTCCAGCGGCGGATAATACTCTGACAATAAATACACGATCCTCCCTACACCCAGGAATTGAAAATGAGCCTCACCATCATGCGTCGGATCAAGTTCTGTGCCGGCCACCGCCTTTTCAAGCATGGTGGAAAGTGCGAGCACTTCCACGGCCACAACTACGTCGCGGATTTTTTTGTCACCGGGGAATCCCAAGACTCCGTTGGACGAGTCATGGACTTCTCCCACCTCAAATCCAAATGCAAAGGATGGCTCGACGAGCACTGGGACCACAGCTTTCTGGTTTACGAGAAAGACCAAAACGCCATCGAAGCACTCCAAATGGTCAAGCCATCGCGATTGTTCTTGATGCCCTATAACCCCACTGCCGAGAACATGGCCAGATACCTGCTCGAGGAAGTCTGCCCTCAACTGCTTGCCGACGTCGGAGCCATAGCGACGCGAGTCCGCATCTGGGAAACGGACGAGTCGTTCGCAGAAGCCGCGATCGATACCCGCGGCGATCTGGTGATCTCCTCCTTCGACGCCGATTCGACCGACCGCTAACGAATCGACTCGCCCACTTCCATTCGCCGGCTAGGTCTCCATTGCCTCTGTGAAACTCTTCTACACGGACCACTTCGAACTCCCGCTTCCCGATGGGCATCGGTTTCCGATGTCCAAGTATCGATTGCTGCGAGATAGAGTCGTGTCGAATCCCGTCCACGCGTCCGATGTGCTCCTTGTCCCCAACGCCGTATCCCGGCATCAACTTGGGCTTGCCCACTGCGACTCCTACATCGATCGCGTTCTCGCCGGCAGTCTCAGCGAACAGGAAATGAAACGGATCGGATTCCCCTGGTCCGAGAAAATGGTAGAACGCTCTCTCCGAAGCAGCGGGGCCACACTGGCTGCCGCCCGCGCCGCGATGTCGGAGGGATTGGCGGTGAATATGGCGGGTGGTACGCACCATGCAATGCGCGACGCGGGCGAAGGGTTCTGCGTGTTCAACGATGCTGCCGTCACCATCCGAACGTTGCTTGACGAACAAACGATTGGAAGCGCTCTGGTTGTCGATTGCGATGTTCACCAAGGAAATGGCACTGCACACATCATGGGAACAGACCCAAATGTCTTCACCTTTTCGATCCACGGTGCGAAAAACTTTCCACTCCGCAAACACCCGAGCTCCCTGGATGTCGATCTCCCCGATGGCACCACCGATCAGCCGTATCTCGACGCCCTCGAATCGGCTCTCCACCAATGCGACGCCGCTGGCCCTTTCGATCTCATGATCTACCTCGCAGGTGCGGATCCTTTTGAAAACGATCGACTCGGAAGACTCAAATTGACCAAAGCGGGACTATCCGCGCGCGACCAAATGGTCCTCGCATTTGCCAAAGAACGCAAAATACCAACTGCGATTGCAATGGCGGGGGGGTATGCTTTCGACATCCACGACATTGTCGATATCCACGCTCAGACCATCGCGATCGCATCGCAACTGTCTCGATCCTAGCCCTTTCCATGCCACCCATTTCCGGATCTCGCCTTGCCTGTTTACCCAAACTCATTCAGACTTTGGTGCACCCTTTTGTTCATCGCTGCGTTCGCGTTGCGATGCTCTGCCATCTTCCTCTCTTCCGATGCGCTGACAGACGATCCTGACGCATATCGCGCCCTTGCGATCACCTGGAGGACGACGGGTACCTTTGGTCTGACACATTCATCGGGAGTACGCCCTACTGCTTTTCGCCCTCCCTTGTATCCCGCGACGCTCGCTTTACTCGTTCGTCGAGGGTCCTCCCCCGATGCAGAGCTCCCATTCAACTCCGTCGCTCTTCTTCACGCTGCCCTCGGTGCTCTCACCTCGCTAGGAACAGCGATTTGTTTTTACATCTGGACGGGACGATGGGGGAGCGATTCTAGGCTGAGTCGATGGCGAATCATCCTGAGCCTCTCCGCAGGATTGTGGGTTACTCTCGATCCAATCCTCGTGAGACAATCGCAATTGATCATGACCGAAACATTGGCGACTTTCCTAACCGTTTTGACGATGCTCGGGATCCTCGTACGCTCGTCCCTTCCCATCTCGACCTCGGTAACGTGGCCATTCGTATTCGACTTGAGCCTGGGGATTCTCTTCGGTCTTCAATCTCTCTGCCGGCCAACGGCCATCGCTTGGTTACTGCTCTGGCTCGCAGGAGTTGCCCTGATCTCTCTTTCGAATGCCGAAAGATCGGAAAACCCGTCGCGCATCGAACGTTTCGACAACCTTCGTGGCGGAATGTCGATGATTCTTGGATGTTTGACAGGTTGGATCCTCGTGTTGCTCCCTTGGGGCCTACGAAACATGGACCAAAGCGGAGTTTTTCGAGTAACCACTACCCATGGTGGTTACACCCTGTTGCTGGCGAACAATCCATCGCTGTACGATCACTTTCAAACCAGTTGGTCTCGCTCCTGGGATGAAGCCCCCTTCTTCGAAAAGTGGGCCATTCAAAAAGCAAACGTACGCGGCGAACAATCCGAGGACGAACTTGCTCAGTCCATCGTTTGGCATACCATTCGCAACCGTCCCGCGGAATTCGCGAGGGCATGCGTGATAAGAATAGGCTGGCTGTGGGCGCTTTGGCCCAATCAGTCCAACACGATGGTCCAATTGGGGATCGGCATCTGGTACGGCATTTTGTACTTGTTGGCCTTGATAGGATGCTACCGATTGCTTGGTAATTGGAAGCGTGCTCCGTCCACTCGGCACGGCACTTGGTTGATGGCGTCAATTCTCCTTAGCGTCACGTTGGTCCACTCCGTCTATTGGAGCAACATGCGCATGCGATCGGTCTGCGTTCCCAGCCTAGCGATACTCGCGTCGCTCCCGTTTCTCCCCACGCGCTTAAACGAAAACACCACACCCGGTCGGAGTTAGCGATGGGGTGCGGTGCATCGATTGGTTTTATTCTCTTTCGACATCCGGTCGGAGCATCGATCAAGCGACTTGCTTCAAGAAACCTTCCAGCATCTTGGCGCGCACAGGGTTTTGCAGTTTAGCCACCGCCTTGGCCTCGATCTGACGAACACGTTCCCGGGTCACTTTGAAAATGCGACCGACTTCTTCCAGGGTGTAGGAGTATCCGTCGGTAAGGCCGTACCGAAGTCGAATAATCTCGCGTTCGCGATACGTGAGGGTCTTCAGCAACGAATCGATTCGATCGCGAAGAACCCCGTTGCTTGCATTGCGAACCGGATTGTCGCTGGCGGGATCTTCGAGAAACTCGCCAAACGCATTGTCTTCCCCTTCACCGACCGGACGGTCCAAACTGATAGGGCTGCGTCCAATATCCAGTACGCGTTGCACTTCCTCTACTGCCAATTGAGCGACTTCGGAAATCTCCAACATAGTCGGTTCGCGTCGGAGCTCTTGCGTGAGTTGCTTTTGAATATTCCTGAGCTTGCTCAACACATCGATCATATGAACGGGAATTCGAATCGTTCGCGCTTGATCGGAAATCGCTCGCGTGATGGCTTGGCGAATCCACCAAGTTGCATAGGTAGAGAATTTGAAACCGCGACGGTATTCGTACTTGTCCACGGCTCGCATCAAGCCTGTGTTGCCTTCTTGAATCAAATCCAAGAAGCTCAGCCCGCGATTGCGATACTTCTTCGCGATCGATACGACCAGACGGAGGTTACCGCTGGAGAGCTGCCGCTTGACGTTCTCATACTCTTTGAAGTTTCTGCGAAACTCTTCACAACGCGTTCGTAAAGAACGAGGGCTCTCCTGCGTGGTCATGATCAAGTGCCGGAGCTCGGAAACAAACCGGCTGAGCTCCATCGGATTGGATCCGGTACTGCGAAGGAACTGAATTCGGTTCTGCAGAAAGTCCATCCGTTGCGAGTACTGTTCCAACTGACGCATCAATGGAATCACACGGCGTGATCGCAGCGACAGCTCTTCTACCAACACCAAAGACTTGAGCCTGCGTCTCTGGTATTGCCGCCGTGCTGTCCCTTTTTCCTCTTCGCTGGTGCTGCGGCGTACAATGGTTTGGAAATCGTGACGATTCTCATCGATCAGCGCATCGAGAGTTCTCAGATTGTGGGGCATTCTCGCACTGATCTGCTCCTTGGTAAGCCGTTCGGTCAATGAAACCTTGATGGTTCGATCGAATGGTAGGGCTCCGTCGGCAACCTTGCGGAGGATCTCGACGGTGTGACGAAGTGCAAAGTCATTTCCCAGAACAGCGCGTCGGAACTTGCGACGTGTGATTTCGATCTTCTTAGCTAACGAAATCTCTTGCTCGCGGGTGAGCAAAGGAATCTCGCACATCTGGCTCAGATAAAGTCGAATAGGATCGTTGGTCAACCGCGGGGATGGTTCGTGACCAGTCGGTGCACCCGGGCCGTCTGTAACCTTGTCGGCGGCACTCTTGGCGACGGCAGATTCGACGTCGTCGACGATCTCTACCCCTGCTCGCTCCAGAGCAAAGAGAAGTTGATCCAATTTGTCGGCACTATTGGCTTCGTCAGGGAGATAATTGTTGACTTGATCGTAGGTCAAGAAACCTTGCGTACGACCGAGATCCAACAATTGCTGCAAATCAAACGCTTGCACTTCCACGGCATCAACTCCTTTTGACAGTGGTCTTCGTTGTCGACGAAAGAAGCATCCGCTGCTCTTTCGTTTGGGTCAACAACGCTGGGTTCTTACGGGGTATCTGTCTCGACCAACCCATGCTTCAATCGAGCTTGTTGCACGATTTGTGCAAGAAGATCGATTGCGGTATTGTCGTCGATGTGTTTGTTCTCCAACATGCTTATCTGCTGACGGCGATGAGCTCGATCCTCTTGACCGCTCAATCGTTCGCAAAGCGAGTGGAGCCGTTCCTCGGGACTCAACTTCGAATAAGACAACTTTTCAGCTGCCTTCGATTCGACGCTGACCAAGACGCTTTTGACTCCTGCGTCTTCGACTGCCGAGAGAACACTTTCAAAGTCTAACGTGTGTCCGGCGAGTTCCAAGTCTAAATAGGTTTGAAATATCGTTTTTGCTGTATGACAGCTCAAGTTCGCGACGGGGAATCGTTCGATGGCCATGGGTACCAAATCGGCGTACAAAACCATCACCTCGAACAACTCGCATTCGATAGCATTCATCTCCGAATAACGGCATACGGCGGCCTCGTTTTCGAAACGCGAGCCGCTGCTATCGATCGCCTTTCCACTGTTTGGCGCAGCGAGTTGTTCGGAAACACTCGCGCCTCGCTCTCCGATGATCCGTTCGTTCGGTGTAGAGGTCTTGGCAAAGTTTTGGCGAAACTCCTGCCGCTGCTTGGCTCGCTCGGCTGCACTTCGCCGGATGGACTCCATCCGCATGCGAATCTCAGACGGCTCGATACCAAACTGGCGTCCCAATCGTGCAATTAGCTGATCGTGCCGAAGACGCAGTGCTTCATTTGAAAGCAAGGAATCCTTGCTAACCCGCGACATGGTTTCCAAGACATCTTCCAAGGCGGTATTGGCCCGGTGCGTGTCGAGCAATGGATCGAATCCCTGGCAAACGACCCGCAATTTGTGTTCGAGCGCGTCGACGGCACCTTTGACCAGTTCCTGCAACTCGCCGCCCGATCGCTTCAGCAGGAAGTCGCAGGGGTCCATTCCATCTGGCAAAGTTAAGATCCGCAAATCCATTTGCTCGGTGACAAAGAGTTCAAGGATCTCGCGCGTTCTGCGCTGCCCGGCTTCGTCTCCGTCCAACAGCAATACCACCGAATCGCAATAGCGTCGCAGCAGCTTGATCTGATGCTCGCCGAGCGCCGTACCACAGCAGGCGACTGCATTGCCGATGCCGTGCTGCACCGACATGATGACGTCGGTGTAGCCTTCCATCACAATCGCTTGCTTCGCTTTCACGATGGAGTCGCGAGCCAAATCGAGGCCGTACAATTGATGGCTCTTGTGATAGAGCCGCGTCTCGCTGCAGTTCACATACTTGGCGACATCTGCACTTGCCCCAGGGAGCACGCGCCCCCCTACGGCGATCGGACGGGACTGAACATCGCGAATCGGAAATATCGCTCGATTGCGGAATCGATCGTAACGGGAACCTCGCTCCCCTCGTGCCGCCAATCCCACATACTCGAGCAAATCGGCTCCAATCCCTTTGCTGCTCGCCCGATCGATCAACCAGGACCAGCTCTCCGGTGCAAATCCCAGTTGAAACTTGCGAATACTCTCGTCAGACAATCCCCGGTCTTGTAGATACTGGCGGGCCGCTGCCCCTTCGGGGGCGTGCAACAAGCACTGCTGGAATTCTTGGACCGCCCAAGCCATCGCGTCATACAAACGCTTCTTGTCGTCTCGGTTTCCTTTCCCTTTGTCCTCTTCCAGCACGATACCAACGCGGTCGGCTAGCATACGTAGGGCTTCGGGAAAACCGACATTCTCCCGCTTCATCACCCAACTGAAGACGTCCCCCCCGATGTCGCAAACCCAACACTTCCAAGTCTGACGCTCAGGATTGATCTGAAGACTCGGGCGGCGATCGTCGTGGAAAGGACAAGCCGCCACAAACCCGCGGCCCTGCCGACGGAGCTCCGTGTAGCTGCTAATCAAGTCAACAATGTTGACCGATAGGCGAACTCTGTCTTTGACTTCGTTGTCTATCGCGAAGGACACTGGTATCTCCTAGCAAACCAACTCGATGCCATGCAGCAAGCTCGATTCGCGTGTCTCTTCCAGGTGCGGGGCCTGTGCCCGTTGCCATCGCCCAGCCTCGACGTTCCGGACGTCGGAGCAATTTTGGGTCGGCGACGCAAGAGCAGTTGAGTCATCCGTAACTCGGGGGAAGAGTATGGTGCGATTCGAATGACCGAGTCAACATCAGTTTCTACAATTCGTAAAGATTACGCACTCCTCACGAAACCGATTTCATAGTACCCTTTTTGCTCGCAAATAGAAGCCTTCGATCTTCCCTCTACAGAACCTGATGAAGCATGTTCGAACACCTGCCGATCGCTCCTCCTGATTCCATCCTCGGACTCGCCGATGCCTTCGCAAAGGATCCGCGCCCTGGGAAAATCAATCTCACCGTCGGCGTCTACAAAACCGAAGATGGCGCGACGCCGATCTTGGCAACCGTCAAAAAGGCGGAGGTGAAGCTTCTCAACACGGAAAACACGAAAGGTTACATGCCGATCGAAGGCCACACCGAATACCTTCGCGGGGTCGTCGACTTGGTCTTCGGTTCCGAACTGGACCACGCTCGGGTGGCCGCAGCCCAAACCCCAGGTGGAACAGGTGCCCTCCGCGTCGGTGCCGATACCGTGGCCAAACATTTTCCCGGAACTCGTATTTGGCTAAGCAACCCCACTTGGGCGAACCACGGCTCCATCTTCCAAGCTGCGGGCCTCGAACCAGTCGTCTACTCCTACCTTTCCTCCGACAAAACCTCGCTCGACTTCGCCGCCATGGTCCAAGACCTGGAATCGAACGGACGACGCGGCGATCTGGTCTGCCTCCACGCCTGTTGCCACAACCCAACCGGCATCGACCCCACCCTCGCACAGTGGGAACAAATCGCGGAATTACTCGCTCGCAAAGGGATGATCCCCTTCGTCGACTTCGCTTACCAAGGCTTCGGAGATGGACTGGAGGAGGATGCAAAGCCCCTGCACACCCTGCTCAAAAAGAACCCGGAGGCCATTGTTTGCAGCTCCTTCTCCAAGAACTTCGGCCTCTACTCCGAACGCGTCGGGGCCGTCATGCTCGTTGGGTCCGAGGCATCCAAAACGGAAGCTGCCTTGAGCCAAATTCGACAGGCGATCCGCTGCAACTACAGCAATCCGCCTCGCCACGGTGCCTCCACCGTGGCCACCATCCTCTCCGATCCAGCCCTCCGCACCGAGTGGGTCGCGGAAGTCAATGGAATGCGTAATCGCATCTCGCAAATGAGAACCATGTTCATCGAAGGAATGAAAAAGACAGGCATCGACCGCGATTTCTCCTTCCTCGCGAGCCAAAAAGGAATGTTCTCCTACAGTGGCCTGAACAACATGCAAGCGGATTGGCTCAAAAGCGAGCAGGCAATCTATATTGTCGGCACCGGTCGTATCAACGTCGCCGGCATGGCCCCCCAAACCATGGATACACTCTGCAACGCTATCGCGGACTGCCTTCGCGCAACCCGATAGCCACCAACGATCTTCCGATCACGTTCCGCCCCCCGTCACTCGGAGATCGTCTTCCTCGACTCGTGGGGCCATTCCGAGGAAGGTGCATTCGCATCATTTCGGGGAAGGACGAATTCAAATGTCGTCCCTTCCCCCACTTGCGATCGAACGTGAATCGTCCCCCCGTGCTCTTGAGCAATCTTGAGACTCACCGGCAACCCTAGCCCCGTCCCTCGGCTCCCCTTATTCGACTCAAACATCGAAAAAATCCGCTCGAGATCGCTTTCTGGAATTCCGATGCCATTGTCGGTCACCAGCACCGCGACATTCTCTGCATCGGATTGGAGCGCCAGCTGCACGCGGCCCCCCTCCTTCTCCTTGCAAGCATCGATGGCATTGCTCACCAAATTGAGAATGCCCCGATGAATCGCTTCGGAGTCCAACATGAGCCGTATCTCGGACTCGGGACGCTCCCACGCCACCTCGGTCCCCGAATCGACCGCAGCGGAACGTGCCAATTCGACGACATCATCAAGTAACTCTCGCAAATCGATCTGCTGCCGGACGGGTACTCGATCCTTGCTCATCGTGAGCATGTCCATGACGAGAGACTCGATCCGTTCGTGATTCCGGCCACAGATTCGCCAACCCTTCAAGATGGTCGATAAATCCTCGCGTTTGACCCCCTCGTCGACCAAGTAACTCCCGCCCTTGAGGCCCTGCACAATATTCTTGATGTGATGCGAGAGGGTCGCGATGGTTTGCCCCATCACCGCCAACCGCTCCGCCTGGACCATGTTCTGATAAAAATGCGTGTCCTCGATCGCCAAGGCCGCTTGATGGCCTATCGCCACCAACAGTTTCAAATGCTCTTCATGGAAAACGCGGTCTGTCCGCGACGCGTACTTGCCCGCCGAAGTTGTCGTGTCGATATAGATGATTCCGACCACTCCGTAACGCCCCTTCATGGGAACGCATATCGCCTCGCGGATCCCTCCCGCTGAAATACTGACGCTTGGGTTCCAACGATCGTCTTCGCAAGCGTCGCTGGTGAGCACCCCTTCGCCATGCTTGGTCACGTATTCCAAAATCGTCTTGCTGATCGCCATCCGCGACGAAATTCCCGATCGCCGATTCTTGCGACAACTAGGACGCAATTCTCCGGAATCGCTATCGAGCAGCATGATGCACCCTCGATCGCACTGCACCCACTGGAAAATCAATTCCAAGATCTGATGCAAAAGCTGGTCGATATCCATCGTCCTGCTCACCGCGAGCGATGTGCGGTACATAATCTCCCACAGACTGCGGGACGTGGCGTCGTTACCGGGCGATGGCGGCCCCGGCAGGATCTCATTGGATGATCCCTCCGCATTCCAATCCGCCGTTTGATCGGCGAGCGGAGCGTCCGCGAAAAGCCGCCCGACAATTTGAGAAGCGTCTTCCACCGAAGGCGGGACGATTGCGACCTCACCGTCCAAAATCTTGGATCGGCGAATCTTTCGAACAAACAACAACATCTGCTTGCCGATCTGAATCCGATCCCCACTGGTCAGTTTGCTTTCACTGACCCGCTGGTCGTTTATAAACGTGCCGTTGCTGCTCCCGAGATCCCGGATCCAATATTGCCCTTCCCGAAACTCGATCACCGCATGATTGCGCGAGGTTTCGGAGTCGCTGAGATGAATCTCGCACTGGCTATCCCGACCAATGCGTTTGGCCCCCTCTTGGAGCGTGAATTGATGCCCCGCGCGAACTCCTCGAACGACCGTAATGACCGCCATGCTGCTCTTCGATCTACTGCTTGCGTGTGATGTATGCAAGAAACCTCCAGGAGACCGCCCTTGCTTCAATCGGCCGAATCGTCCCCATCATCCCCCGACATGATACATCATCTGACCCTTGCAAGCTTTGCGTCCCCTTTTTTCTCGTACTCCTAGAGAGCGGAAGAGGTTTCTCGCAAAGGCGCAAAGACCGCAACGAAGAGTGGGAGCAGGGGAAGGATGGATCACAGACTGGAAATCCCAATTCGCAGGGACATAAAAAAAGATTTATAGGTCCAATGTTAGGTGGCACTCTCCCCATCTCTCATTCCCACCCCCAATCTTCCCTCTGCGAGCTTGGCGCCGTGGCGCGCCACTTCCCCCCAGCAGAACCGAAGAGGTTTCTCGCAAAGGCGCAAAGACCGCAACGAAGAGTGGGAACAGGAGAAGGATGGATCCAAGATTCAAAGGGCAAATGTTAGATGGCACTCTCCCCATCTCTCATTCCCACCCCCTGTCTTCCCTCTGCGAGCTTGGCGCCGTGGCGCGCCCCTTCCCCCAGCAGAACCGAAGAGGTTTCTCGCAAAGGCGCAAAGACCGCAACGAAGAGTGGGAGCAGGAGAAGGAAGGATCCCAGTCTGAAAATCCCAAGCCGCTGGCATATCAAAAACGATTCATAGGGCAAATATTGATCAGAGACCATGCCCATATCTCATTCCCCCCCTCTTCCCTTTGCGGGCTTGGCGCCTTGGCGCGCCACTTCCCCCCGCTTCTAACGATTCACCATATTAAACCCTGCTGCGGTCGCCATCTGCGGGATTTCTTGGCAGCATCCGGACATGGCTTCCAGCAGACTCTTCTGATCCAAGTAGTTCAAGATGGCAACTCGCAAATCCACCGGAAGATGCGACAGCTTGAACATGTTGTGATTGGTGCCCGATCGATAGACCAGGGTCTCATACCAGTTCTGGGGAATATTCGGCTCGTAGATATCGAGCTTCGCACCCAACTTGTGAAGCGGCGTTGGGAAACTTTTTTGCTCAATCGCGCTAGCATACATGCGAGCATACGACGCCAGCCGTTGCTGCTGTCTCGCATACTGGGTTGCCGCCCCCGCAGCATGCTCATCGTATTCTTGATACATGGCCACCACAAACTGCTGAACCGACAAAACTCTCGGACGCTTCGACGCCGGAGTATCCAGCCCTACAGCTTCGATCGTGACATCCAACAAATCGGCACGCCATGACGAAGGGACTTCAAAAACAATCCGAAACGGCCGCGCTCCCTCAAGAGTGCTTTGCGAGGATTGCTTGACCTTAAAGTAAACACCTCGTCGCCGATCCAATGTCCCAGAAGCAGTCGACAATTCCATCGCTGGCTTCTTCGCATAGATAACCGTTTCATGCGCATTGTCATGGCCGTACGCGTAACCTTGAATCGTTCCAGCCCCCGGATAGCCACCCATCCCCCGAATTGCCGCTTCACGAACTCGATCGGAGTCTTGCGTGATCTGCATCGGCCCCAAAATCTCGCTTTGCAACTCTGTCCGCGGCGAATAATCCGCAACCTGAACATCCTCGTGACGGCTCACCATCTTCACCGTGAACTCGGTCACACGCGAGGAATCTCCCGGCGTAAACAATGCCGAAACGTCGAGCTGGACTTCCACCATCCTCGAATTGGGCATCTGCCCCATGATTCCGAGTTGCCCCACCTCCCGAGCCGCAACCACTGGGTTCACATCAAAAGCGACTTGACCCCAAGCCCGTTGGGCTTCGGTCACCAGCCACATCATTACGAACGAAAGAACAACCGACCGAACCCGTGCAACCGTATTGTGAACGACGCGTTTCATACCATGCCCTCCTTGACGATCAGCCTGACGCAACCATCGCGCCCCTGCCATCGCTTCGAACTAGTGTGTTGGATCAATCCTGAGGATCCCTGCACATCCGACACTCTTTGCAACCGGAATAAGCCCGCTTATCGTTTCCGTTGCAATTGCCGTTCCATCCTGGAAGGTAGCATCCAAATTATTCAAGATCGCGTGTTTGGACTTCGCTGTTTTTCCCAAGCGTTAAATCTTTCCACGCACTCGCTTCACGTGCATGGAAATACTAACAATGGCTTACCAAAAGACAATGAAAAGTGTCTCCAATTGCAACGCAACGATCGTTTGAAACCCAAAATGGCAGGGGGTTGATCGCAGGTGCGATAGGCTATATCGTCCATCTTTCCTAATTCATCCAGACCGAGCCCGCTTGCATTCCCCAGATGTCACATCTTTACCGAACCGTAATTGGACTTGAAGTCCATGTCCAACTGAAGACAGCGACGAAGTTGTTCTGTCGATGCCGCACCGATTTTGGAGCCTCGCCAAACACCCAAGTCTGCCCGGTTTGCCTCGGCCTCCCCGGCTCCCTCCCGGTTCTGAACGATACCGCGATCCGATACGCTCTTCGCGCCGGAATCGGTCTTCACTCCGAAATCGCACGTTTCACGAAATGGGACCGAAAGAACTACTTCTATCCCGATCTCCCAAAAGGCTACCAAACCAGCCAGTTCGATCTGCCCATTTGCGGGCCCGGATATCTCGAAATCGAATCGCTCGATGACACAGGGGCTCCTTGCCCAAAGAAAATTCGCATCCTCCGCGCTCACCTGGAAGAGGACGCTGGCAAGAGCCTACACGATGAAGTAGCCGGTAAAGCGGACACGCGAATCGATCTCAACCGGGCCGGAACTCCTTTGCTCGAAATCGTATCGGAACCCGATCTCCGAAGCGCAGAAGATGCCAAAAACTATCTCGTTGAAATGCGCCTCCTCATGATGTACTTAGGTATCACGGATGGCAACATGCAGGAAGGCTCGCTCCGCGCCGATGCGAACGTAAACCTCCACATCCAACGCGACGGAAAGTGGGTCGCCACCCCGATTGTTGAAATCAAAAACCTAAACAGCTTCCGTTCCGTTGAACGCGCGATCCAGTACGAAAGCCAACGCCAATACGAACAATTCCTCGCCGACGGGAAAACGATTGGTGAAGCCCCCAAGCAGACGAGAGGGTGGGATGACGACGCGGGCGTGACCGAAATGCAACGCGAGAAAGAAGATTCAGCGGACTATCGATATTTCCCTTGCCCAGATCTCGTTCCTGTTCTGATCTCCGATGCCGATATCGCACGCGAACAACCCGCCGCGGCGATCACTCCACGCTCGGCTCGCGAAAATCTCGTCGGCTCCCTCGGACTCCGACCCGCCGACGCGGAAATTCTTATTCAACAAGGCCGTGAGACGGTGGAGTACTTCCTCGCTGTTGTCAAAGCTGGAGCAACTCCCAAACGCGCGATCGCTTGGATGCTCCAAGACGTGCTGCGGATCCTGAATGATCGTGCCATCTCTGTCGCCGAATTCCCCATCCCAGCCTCCGCCTTGGCCCTTATCCTCATCGCCATCGAAAAAGGAACCCTCGACACAGCCCGCGGACGCGAAGTGTTTGCAAAACTTCTCGATGCACCGGAGCAAGCGGTCGAAGCCCTGATTCAAGCGCACGGCGTGGTGGCCGTCGATGCAGGCGAGCTGGAGTCTCTGTGCCGGGAGCTCTTAAACGAGAACCCCGATGTGATTGCGAAGGTCAAATCAGGGAATGCGAAAGCCATCTCGGCGTTGATCGGTCAAGCCCGCAAGAAGAACAAGAATGCGGACCCGAGGCAGGTCCAAGAAACCTGCCTCCAACTCATCGAAACGTCCTACTAAGCTGAAATCAGACCGCGGCGTCTAAAAGCAACCGCGGGATTGCAAGGCAGTCCTTTAGGCGGCATCGTAGATCTTTAAGACGGGTCGCTGAGCAGCCTCTGCGTTCTCGGCCACACTTGCTGCTGGTGTCGGATCGCGATCATCCCCTAACTCTCGTAGGACTCGCTCGGCCACGTCGATATCCGACTTGGACTCCTCGCTCCGGTTGGTTGTCCAGCGCCCCGAACCCCAGCCCGCCAACAAGATTTGATCGGTCGGCTTGCTGGAGCGAATCGCTAGCTCGATCGCGGTCTCGCGATTGGGAACGATTTCAATGGATGCCGGCACGTCGCACCCGTCGAGGACATGCCATAGAGATCGCTGCCCACTGAGAGTCGATTCACGCGACTGAGTGAGAATTACCTTCGACGCCACGCGTTCCAACACCTTCCCATAAGCCATCAATTGCTCGGCGGTTGCTGCCTCGGGAACCTCTGCCACGCAAACGATCGGAGCATCGCTATGGCAGGAAAGACTATGCATGGAAACGGCCAAGCGGTCCGCTTGATCGGCCAAGTCGATTGTGACGCGGCGATGGGGGCTCGGTATGCATTGCATTCTGCCTGGAACCCGTTGCAATCGCTCAATGCCTCCGATGATTTCATCGACCTCCAATCCAAAGGCATATCCAATCGCTGCGGCCCCGAGAATATGACGTGCGCTCGGATCCCCTAACAATTTCGTGTTCACCGGTGCAATCGCACGCCCCATCTGGATCATCAACGATTGATGGTTCGCCCCTCGCTCCTTCCGCTTGCCCATAACGTCGCACGCGGCGTCCAATCCATATCCAATCGCATGCGGCTGGTATCGCTCGATCCAACGATGCAGGCGAGCATCGTCCGCGTTGTAAACAATCACACCGTGCTTCTTGACTTGTCCCATCAATCGCTGCAACGCATTTTCTACTCCTCGCGATCGCAATTTGTCGAGCCGCTGGCTCTTCCGCAAACTCGTAAAGAGCAACACGTCGAATTCCCAACCTGATGTGGCGCGCGAAAGTAACATTTCGTCGGTGATCTCGACGACCATCGCGGGGCATCCATTCTCAACCGACGCAGCTGCGAATTGCGCCAAATCGATGGCGCTGGCATCCGCGACACACCTCATCCCGGACTCCGCGCCGTTGCTCCCCCCGAGGGTGCAGTGATATCCAACCCGATTCCCAACATGCTTGAGCATCGAAGCGGTCAGCAGGGCTGCGGTCGTCTTGCCATGGGTACCGACGACTCCGATCGTCAACACCTTGCGGCTCGGATGACCTGCCACCGCATTGGCTGCGCATGAAAGCGCCTCATGAACATCTGAAACAATACATTGAGGAATGGGAGAAGGAAGGAACTGCTCGGTCACGATCGCCGACGCTCCTCGCGATACCGCTTCCAATACCTCGCGAGCCAAATCGAGCGAGTCCCCGGCTCCTGCGAACAAAACCCCACCGGGCTGCATCGTCTCTGCATCGGCATGGCAAGACCCACACTGCACATCGGAAGCGCCCAAGATCTGAGCATGGGGAAACACCTCACGAAGCGAAATACCGTGGCTGGGTGCGCAACGACTCATAGAAAGGCCTCCTTGCCCAAATTCAATGTCCGTAAATCATTCCAATGCTGCTGGACCGAAGGCCTCCATCCTGGAGTTTCGATCGTTGTCAGGGACTGGGTTCCCCTCCAACCGCAACATGCTCAACGTGATCGATGTCGCACGACAGGTCAAGCCGAAACACCCGGCTGCACCATCTAGAAGCCCAAGAAAAAACAACCGCAAGCAATGCTAGCAAACAACCCCCTGCACCTCGGCTGCATCTTTTCCGTATTGACGGTTTTCCAAACGGTGTTCCAGTCCGCTTTCAGCGCATCGATCACCAACAAACTAAACACCGCACCGAGAGCGGTTACTACCTTCACACCACTCCGAGAGCTGGTACACTGCCTCGCTCGGAGAGCGCTTACTATGTCGCGGTGCTTCGTATGTAGATTCGTATACCCGGTGAAAGCCTTGCCAGCCTCGGCAACTCCCGGTCCACCACACCGACCTCCGCCAGCCTCTCAAGCTGCTCCATTTCCACTGCCGCCCCCTCTGGCCATGGACAGCTCTTCAGCAAGCACACTTCCTCTGCTGAGATTCTCCAAGCCAAATACCAAGCCAGTGCATCGGTTGTCGTATCCCAAGACTCCGCCGGCCGCACTTCTGCGATCTCCATTTCAGCCGGCGTTCTCTCGTTGTAAAACGACTGAATCCGTACCAAATAAACACCCTCTCTTCCGCTGACTAGCAGTGCCGACAATTGCGTGGACGTGGTGACAGGCTCCCAGGTTGTCACCATCTGCCTGCTTATAGCAAAGGTACTATCCAACAATCGCACACATTCCCAATGAATCCAGCCCATATCCAGCTCGGGTCGCAACCGATGCAACTGCCGCATCGCTTCTACAATTTCTCCCCCTCCGACAACCACAAAGACTTGGCAACCCCGATACTCTTTTTGGAGCGCATCGACTTGTTCAGAAAGCGACTTCTCAGAAAAAAGAATCGATCCGCCGATCTTTAAGACAACAAGCTTCAATCTCGCCCCCACGCTAGGTTAGAATCCCACTAGTCGCTGTTGCAGCAATGCGGCCGACAGCCTCCGTCAGGAGCCCTCCAGCCCATCCCGCAAACCTTCAACCCACCACCGGAAACATAACGAGATGCGACCAATGAGAAAAGCCAAACTCCTCTTCGGCCTTCTCGGATTCCTTATCCCTCCCTGCGAGACAAGCCGGTCAAGTGCACAGGATGTTTCCTGGCTGGCCGATGTTCAAGTCGCCATTCCCGCCGTTCAGAACGGGGCTTCGAAACCTCTCCCCACCCTGGCCCCCATTCCATCCTTGTCTTCCGAAGACGATTTCAAGAGATTCCGCGAACGTACGCTCCGGGACTGGCAACGGTATCTCGGAGCGTTCGACCTCTCTGACGCGCGCACGCCACCCGCTATGGAGGTGCTGGAAACCGAACGGGTCGATGAAGGCCTCTTGCGTCGGCTTGTCCGCTACGAAACCGAACCAGGCCAATTCGTGGAAGCCTATATCCTCGCACGCGAAGACCTTCCGTCCTTCAGCCCGGCGGTCGTCGTTTTCCACTCCACCGTCCAACACTCGATCAGGCAATGCGTCGGGCTGGGGGATCCAAATAAAGGAAATGCACCCACCGAAGATGAGCTTCGCAAGGCTTATGCGCTCCACCTAGCGCGTCGTGGCTTCATCACTTTCTCCCCTCGCAATTACCTTTGGATTCATAACACCAAACTGGATGCGGTCGGCGAAGCGAAGCAATTCTTAAGTCGCAATGGCGATAGGAAAGGGATGGCTCGGATGCTTTACGATTCCATCCGCGCCGTCGATGCCCTCCTATCGGTCGAAGGTGTGGATCCTAAACGGATCGGAGCTGTCGGCCATTCCCTCGGGGCTAAGGAGGTCCTCTACCTCGCCGCCTTCGACGAACGGATCCGAGCATCGGTCAGCAGCGAAGGAGGCATCGGTATCGCACAGTCAAATTGGGAAGCAGATTGGTATCTCGGTGCACCCTGCAAAACTCCTGGCTTCCCTCGCGATCACCACCAATTGGTCGCTTGCATCGCCCCCCGACCCTTTCTCGTCATCGGCGGAAACGCCTCGGACGGCATCGAGAGCGTCCCGTATCTCGCCGCTGCCAAGCCCGCTTACGAGGTCTTCCATGCCGAGAAACGACTAGGTCTTTTCAATCACGGGCTCGGGCATGCCGTCCCCGAATCGAGCCTAGAAAGAACCATCGAATGGCTGGAAACCTACTTGGCGGAGTAGGGCGAAGGCCGATACACTCGATCAAAATCTATCCATCTCGTCTTGCTTCACCGCCCTCGCCCAACGTCCCACTTATGCCTATTCAAATTTTGCTGATCGATTCCCAAGAAGTCACCCGGCTCGGAATCCGAGCAACCGTAGCGGAGACCGACATCGTCGTCGCTGCAGACGCTGCCTCGCTCAGCGAAGCGCAATCCCATGCCGCGAACAACGCATTCGACTTGATCCTAACCGATATCCGCGTGGGCAATGTGGATGTGCTTCCCTGGTTGGCGAAGCTAAAGCTCGAACAATCCCGACAGAATATTCTGTTTCTCACCAATACGGAAAACGCCACGCACATCGCCAGGATCTATTCGATCGGGGCCAATGGAATCATCTCGAAATCCACCTCGCCCGAGCAGCTCCTAAACGCGATGCGTTCGGCGGCATCGGGTGAATCGCTCTGGACCAAAGAGGAACTCAAACGGATGAGCTGTGGCCTGGGAACCGCGAAGGCGTTCGTCGAAACCGATGTCCCCATCACCGCCCGCGAAGCCGAAGTGCTCAAGAAGATCGCGGCCGGTTGCTCCAATCGCGAAATTGCCCAATCGCTCGGCATCAGTTTTGAAACGGTGAAGGAACATATCCAGCACCTCTTTCGAAAGTTAGGTGCCGGAGATCGAACCCAAGCCGCCATTTGGGCCGTACGACAAAATATCGTCTAGCCCTCGCATCGCGCGATGCACCAGGACCTCGCTAGCCGACGAGGCCAAATGCCTTTTCCATCTGCTTCCGGACAATCGTCAACCGCTCGACGTCACCACCACCCACTTCTGCGGTCGCCCATCCGGCGAAGCCGATCTCCTTGAGTCCCGCCTGCACCTCTCCCCAAGGCAAATCGTCGTCTTCGGAAGTGATGTCGACAAATTTGTTCTTCGCGCGGCTAAAACCCTTCACATCAAGCTTCACCGCTCGATGGCCGAACTGGCGAAGCCATTCGCGAGGCTGCCCATACTTCCAATGGTTGCCGATGTCGTAATACATCCCAACCCAACGGCTGTTGAAACTATCGACGAACTTGACAAATCGTTCGGCCGATTGCTCGGGTGGCTTGTCGTGATCGTAATGGATCTTGTTCCAAACATTCTCGATCAATATCGGCTGTCCAAGGGACGCTGCAAGCGGGATCAGTTTGCGGATCTCGCTGGAAGCGCGCTCGTCGCACTCTTGGGGAGTTCCATCCTCCCCTTTACCGATCACGATCAACACGCCGGATCCTCCGATGGCATGCGAAACGCGAATACAATGCTCGATGTTCGCAACTCCCTTCGCACGAATCGCGGGATCTTGGTTCGTCAGCGTGGCTTGCCAATGGGCATGGTTGATGGCGTTGTGGCAAAAGACTCCCGCCTCCCATACCGCCGCCTTCGCTTGCTCGACCGTGTATGCCCCCGCTTCATCAAAATCGACGCCATCAAATCCAGCGTCCGCCGCCATCTTGAGCCGCTCGACCAAGCTCAATTCTTTTCCACCTGCTTTTTTTGCAATCATCCCGAGCTTGCACGATAGCAACACTCGCTTCCCTTCCGGCGGCACTATCGTCTTCGGCACTTCGGCTACCATAGCTCCTCGCGCCGGAGCAGCAACCAATGCGGTTGCGACCGCAGCCGCACCCAAAAAACCGCGTCGGGGCAATCCGGAACGACCCGGTGCACCGGAGAGCGATTCCGACCTGGAGCCGGCTGATAAGCAGGATCCGGAGTCGGGGTACGATGGAGTAGTTTCGATTTCGGATCGGGATTCATGTTGCATGGTGGGTCTCTCTTGGGAATCGGAGGGTAGGTTGGAGAGAAAAAGGGTTCGAGGAATGGCTATGGAGCGAATGTCTTCTGGGTAATGCGTTCGCAAGCCTCGATGTATCGCTGGCGTGTTTGCTCGACGATGGCGTCCGGTAGAACCGGCGGGGGACTGTTGCGATCCCATGTCGTGCTCATGAGATATTCGCGGACGAATTGTTTGTCGAATGAAGCTTGAGGACGCCCTGGCTCCCAACCATCGAGCGGCCAAAAACGAGAACTATCCGGCGTGAGGACTTCATCGACCAAGATGAGTTGCTCGTGGCAGCAGCCCCATTCCAGTTTGGTATCGGCGATGATAATGCCCCGGGAACGAGCAATCTCGGTCCCCTTTTGATAAACCTGAAGCGTCTTGGTTTTCAGTTCCGTCGCCAAGCCTTCACCGATCGCATTGGCCATGTAATCAAGGGAAACATTTTGATCATGTCCTTCCTGCGCTTTGGTGGAGGGGGTGAACAACGGTTCAGGGAGTCGATCGCACTGCTTCAATCCAGCGGGAAGATTGATTCCGCAAACTTGCCCCGTCGCTTGATAGTCCTTCCAGCCACTCCCTTCCAAATATCCCCGGACCACGCATTCGAATGGGACCACCTTGGCTTTTTTGACGACCATGCTGCGACCGACGAGCAATTGCTCAGGATCGTGCGCTCTTACTTCGTCCGGGAGCTCGGAACTAAGGAAGTGATGGTCCACGCCGAGGACATCGAACCAGAACAAACTAAGTTGCGTGAGCACCTTTCCCTTGTCGGGAATACCGTTGGGCATCACCCAATCGAACGCACTGATGCGATCGGTACTCACAATCAATAGTCGATCATCCAGATCGTAAACATCGCGCACTTTCCCCTGCCGGCGAGGAAAGGGCAAATTGGTTTGAAGGACGACGCGGCTCATTTCACCTCTTCTGCGGTCATTTTGTAAACGGCGTAGTGGCCACCATCGTCAGGATACTGGAACGACTCAGTGTCGATTTCCAATTTTCCCTTCACACTGACCACGCGCGTGGTGTAATTGATGGTTTTACCGGGGACCATCTTAACAATGATACAATCGTACAGCGCGGCACCAGGTCCAAAACAACACTCTTGATTGTCCCGAACCAATACGAATTCGGTGATCCCGGTCTGACTAAAAAGCGTGGTAGGGAGAATAAACCCTCGTATCTTCCATACTTTTTCGTGGAGTTCCCAGTTCGAACTCCCCAACATGTCGTTCTTGAATTCTGCCCCCTTCTCCATCTCGAACTTGAGATCATCGAAGGTGATTTCCCCTCGCTTCTTGGCAGCCTCGCGCGCTTTGCGATCCTCGACCGTTGCCTGCGCCGTCTTGGCTGATGGATTCGCTGTCTGAGGATTGCGATTTGGGGGTAGAAATCGGTTGCGAGGAGATGCAGCCCCTTGGCCGGTAGAAGCCGTTTCGCTGCTGGAATCGGAAGAAGTCGCTGGTTCGGAAGTCCGCGCCGGTTCGGAAGACGGAGCCTGTGGCACCGTCTCATCCGCCTTCTCCAGAATAGCCTCTTTCGGAACCGCTTTTCCATCCGAGGAGCCAGCGTCACCAGTTGGTTCCGCGCCCCCGATTGGTTCCTGGCCGCTCGATCGCACGGGAGCAGGTTCGGGGATGGGAGGTTCCGGTGGCGAAGGAGGTTGAGCAGTAGCCTCGGAGGTCGCGAGCTCCTGCGATGTCGTATCGGTAGCTGTCCCACTCCCCGAGATCTCGTTCTGCGTTTTGGTGGGCTCGCAGCCGACAATCGACAGCAACGCCAAGGCGGCCAAGGCGCACGCAATCCGACGCTGGCCACCCATCCCGGGTTGGCCGAGAACTGGAATGGTTTTGCGGCTCGATTGCAGAGAGCGTATCCACCGACTGCATCCGGTCGAAGATTGGGTCATCGTTTTCCTGTGAGGGTTTTGGGAAGGGGGAAGCCCATCGTGCAACCGATCATCTTACCTCTCTTACCATGCCCCTTGCTAGGCTCGCCCCTCCGATTTCTAGCTCGGATGCCAACAGTAGGTCTCGACGCGACTACAATAACTTTCGTCTATTTCCTTATCACGCACGAATCGACAATGAACGAACAGCCCTATGGCGTGCCTTGCGAACATTGGCCGCCGAAACTTACGCCCTGGTGGTTCCGTCTCTGCAAATGGTTTCGAGACCGAGATCTTCGAAGCCAAAAAATGACCGATATCACACTCCTCGGCTGCGACGCGATCGCCCGAGCGGTCGATCGAAATGCAGGAATCTTGCTAGCACCGAACCACTCGTTCCACTGGGACTCCTATTGCTTGCTCCGCGCGGCCGAACAACTGCGTGTCCCATTCTATTTCATGACGGCTTGGCAAGTCTTCGAGGTCAGTTCTCGATTCACACGCGAATCGATGCAGCGATGCGGCTGCTTTAGCGTCGACCGAGAAGGAACGGACATGCAAGCATTGAAGACCGCCGTCGATATTCTCAAGACGCGTACCAATCCGCTTGTGGTCTTCCCAGAAGGGGACATCTATCACACCAATGATCGGGTCACTCCGTTTCGCGAAGGTGCCGCAGCGATGGCGCTGATGGCAGCCAAAAAATCGGATCGCCCGGTGGCTGTCATTCCCGTCGCGATCAAACGGTGGTACCTCGATGACCCCACTTCCAGCCTTCAACAAACTGTCAGCCGAATCGAACGGTCTCTGCACTGGACCGAGAAAGCGCACCGCTCCCTCCGAGAACGCGTGCTCCATATCGCCGAAGGTTTGCTGGCCCTCAAAGAAACCGAATACTTGAATACGACGCAACAAGGATCCCTTCGCGCTCGCATCCAAGGCCTCATGCTCGCTCTCTTGAACGAATGCGAGGCCAAATACTCGATCGCAAAAAAGGACACCCTCCCTCCGGAACGGATCAAAGGGGTACGGCAAGCGATCATCCAGCAACGCGAGTCCCAACGAACCACCGCGACAGAGCGTGCGCGGCGCGAATGGGACGAAGACATGAACAAAATGTTCATGGCAACACAGCTCTACAGCTACCCAGGCACGTATCTCGGAGACGCCGATTCGATCGAACGCTTGGTAGAAACGGTCGATAAATTAGAGGAAGACGTTCTCGGCTGTGCCTATCCCACTGTGCACGGCGCCAAACGGGTCACCGTGCAGTTCGACACCCCGATCTGGTTGGACAAAAACTCGAGCAAATCGAGCAGTGCATCGACGTTGACAGCCGAAATGCAGCATCGCGTTCAAACTTTGCTCGATTCGCTCAACGCCACGCCTACACCTTGACCGCACCCTCTCACAGATCCCCACGTCCTCACAGATCCCCCCATCCGATCTATGTTTACATTAAGCAACGTCAGTAAATCCTTTGGCGATCATCAAGTCCTACAACCTACGACACTGACGTTTCGAACGGGCGAGTCGACCGTCTTGATCGGGCCCAGCGGTTGTGGCAAAAGCACCTTGCTCCGCGTTCTCATCGGCCTGATTCCGGCCGATTCAGGGACCATCGAGTTTGACGGTCAAATCTTGAATCAAAACAATGTACTGCACCTGAGACAACGAATGGGATACGTCATCCAAGATGGCGGGCTCTTTCCTCACCTGACAGCGAAACAGAATGTCGGGATTCTCGCTCAGCATTTGGGTTGGGGGGCCGAGCGAATCAATGCCCGCGTGCAGGAGTTAGCGGATTTGACCCGTCTCCCTCGTATCGCGCTCGATCGTTATCCGCTTCAGATGTCAGGGGGGCAAAGACAGCGAGTTGGAATCATGCGAGCGCTGATGATGGATCCCCCCGTGATTCTTCTAGACGAACCGATGGGGGCCCTCGATCCTCTGGTGCGGTATGATCTCCAAGAAGACCTTCGGGGGATTTTTCAAACTCTGAAAAAGACATCCATCATGGTAACCCACGACATGGGAGAAGCTGGATTTTTCGGCGATCGTGTGTTGCTTCTCTCCGATGGTCAAATCGTTCAAGACGGAGTGCTGGACGACTTGATCCACAAACCCGCCAATGATTATGTAACCCGCTTTATCAACGCCCAACGAATCCCAGGTGCATGATGCAAGTCGCAGTCCGTCGGATCACCATGAATTTGGCTTTCCTCGTTTCTCTACTCCTCGCTCCGACAACCCGCGCCGAGACGGAGGTCAAAGTAGGGTCCAAGGGCTTCACGGAATCGGTTTTGCTAGGTGAATGCCTGGCCCATCTCGCGCGCTCGACCGGCGCTCGCTGCGAACACAAAGCGGAGTTGGGAGGGACACAAGTCCTCTGGAAAGCGTTGCAAGCAGGGGATGTCGATGCCTATGTTGACTACACAGGTACCATTCGAGAAGAGCTTTTGTCGGATGCGATTCCCGAGGGAAATACGATCCGCAGCGAGCAAGACATGCGGGAAGCGATGGCCAAAAAGGGGATCCTTATGTCGGATCGACTGGGATTTAATAATACCTATGCCTTGGGAATGCGAGAGGCGGATGCGGCTAGGCTTGGGATTACCAGAATCAGCGATCTACGAAATCATCCCAAGCTGGAGATTGGTATCAGCGATGAATTTATGGAGCGGCAAGATGGCTGGAAACAACTCGCTGAGAAGTATCGATTCCCTGATTTCCGCATCAAAACCATGGACCACAACCTTGCTTATCGAGGGCTGGAAAAGGGAGCCATCGATGTCACCGATATATACACGACCGATGCGGAGATTGACTTCTATAAACTACGGGTTCTAGAAGACGACTTGGGATACTTCCCTACTTACTATGCGGTCATCTTGATGCGTCAAGAGTTTGCCGACCGCAATCCACCTATCGCCGCAAAGATTTTGGAATTGGTAGGCAAGCTCGATTCCAAAACGATGTCTGCAATGTCGGCCAAGGTCCGGTTGGATCGAGAGCTGGAGAGCAACGTGGCTGCGAGTTTTTTGAACGAAGTGATGCAGCTTGATGCGCCCATGCTGGAGGTGGGGAGAAAGGATCAGTTCGCTCGAATGGTGCAGCGATTGATCAAGACAACACGGGAGCACGTGCTGTTGGTGGCCATATCATTGTTGCTGGCGATTATGTGTGCCGTTCCGTTGGGAACACTCTCGGCGAAGAACGAGCATTTTGGGAATGTGATTTTGGGGGTGGTGAGTGTGGTACAGACGTTGCCTTCAATGGCGCTGCTGGTGTTCATGATCCCGATCTTTGGCTTGGGGGCATTGCCGGCGATTGCGGCGTTGTTCTTTTACAGTTTGTTACCGATTGTGCGGAACACGTATTCCGGTTTGACGCAGATCCCAACCAACACGATGGAGTCGGCGGTGGTGTTGGGATTGCCGCCAGCGGCGCGATTGAAGTTGGTCGAGATCCCGCTTGCGATGCCCTCGATCTTGGCAGGGATCAAGACGGCGGCGGTGATCAACGTAGGGACGGCGACAATTGGAGCGTTGATTGGGGCGGGGGGATATGGAGCTCCGATTTTGACGGGAATTCGGTTGATGAGTTTGCCGCTGATTTTGCAAGGGGCGATACCGGCGGCAGCGATGGCCGTTTTGGTGCAATATGCGTTTTCGTTTGTCGAAAAACGGTTTGTTTCGCCAGGGCTGCGGCTGCGGTAGCGGTGGGTTGGCGGGTGGCGACGAGCAAGGAGCAGAAATGCCCCCAAACCGAGCTTGCATCGGGCGCAGAATTCGGCACAATACGCCTGTATTGGAGAGGTGGCTGAGTGGTCTAAAGCACCGGATTGCTAATTCGGCGTAGGGTTAACTCCTTACCGCAGGTTCGAATCCTGTCCTCTCCGTTG